>NZ_CP017565.2:0-300000 GCF_001865575.2 Paraburkholderia sprentiae WSM5005
ATGACGACAGCAGGGCAGGTAGCCACATCGCGGCAGCTGGCCTTAGCTTTGTTCGACGATGCAACCGGGCAGGACCTTCCGGTCGACACGGCGCGGTCCGACATTGGCTTCGCACGAAAGAACGTTCTCATCCGCATTATCGATTTGGGTGTTGCAGCGCGACGTCTGATCGATGCGGCGTATTTCGTCGTCGCTCAGGACGAACAGGTTCGTGATCTCTATGACGTTGAACTGGACTACTTCAAATGGCTCATGCGTTACTCGAGTCGCAACAACGCGCACCTCGAGCAGGTGATCACCGAAGCTCAACGGGCCTTGATCCAGGCGACCACCGCGCCGGACGCCGACGGGGAAAAGCCGTTTGGCTCAGTGCAACTGATTGGACGCATCTCCTACTCAGGCGGCCGTTTCCAGTTTCGAGTACCCCCCGATCTGATTGGCATCATACGCGGCCCAGGAAAGTCGCATTGGCTGAGCCTGCGCATCACTTCTCTCTTCACGCTCAGCTACGCGCGTGTCATGTACGACCACCTTCTTCCCTACGCGGATGACGGAGAAACAGATTGGCTTACTCTCGATGAATTGCGTTTGTGGCAAGGTGCAATGGGTGCCAAGGCAAACGAGTTCAAATATTTCAAACGAGACTGGTTAGTACCTGCCATTGAACAGATCAACGAGGTTTCTGACCTGAGACTCTCGTATGAGACGCGCAATGAGCAGGGGTCTCGGAAAATCGGCCGCCTGAAGTTTCGCATTGAGCGCAAAGAGATGGCCGAGCGCATCCTTCATACCCACGAGCAGGCGCAAGCGATTTATCAAACGTTGAAGCAGGAGTTCGGGTTGTCCAGCGCCCAACTAAACCAGATTGCCGCGTCGCGCGACACATACAATGATGAACGATTGGAACAGGCGATCGAGCGGACGCGTTTCAGCCTGAAATTGGGCAAGGTGTCGAAGAGCCCAGCCGGATTTTTTATGAAGGCATTGAAGGAACAGTGGATCGTCTCCGACGCCGAGCGCCAGATGGTCGAGATTCAGAAAGACCTCGCCCTGACAGAGCAACGGGAATCGGAAGCGAAAGAGCAGATCCAGAGTAGGATGGCCCTGCAGATAGCCGCCCAGAACGTGCACGCTCAGGACCGCATGGTCGACGAAATCCGGCGCGGCTGGGGAGCATACGAAGCCGCTACATCCAAGCAGCGGGAGGACTGGCGACGGACCTACAAAGGGACACCGGCTGGCAAGCTCACGCTACGCCGGCTGGGCATTGATCCTATGATCGACTTGGCCGAGGCAACGATCCAGAAGTACCCCGACTTGAAAGACGGATTCGCGGGCTATGTATTCAATAGGTCGAGGCCGGGCAAGTCTCGTTAGGTCGAGTTCGATGCTGGCTTGCCGGAGGTTGCGCAGCGAACATCGTGAATTCCAGCAGGCGTCTTTCCTGTGCAGAAACTTGCCGAAAGTTGGGGCACATGGCTTTTTCTAGGAGCATCGCATTGCGGCCGTCAAGTAACCATAGATCGGAAAGCGCCACTCAAAGGTGACGCGTTCCGATCTGGTTACGAAAACGCTGAGACTTAACAGGCGCGCGGTTCTCAACCGGCGGCTCTCAAATCAGATCAGTTGCAAGACTCCCTCCAAAACAGCGTTGATTGCTTTCTCCAGACGAGGAAGATCCGCGGACATGCGGCTCAACTGTGCGGAGTATAGCCTGATATAACCTTCCTCCTTATGGCGTGCGAGCCTCACGACTTGTTCGCGGATCGGCGCCACGAACCCGGTAGCCAGGGCCGCTAGGATCTCGTGCACCTTGAGGTCGGAACGGGCGCCAAAACTCACTGCGCGAGCGATCAAAAGCATGCGTCCAATCCGGTTTTCAATCTTCGCGAGAGCCTCCACGGTTTCAAACGAAATGCGCTGCACGTCACCAAACGTATAGATGACTTCGTCCGGTACCTTTGCTGCGCGCAGCAACCGGCTGACGTGTGGTTTCGAAATGCCCAAGGCTGAGGCCATTTCAGATTGCGATTCCCACATTTGCCGATTCAGAAACGAGCCGCAAAGCCGCCCCAGCATGATCATCGATGCCTTCCGCTGACGCAGGCTGCTGTATTGAGCGAGAGCCTCTTGCTGACGTAGCGTAAGTGAATCTGTTTTCATAAATGGCTGTTTGCAAAATGAGTTCATGCTAACCCGGTTGCTCAGATGTCAAGGAAGCTCAAGAATTGCCAGAGTCGCGTGCGTCTCGAAGAACTTGGCATGTCGTGTGATGTCGCCGAAACTTCCGTCAGCCGGCTGACGCAAAAAGCTCAACATTTTGTTTTTAAATCAACGACGTGATTAAGCGCTTCCATGTAAACCATGTAACAGTCTGGATCCTATTCGCATACACTCGCAGTCGTTGCCCCGAAAGCTGCCCCAAAATCGTCATCATTTCGGGTTAAGCCCGTTAGCCGGCTGACGCGATGCATCGCCGAAGTTCTCAGCCCCGAAAGCGCCCAAAAATCGCATCTCTTTTGCATGATCCGGTTCCCGCGCGGGCTGATTCAATGGAGTCGGCCCAAATGGATCGACCGTCATGCCTCTTTTCCGCAGCAAGAAACAGATCGCGCTGTCCACCGCCCCCGGCGGTTACTCCGAAGACGACCCCGAGAAGATCATCTTCGACAACGGCGCACGTCTGCGTGTCGAAGCAAATCACTGGAAGACGTTCTGCTTCATCCTGGCGTTCATCGCGGGCGGGGCCATCTACACGCGCAATCCTGCGCCGTCGGAGGTCAAGTCCTATGGTGTGTCGGCCGATGTGAACGGCCATGCTGTCGTTACGCAACTGACGGCGTACAAGCCGGACGATCAGGCTATCCGCACCTCACTTCGTGAAACTGTGGAGCGCTGGTTCACGATCGAGCCGGTGCTTACCGATGACATCCAGACTTCTCGCATGGCCCGCAACATCAATGGCGTAAAGGCCATGATGGTCGGCAATGCCCGCAACCAGTTCGGCGACTGGATCAAGAGCGATGCGCCGTTCCAGTCGATCACGCTCAACCCGAAGCTCGTGCGGGAAGTACGCGTGACTAACGTTGCGATGCTCGAAGACTCCACCGCGGTGGTGGAATTCACGACAAGCACGACGCAATCACCGACCGATAAGCCGGTGGTGCAGAAGTACGCGCTGACGTTCCGCTACCAGATCAATCCGCCCACATCAGAAGACGCGCTCGGTGCGAATCCGTTCGGCCTCTTCTATCCGTTGTTCTCCATCCAGAAGACCCAATGATGATCCACTCACGCACGCTTGCCTCGTGGGTCGCGGCTTTTGCCTGCGTCACGGTGGTCTGCACGCCCGTGCTTGCTGCCAGGAAGAGCAGCGCGGTGTCGTCCACATCCTTCGATATCGCCAATGCGATGAGCGATCCGATGAGCCCGGTGAATCCCTATAACGCCGGTACCGATCCGATCACCATGCCCGGTGACGCGCGCATGGCGGTGTTCCCGTATAGCCGCGACCAGATCTACCGCATCATGACGGCGCCGCTCAAGACGACAACGATCGAGCTGGCGCGCGGTGAGGTGCTGGCGACCGAGCCCGCGCTTGGCGATTCCGTCCAGTGGATCGTGGATACCGACGGATCGAATCACGTCTTTATCAAGCCCGTCAAGCCGGGCCTCGTCAACACGCTGCACCTGACGACGAACCAGCGTGAATACGACATGACGCTGGTCTCATCGCCGATGGGCGGGCTTTTCTACCAGACCGTGCGGTTCAACTATCCCGGTTCGCTGATGGCCAAGGTTCGCGCGCGCGAGGATGGGAACGCAGGCGCGGCTGACGCGGGGCAGGGAGGGCCGAATGCGAACGATTCGGGCCCGCTCGGGGTATCGCCCGACAAGCTGAATTTCGACTACACCGTGTCGGGTTCGGCGCCGTTCCGGCCGGAGACCGTATTCGATGACGGCAAATCAGTCTGGCTGCGCCTGCCGTTGGACGCGCCTTTCGCGGTGCCGATCGTCAAGGATCACGGCGATATCGTCAGCCCCAACTTCATCCGTCGTGGGCCGTACATCGTCGTGCAGGAAATGGCCAATGAGATTGTCCTGCGCGCTGCCAACGACCAGGTCACGATCAAACGTGGCCGGCCCGGCATCTTCGGTTTCTGAGAGCGCTCGACATGACAGGGCAAAACGGACAGCCGACGGGCGCGCAGGCGCAGATTGTGAAAGGGAAGTCGCCCCGCAACGCGCTGATCAGCGCGGGTGTCGTTGCGGCCGTCGTGATTGCGGCGCTGGGCTTCTACTACCAGATCAAGGAAAGCGCGCAGGCTGACGACGAGGCCAAACTGGCGAAGAAGGCCAAACAGGCGGAAGTGGTCGACAGGTCGAACAGCACCCAGGACGTCGACAAGATCATTCAGGACCAGCAATCGGCCGCACGCAGGATTGCTGCGTCCGAGGCACGAGCTGCCGCGTTGCCTCGCGCTGCATCGGCGTCGGGGGCATCACCCATCCTCGCGCCCGGTCTGACCGCGGATAACTTCGCCGCCGACGAGCACACGCGCGAAATCAAGGCCCAGTCGGATAACGATGCGATCTACGCGTCGGCGATCTTCCGTCCCGGCGTCAAGGTGAAGGATTCTGGACCTGTGCAGGCGATGCTTCCGGCGGGCATCCTCACGCCGCAGCAGGTTGCGACGCAACAGGCATCGGCCCAACAGGCGGCCGCAGGTTCAGCCGGTGCACAGGTCGCCGCGGCGTTGGCGGCGGTGGGCGTCGGCCCGCAGGCGGGGCGGGGCGCGGTGTCAACGACGCAGGATCGCGATGCGGCGTTCATGAAGACGGCAGCCGCGCAATCAGGCAACGGAGAGGACTTTTCCCGCGGCGGTTTTGTGGGTCAGGCGCACGGCTGCGTGCTTTCTCCTCCGCACCATATTCCCGTGCTCACCATCGAAGGGCTGAATTCCGACCGTCCCGGCACCGCAGCGCTGATGGTCGAAAAGAACGTCTACGACAGCATTCGTGGCGACTGCCTGATGATCCCGAAAGGCACGATGATCACCGCGCCCTACAGTTCGGATATCCAGCCGGGCCAGCAGAGCATCCTTGTCGCGGCAACCGAGATGCGTCTGCCCAATGGCAAGCATGTGCCGCTCTACGGCGGGCAGGGCGCGGATGCCGATGGCGCGGCAGGCTTCTCGGGGGACGTCAACAATCACTTCCTGAAGATCTTCGGCACGTCGTTTCTCGTTGCGATCCTTCTGCGCAAGTACGACGGCGGCGAAACGTCCACGACCACGGGGCCGCTTGGTGTGACGCAGGTGGGTAGCACGGCCGGACAGGTCGCAGCGCAAACCTCGCAGTCCGTGCTTGACCGTTATAAGAACATCCCGCCCACGATCACGACGGGCCCGGGCGAGCGCCGCTTCATGATCAAGGTCAATCGCGACATCTGCATGGAGCCATACCGCGGTGACTAGGCGAATTGTCCTGATCCTCTCGCTGGCGGCCCTGTCGTTGGGAAGTCACGCGGCGACCATCGAGAACGTCATCAGCCCGACGAGCGTCGTGCTGACGCAGGCGGGCGCGCGTTCTGTCGCACGCTTCGATGGCAAACCCGTTTTCTACTGCGGGCTGGACGCGTTCGAATCGTGGGCTGCACCGCTCGTTGGTCAGACGGTCGGCAGCAATCCCGATACGGGGATCACGGTGTCTGTTGATGCGCGCGAGGTTTCGCTCGAGCGCCTGCTGGTGAGCAAGGGCTGGCTGCAACCAGTCGTGCTTGATGACGATGCACAGGCTGCGATCGTGGAAGGTCGTGGCGGCTGGGCGTGTGCAAGTGCGACAGCGCCGTTCGAGCTGATGCACACGAGCGTGGATCCGAAGGTGCTCGCAGGCATCGCGCTGAATGAATCGGGCTTCAATGGCCGCGCATGGCCATGGACTCTGAACGTCGCAGGGCAGGGCTATTTCTTCAGGTCGCGCGAGGACGCATACCGCGTCATCCAGTCACTGATTGCGCACGGGCGGTGCGACTTCGACGTAGGCCTTCTCCAGATCAATTGGTGCTACCACGCGCGGCGCTTTGCTTCGCCGTGGGAAGCCCTGGCACCTGCGACCAGCATCCGCGTTGCTGAGGACATTCTCAACGAGAACTACAGCAAAACGCGGTCGGTCGCGAAGGCGATCGCTTACTACCACAGCGCCAATCCGGTTCCGGGCAACGCGTATCTCGCGCGTTTTGCGCGGCACCTTAACCAGATCCAGGCCGGCCTATGAAGTTCCACGTTTCCCGAATCGCTCTCGCCTGTATCGCGCTGCTCGTTGCGATCACGGCGCATGCCGCGAACACTGACCCATTCGATTTCGATTACGAAATTGCGGGCGGTATCGCCGAGCGTCCTGCGCTCATCTTCAACGACGGATCGAAGACCTATATCCAGCCTCGCGCCGGGCAGGTCATTTCCGCAGTCGGTGGCCATACGGAAGGCCCCTATGTCGTTGTCGATGGCACGCCCGAAACGATCACGTACTCGGTGGCCGGCCGCACTGCGAGTGCTCGCTGGACGAAGGCGAACGCGTTCATCGGCGGCGGGGCGAGTGGCGCGCTCGCCGCGTTGCGCGACGATCAGCCCGCTGGTTTTGATGGCTTCACCAATCGCCTTGTCCTCATCGGCACGCATGGTGCGCTCGAGCCGGTCCGCGCGCTCAAGGCGAGCATGCCCGTGGCCAGCTTCGTCAAGGCTTTGGCCCCGCAGGGCTGGACGGGGTCTGCACAGAAGGACGTAGACATCACGGATGCAAGCGCGTTTGCCACGCGTGCGGGCGAGAACTGGATGCAGGCGCTCGATCGCCTGATGACGCAAAGCGGACTGTACGCGGACGTCGATTTCACGTCGCGCCACATCCGCCTGCATCGCGACGCGCCGAAGTCCGGCGCGCTCAACTACGCGGCAGGTGAAAAGTCGCAGCCTGACACCATCGCACAAACCGTGGTCGCTAACGGGGACGCAGCGAAGCCAGACGCACCGACGGCGAGCGCATCGCTGCTGGCCGAAAATTTTGGTGCGCAGGCGATCCGCGATGGCGACGACACACACACCCAGATCCGCTTTGCATCGAAGCCTGCCCACGAGCTGACGTTCAAGACACCTGACGGGCGTTCGCTGCATCCGAAATGGAACGGCGACACGAACGTCATGACTGTCGAGCGTGCGCAGCGCATCGTCGTCTCCGATGGTTCGAAGTCGGTCGAGGTCGGCCGATCGGCAGGGACAGTCTACGACTTCGATCAGGCGAACGCCGCCCATCTGCTCGCGGTGTTCGACAACGACGGTCACACCTATTTCAAGTTCGCGGATTCGGTTATCCAGATCCATGTGGCGGACGTCAGACACCTCGGGTCGGGTGAGCAGAAGGGCCGCTACTACATGTTCAACGGCACGTCCGAACAGTTCATCGTCACCGCGGACGGCAATACCGTGAACGTCATGCGCCGTCACGACGTGAAGTACTTCGAGCGTCTCGCGCCGGGCGCTCCTGTCGCGCCGACGACCACTGCAACAGCGGTGGCGAAATCGTGATGAAGGGCGCGCTTCATCTGTTCGCTGTGTTCGCGTCACTCGGATGCGCGGCCGTCGCACAGGCCGACTGCCTCGACGACGCGGCTGCCTACCGCCACATCAGTGCGCAACTGGTTCGGGCGATCGCGCAGCACGAATCAGGCATGCGCTCGAGCGCGGTGAACGTGAACAGCAACGGGACCGAAGACATCGGCCTCATGCAGATCAACTCGTCATGGCTGCCGAGACTCGCCCAGTACGGAATCCGGCGTGAGCACCTCTTCAATGCCTGTGTGAACGCCTACGTCGGAACGTGGATTCTTGCTTCGAACATCAGACAGTTCGGGCCGACCTGGAGGGCCGTGGGTGCATACAACGCGGTTTCGACGCAGAAGCAACTGATCTACGCCAACGCAATCTATCGCCGCCTGCAGCGGCAGGGGCAATAACCAATGAATGTGACCATTGAACGCAATGAACGGGTGCGCGTGATCGCGCGTGTGCTGGCCGCACTGTCGCTGGTGGGTGTATCGGGCTGGAGCCAGGCCGCAATCGACCCCGACCAGTCGCACGTCGCTCCTCCCGCCGGTGACGGATGGCAGATCCTGTCGGCCGCCCCGTCGTCCCGCGCGACGGCAGCGAACGCGGCGCCGGCGGTCACTCCGGCCGCATCGGGCGCGGTGGCAGGACCGACCGCGTCTGGTGTTGCATCGGTGGTTCTGCCTGGCACGCCGACGACGCCAGGTGGCGTGCTAACGCTTTCCATCGCGCCGCAGGACCTCAATCTGCGCAATGCACTCGATCGCTGGTTGCAGACACAGGGATGGCAGCTCGCGTGGAAGGTCGATGACGATCTGCCGCTCGAATTCAACGCGACCTTCTCCGGTGACTTCACGTCGGTACTCACGCAGGTCATGAAAGCGACCAATCACATGCGCGTGCCCACGCGCATCTGCCGTCACACCAACAACGTCATCCGCGTGATCGCGCGCGCGGCCAACTGCCAGGACTAACACCATGCGTCACGCTTCCATTCTCACAACTGGCCTTGCCGCTGCGTGCTCGCTGATGATCGCGGGTTGCGCGGTCTACCAGAGCGACGTCAACTCGGCTTACGACGGTGTTCATCGCACCGCGAGCGATGCGATGGCCAACCTGCCTGGCTCGATGGCGCTCGTTGAAGACGTGCCGACGGCCTTCCTCGGCGACCGGCTCGTCCCGGTCGCGTACGAAGCCAAGCTGCCCGCCACGTTCCGCGAGAAGAAGGTGACGATGCCCGCGAACATCGGTATCAAACAGATCTCGACGCTCATCTCGGGCGCAACCGGTTATGCGGTCCATCTGAGCCCTGACGTGTTCGTGCCGCGTAGTTCCCTGGTGCCGCGCGAGGCAGCGGGTTCGTCGGGTGGCAAAGGCGCAACTGTAGGGTCGAACGGTTCCAGCAGCGCGAACTTCGAAGAGCCGGTCTACGGCCAGGTCTTCACGGGCTATGCAGGCGAGTATCTGACCCGCATGGCCGAAGACCTTGGTCTCGACTGGTCGTTCGATGGAACGACCATCAACATCACGCGATTTGTCACGCGCATGTACCAGATCGCCGCGATCCCGGGCAAGGTATCGATCAAGTCGACCATGTCGAAGGGCATGGACACCTCGACGGGCAACCAGGCGAACGGCACCGGCGGATCGGGCGGCAATACGGGTTCGTTCGCGGCACAGACCTCAACGGGCCGGGAAGGCGACTTCGACCAGATCCAGTCGATCAGGGATGCGCTCGAGAAGCTTCGCTCGCCGATGGGCCGCGTGACCGTGAACCCACAGAGCCGTCTCGTCGTAGTGTATGACACGCGTGAGGCGGCAGACCGGATGGGCAAGCTGCTCGCGCAGGAAAACGCGGTCTCGACGCGTCAGGTGATGCTGCGTGTGCGCACGCTGCAGATCGCGCTGAAGAAGGGCACTCAGGCGGGTGCGAACGCAGATGTCGTGTTCAACTATATCCAGGGCGGCCTCGCCAAGTATGCGGTCAGCTTCACGTCGCCCACGTCGCTCTCCTCGGGAGGGGCTACGGTCGGCCTGTCGGTGCTGCAACCGAATGCGCCGTTCTCCGGTACCAACGCCGTCATCAATGCTCTGAACCAGTATGGCCGCACCGTGCAGGACAGCACGCAGACGAAGATGACGCTCAACGGCCTGCCGGTTTCCATCGCCTCGTTCCAGAGCGACGACTATCTGCGATCGACCACGCCCTCCGCAGGGAGCCTGACGGCCACGTCAGGCGGTGTGCCCGGTCTCACGCCGGGAACAGTGACGACGGGCGACTTCGTCAATATCCTGCCGGCGGTCAACGACCACAACCAGATCATCCTCTCGTACTGGGCCGACAGTTCGAAGCTCAATGGTCCGTTCACGTCGGCGTCGGTTGGCTCTGGCCAGACGCTGCAACAGATCCAGCTGGCGCACACGACCGGCAGCAAGGAGGACCAGACAATCGCGCTGTCTGACGGCCAGACGGTGGTGCTCTACGGCCAGATGACGGACTTCGCGGACAGCACGACGAATGGCGGTATCGCCGGTATCACGGGTCTCTGGGACAAGTCGAAGACCTTCCAGGTGATCATGCTGACGGCTACGGTCGTCCCGTCGATGTGAGCGCAGGCATGCTGCACACTACCGATCCGCTGCCGCGAGAAAAGAACGCGCGCCTGGTCTTCGGACTGGACTGGCGTGCGTATCCGGCCAGACAGATGCGCGCCGAGCGCCGCCGTTATGCCGACGACTTCGGTGCGACGCACTACGTTGAATACCGGAGCGGCAAGGACGTCATCGGCGGCTTTTGCACACCAGACGCTGGCGAGATCAAGGGCGCCAGGCTCTACTCGGGCGCGGCGCGCATTGCGCAGCATGAACGTGTGAAGGGCAGGGCTGCCGCACTGGTCCTGCTGCAGGACGACCAGCGCGTACATGTCGTCTTCGTGGTGCGCGGTGTCGTGCGCAGCGACGAAGTCCTGACCACCCCGAAGGCGCACGAAAGGCGTCTGGCGATCGAGCAGGAATGCCTGCGCCTTAACCTGACGCTGACGACGCTCGGTTCCGGCCAGGCTGTCGGAGACGTGGACGAGAGCTTCGGCGCTGCGGCACTGCTTGACGATCGCAAGACTGGCCGCGTCGCGAAGGTGCCCGTCAACCTGCCGACACTCGTGCCGGTGCTGGTGATATTCACGGCCGTCGTATTCGGTGGCATCCAGTTGCTCGACCTGCTGAATCCACCCGCACCGCCTGCGTCGAAAGAGCCGTCGCTCGAAGACAGATATGCAGCGCTTGTGCGTCAGACCTTCGCCGCAAAGATGCCGCGCGCCAGTCAACTGGCGCCAGCGCTTCTTTCCACCCTTGGAAATAGCGAATCCGTCGTGGCGGGCTGGGTCTTCGAGAAGGCGGTATGCGCAACGCAGGGCTATTGCGCGCTGACCCTTCGCCGGTATGGCGGCAGTTTTGAGGACCTCCGCCAGGCAGCGGCTGAGACCATGCGTCCGCTGCACTTTGACGCGGATGGCCTGCATGCCGGAGCGCGGGGTCCGCAGGTTCCAGACGTCGCGTTCGTGACAGCCGATGACCAGAAAGCGTGGCCTACCGAGCAGGGACTGATCGACGCCCTGCAGACGCCACCGCAGAAGCTTTCGACCAAACCGTTCGAGCTGATCAGCTACGGCTACACGGTCCAAATCGAACCGGCCATACCCTTACTCGCGATCCCGCCGGGGACCACCGGCTCGCGGCCTGCGCAGATGATTCGCGTGGGTACCTGGGAGATCAACGGCTTTCGCTGGCAATCGCCGTTGCTCGCGAAGCTGCCATCCAACATGACGCTCGACTCCATGACCGTGGAGCTGAAGCTGAACGACCAGGGCGCAACCGGGAAGGCGAACAGCGGCGCAGGCGACCAGGGCGGAATCCATTTCACAGCGAAGGGCAAATACTATGTTCTCGACTAAACGGCTGACAGCGATTGCCAGTGCATTGACGCTGGTGACCGGCGCTGCGCAGGCGCAACAGACAAAGCCGGCTGCGCCGCACATGGAGACGGCCAGCGTGCGCAGACCTTCAGCCAGTCTCGACATGGGCACGCCCGTGTCAGCAGGCGCTGCACCGGCAAGCGGAGCGGCGACAGGCGGTTCGCTTGCCAGGTCGACTCCAGTGGACTCGCAGGCGGCGGCCTCTCAACAGGTCTCGCAACCGGTAGCGCAGACGTTACCGGCCGGAACTACGCCGCACCTGTCGATCGACGAGATCGACCAGATCACCCGCTCGAAAATCGCACGCCAGCTTGCGGGCGATGGCGGGCCTCAGGGTCCTGCAGTCTCGCTGACCGCGCCCGCCCCGGCAACCGTGCCCGCACCCGCGCCGGTCATCAGGGCGATACCGCCGGCTCCCCGCAAGGAACCGGTGCGCTTCGTTGGCGCTTTCAGCGATATGAGCGGGCAGTCGGTGCTGTATGAGTACCGCAGCGCCTCCTATCCCGCGCACGTCGGCGCGAAGCTGCTCAATGGCTGGACCGTGAAGCGTGTTGATGGATTCGTCGTCACCGTCGCGGATGGCAGGCGCACATGGACGGAAACCATCAGCGGTGGCACGGCCAATACGTCGGACAGCACGCAGCAAACCGGCAGTCCAACGCGAACGCTGGGTGATCTCGGTGGGCCGCTGCCTTCTTCCTTTCCTCTGGGTCAATAACGATGAGCCTGTTCAACGGTATTGAAAACGGTAAGCCGTCTTCGCGCGGCATTCTTGGACGGTTCCGTGCGTTGCGCGCCGGGTTCACTGACGACTCACCGGCGTCGATGCCTATCGCCGGCGCCGAAGGCAAGGAGAACACGGATCGCGAGCCGCGCTTCGTGCGCAAGGGCAAGCCGGTCAAGGCAGAGCCTGTGGACACCAGGCCCGGCCAGACGATGACGCTGGGCATGAGGCTGAGGATGGCCGACGTCACCGACGTCGACGCCAATGAAAGCGACACGCATGCGGCGGCCGGCGCTGATCCGGCGCAGCCGGAAGCCAACGGGCACCCGGCGCGAGTTGAGCCGGCGATTCATCACACGGCTGAAGTGCAAGGGACCGCAGAGAGCGCCGCTGAAACGGCCCCGGACGGTGGTGCTGAATCAGCGATGAAGGCCCACTTCACAACGATGGAATACCCAACGGCTGAATCTGGGCTAAAAGCGCGCGATGTCGCACCGGAGCCAGTGCCGCCGACAGCGGCCGCTGACGAGACACATGACGTGCACGAGCTCCATGCGCAGGCAGACGTGGTCCCGCAGCAGTCGGAGTTCCTGCCGTCAGGCCTGCCGCAACTGGTTGCCGCCGATGCACTGGGTTTCAAACGCATTCTGAGTGAGCGCGGCCAGGATGCGGCGCTGCGCATCACGGATTCCGCACGACGTGAGTTCGTGGCCGTCGAAGTGCACGCCGGGATGGCAATCGTCGTTACGACGCGGACATTTCATGAGTCCGCGCTTTACCCGACCTACGTGAAGGATCTCGAGCGCGCCGACATCAAGGTACATGAGGAGATGATCGCGACGGACGCGGTGATTGCGGCGATCTACGCACGCGAGCGCAACCGCTCGGCGGCGATCATCCCGGAGAGTTCGCGCGCCATCGGCACGTTCCGTGACGTGACCGAAGCCGCTCACGCCTACGGCGCGGGCGATATCCACTACGAGTACCGCGATTTCAACGACGATGTTGAAGTCCGGTTCCGTGTGAACGGCGACCTCTACACGTACCGCAAGCTGCCCAAGGCGCTGGTGCGTCGCGCGCTGTCGGCCTCCTATCAGGATCTCGTCGCGCGCAACACGAATTCGGGCGAGACGTTCCAGCCCACTGCGTCGCAGTCGGCGATGATCCCGCTCGTCGTGCAGTCAGACATTGTCAACATCCGCTGGCAGAGCTCACCGCTGGTTGGCGGCTTCGACGTCGGGCTGCGCCTGCTCGACGGCAACTTCCGGAATCTCAAGGTGCTGATGCCGGAACAGATGGGATTGCAGACGTCCCAGTTACGCATCATCCAGGCGCTGGGCAACGTCAGCGGCGGGGTCACGGTCTTCACGGGCGAAACAGGGTCGGCAAAATCCACGCTGCTGCGCGCGATGTCGTTCACATTCGCGTCGCGCGACCTGCGCAAGCAGTTCGCGGTCAACGAGCCGTCCGAGTATCCGCAGCCGTGGCTCTCGGATATCTCGATTCCGCGCCGTCCCGACGAGACGGACGAAGAAGCCAACCGCAAGTGCGCCGAGGTCATCCGTACGTTGATGCGTATGGACCCGGATGATGTGACGGTGGGCGAAATCCGCGATCGCGTCGTCGCCGGCCTCGTTGCCGAACTGGCGCTCACTGGACACCCGGTACGCACGACGTTACATGCAGACAGCGCAATCGGTGCATTCATGCGCCTTGCCGGTGGGCGTCTGCAGTTGCCGATGGACGAAGTGTCCTCCGAGAAGTTCATCAATGCTGTTGCGAACCAGAAACTGATCCCCTTGCTGTGCCCGCACTGCAAGGTCCCGGCACGTGACGTGATGTCCGCAGCGCAGATCGAAACGCTGGAACACAAGTTCGGGCTGGACACCTCGAAGATGGCGTGCCGCGATGAAGCCGGTTGCGAACACTGCCGCCTGAAGGGACTCTTCACGCGGGCAGGCAAGGTGGCGGCCGGCACGAAGGGGCAGACGCTTGCAATGGAAATCTTCCGGCCAACCATGGAGTTTCTCGACCGCGTTGCCGAACGCGACTGGCGCGGCGCTGAGAACGTGTGGCGATCGGCGCGCTCGACCGGCTTTGACAGCGACGACATGACGGGCAAGACGATCTACGAGCACGCGCTCTATAAGGCGTCGCAAGGCATCATCGATCCGCGCTTCATCGACACGGCGATGCGTCCGTTTGACGAATACCGGATCTTCGCCGACCGCGACGGGAGGATGCCCTCGTGATCCGCGGACTGATTCATACGCTCTTCATGGCGTTGCCGCAGAAGGAGCGGCTACGCATCGCCCGTTGGCGCTTCCAGAAAATGCGCGAGACGTTCTATCGCGAGACACGTCTGGACGTGGCGGCCAAGGGGCTGCGCAATCGCGAGACGCTGCTCGAGCGGCTGACGACCCTCGAAAAGCGTCATCGCTCGCGCAAGTGGCTGGCGTGGCCCGTGTTCAATGCGGTTGCGAAGCGCATGGTCGCGGGCGACGACTTTGCCACGGCGCTCAAGCCGTTCATTCCGGGCCAGGAACACGCGCTCCTTGACATTGCCGGTACGTCGACGCGCGCAGACGCTGCGGTGCGCGGGCTGGAGCTGGCAGAAATGGCGGCGCACGCGGAGGGTGTGCTCGCGTCGACGACGTCGCTGGAGATGGCCTATCCGGCGTTTCTGATCGTCTACCTTTACATGTTCTGCATGCTGTTCGGCGGGGAGATCTTCCCGGCTGTCGCGGACACGAAGCCGGTCGATCAATGGTTGCCAATAGGCCAGACGCTCCATGCGATCGACACGTTCTGCTACGACTACTGGTGGCTGAGCGCTGCGATCACCGCGAGTCTCGTGTCGTTGTACTTCTGGACGCTCAGGCGCTGGACCGGACACTTTCGTAACCGGGTGGATGCGTTGCCGCTCATGTGGCGCAACCGGCGCGACCTGCGTGCGGCCTTGCTGATCGTGTCGCTTGCCGGTCTCTTCGATTCGAATCTCGTTTTGCGGGCGGCGCTCGACCGTCTTGCGAAGACCGCCGACCCGTGGCTCAGGTGGCACATCGACCGGATGAGCCGGCGGCTCACGCAGCGCCCGGACGAACCGATGCGAGCGCTCGACACCGGCATCTTCTCCGAGGTGGTGATCGACACGATCGCCGACGCCGCGGGGCGCGACCAGTTCGTACAGGCCATCAAGAGTCTTGGCCGGACTTCGCTGGACCGCGTTGTCGCCACCGTGCGCCGCAATGCACGCATCACGCATTACGTGCTGCTCGGCTTCGCCATCACGCTGTTTTTCGTGCTGGGCATCGGATCGTACGCTGCGACCGGCGCCGCGAGCTTCGATTCTTCCCCGACTACATCCGCTGTATCCAATTGACTGAGGCAAGAAAAATGAACAACAACCCGATCCAGAATCAGACCCAGATTCAGACCCAGGCGCAACGTAAGGCAGCGATCCTGCGCATGGGCCGCCGGCGCAAACAGTCCGGCGAACTTTCGATCATCGAAGGCGCAGCCGTCATGGCGGGTGCCGCGCTGCTCGCACTCATCGTCTATGAGGGCCGTAGCTTCGTGATGGATCGCATTCACGCGCACCAGTTCAAAAGCGAGGCCCAGCTCTTTCGTAGTGGTATTCAGGACGCGACGTCGAGCGACACTGATTTTTCGGGCGAATCGCTGCTCACGCTCGCGCAGAATCACGCCTTCGATTCGGCGGGTAGCCGGGTGAACAAGACGTCCGGCGCGCTGACCGGTATCTTCGGTGGCTCGGTGACAGCCGCGGTCGCCACCATTGCCACGACCAACGATGCGATGGCGCTGACCTACCCGGTGCCGGCGACGGTCTGTTCGCTCTCGGTGAGCGCTGTGGCGGGCGCCTATACAAAGGTGACCGTCAATGGGACGACCGTTTCTGATCCCAACACGACCTTTAGCCAGACGACTGCGGGGACGGCGTGCAGTTCGGCGGGTGCGACTGCGAGCATCGCAATGTACGCGACGCACAACAACTAAGGATCGCCGCCCATGCTCAGCCTCGTCGAGATGGTGGCCGTGATGGTGGCCGCCGCGCTGCTGGTCGTCGTTGGTATCAAGGAAGACGCAGCGAAGCAGCGCAAGCAGGTGATGACGGCCGAAGGCCAGAACGAGGCGGTGATCAACTCGGCGCTCTCCGACTGGGTGACGAACAACTACGCGACGCTGATCGCTGGCGGGCCCGGCCCGGTCACTGCGCCGACCATCGATGACCTGTTCACACAGGGGAATCTGAAACAGCCCCACGCAGCGGGGCCGTTCTGGGGGGGCTCCTATGTGACCAGCATGAGTGTCGGGCCTGCAACCTGTACGGTCAGCGCGGGTGACTGCCACGTCAGGTACGTCATGTATCCGTCGAAGCCGATCACGCGTGGCGGACAGCCTGATGTCGTCGGCGCCTCAGAGATTGTGCAGGCTGGCGGCAATTCGTTCGGGTACTCGAAAGCGCAGAACGCGGGAACGATCACCGGCCTCTACGGTGCATGGACCGCGAACAATCCATTGGGCAATGTCCCGGCCGCAATTCTCGCGACCAACGGGCCAACCTCGGACGGTAACTCGGTCTATATCCGGCGCGATGGTTCGCTTACGTGGACGGGCGACCAGAACGTGAATCACGTGAGCCTGCACAACGTTCACGATCTGGATGCAGAGGGGACGGTCAGCGCCGCGAATGTTGGCGCAACGGGTGCTGTGGCCGCCAGCGGTGCGGTAGCCGCGGGCACGAGCGTCACCGCCGGTACGACGGTTGGGATGGGCAGCTTTGGCTGGCCACGAACCGCTTGCCCGACGGTCAATGCAATGGCGGGCGCAAGTGACGGTTCGGGACTGGTGCTGTCGTGCCAGAAGCTGTCGGGCGTTCTGCAGTGGATGCCCATTGGCGGGCCGAAGCTGTGGTACGGCTACACCGCTATCCCCGACGGGAACGGCACCTTTGTGCCAAATCCAGTGTGTCCGGCGGGGGGGACGCCGGGGATCGTCGTGTCCGGGCAGAGCACCTATACCGACCCGACCGCTTCGATCCACTACCGGGTCGATGGTACGGGCCCGTGGACAGTCTATATCGTGGATGGAAGCCCGGGCGACAGCACTGTTATCCCCGGCACCGCCGTTGCGACGACGTATTGTTCCTACTGAGAACAGAGAAAATGACAAAACTGATAATAAGGATTGCGCTGGCCGTCTGTGCGGTGCTTGGGAGCCATGCTGCAATGGCAGGGCCGGTGAGATGTTCGGTCAACAACCAAGATTCGACCTGCGTAGGTCATATCACAACTGTCTGGCAGACTGCACCGACGTGTCCGACAGATGCCGGATGGACGACCGTAGCTGCGGCGCAGTGGATTGGATCGCAATACTCGGCGCCACAGTGCAACTATCAGGCACCCGCGGCCTGTCCAACGGGCTTTACCCAAACAAGTGCGCCTAGCTGGAACGGTTCAAGTTGGTCTGCGCCAGGCTGTACGGCTCCCAACGACCCGACAACTAAGCCTACTATCGTATCGACTACGGGATTCTATGTATGGGAGGATTGCGGAGCCTGGAATGGCGGAAATAAGAGCGGTCAGATTCCCATAGGCGTCTATAAGCAGCAGTGGTCGGACGGCTCTACTTCGTACTACCAATATTACTTCGGCCAGCGATACCCGGTATCGCCAGACAGTGCAGGTAATTACTTCCTGACAGCAACAGGTGATGTCTGGCCCAACGCAGCACTGTATGAGGTGGCCTTAGGCGACCCCAGCGTGTCAGCGCCAGCACAACCGGTCTATGCGTGCAGCGGTTTCAACCACTAGGCGCGGACAAAATAAAAATGCCCCATCGTCTGGGGCATTTTTTGATTTGGCTCAAGTCATTCCGTTAAGAGCCAGTCGTAAAGTTCCACGTCCTGCTTACCGGCTTGCCGTCACGCTGACCCGAGAACGTCGCCGTGTAGGTCGTGTTGGCAGCGAGCGGGGCGAGCGGGAGGAGGACAACAACGCCAACGAAAAGCGCGTTGTTTACGTCGGCCGTCGCGCCCGTCGATCCGGTCATTGCTGCCGAGGGGACAATGATGCGGGCCGGCACCGCCGACCCGTTGGCGGTCAGAGTGAAACTCGTAACCGTCAGTACATCGCCCGCGTTTGCGGCGTTGACTCGGAACATCACCGGCCGCCCAGGCGAAGCGAGATCCGGCGCAGGGTTCGGGCTTTCGGCGTGCATCGTGAGTGCGACGTTCGTTTCGTTCGGATACGGCGACACCGCGTTTGCACTCGTCGCCATCTGCTGACCACCGGCGGCATAGAACCCGTTATCGACCGGTGCACCCGTCACGTTCGTCGTTTCACCGAAGTCAAGCACGCAACCGTAAGTTCCTTGGCTGGCATTCACCTGGAAGCCGACGCCCACTGTTTCCTGAATGTCCGTTGCACCCTGAAGGTGATATACGGTGTCCAGATACTGGCCGACGCAACTTGTGGCGTTCGCATCGACGGTCGTGAGGTTCAGCCCGACTCCCGCATTTTCGCCGACCCACTCCGTCGCCGGAACGCCGGCCTTGCGCGCGCGGCTCAGCGGGGTCGCCTCATAGTAGTCCGCGAGCGTGGAAACTTCATTGTGCGTGACGCTGGTGATGTTGCCGTTCGCAAAGTTGTCAACGAGATACAGCGCATGCGCCGACGCAGACGTGTCGAGCATCGTATCCTGCTTCAGCAGGCCCACACCCATTCCCGAACGGTAAGCGTTCAGTTGCGTGAAGATCGACGCCTCAGCCGTGCCGCTCGTATAGGTCGCCGTCGGAACTGAAGTTTGCAGATTTCCTGCACTCGACGACGTTGCAGCCGGGGTGCTCGAGCTGCCGGTGTTGGTGCCACCACTGTCGCTACCGCCGCCACCACCGCCGCACGCCGAGAGGGCGAGAGCAGCTGCAATAGAAAAGGCGGTCATTGCTGAGATTTTCTTCTTCATTATTGAAAAACCTTGGGTTTGTTGTTGGTCGCGCCCCTTGCACGTCCTTGATTCCATCTTATCGACGCCGCGCCAAAGTCAAGTCGCCGCGCCACTGCGGCGTTTCCTGCCTGGATTCCGCATAAATGCACCTGTCTAACGCGTCGGCATTCTAGATTTAACGGAAATCATTTGTAAGTCTTGAGCCGGGGCGGTTCAGAAAACGAAAAACCCGTCTCGCGACGGGCCCAGGCTGCGCTTCCCGTTGCCGGTGGCTATTTTTTTCTGCTTCGCCGCCGGTGGAACATGCGCAGGCCGATGAATACGACCAGAAGCATTCCACCCGTGGCCTCCGGCATCGCCTTTGCGAGCCCCGGAACCAGGTGGCATCCCATATAGAGGCAGAAAAAGACGACGGCGACCCGGCCGAACCACGGTGCACTGAGCGAGGAGAGAAGGCGCGAAGGCTGGCGACTCGCCCATTCCCTGTATCCCTCGTTGGTCGTCTCAAGATCGAAGCCAGCGGTGTCGATGGCACGCTCGCTCTGATAGAAGCGCTCGTAGCGTTCGAAACGACCGTCGCCGCGGCCGTCGAGCCACGCAGCATTGCTCTCCGGTACGAGGTAGTCGAAGTCTTCCATGGCCTTCTTCATCAGTGAGCGCGCCCGGCATGCAGGCAATGGCGCCGACAGCATCGATGATGACGTTGCCGTCGGTCTCGGAATGGAACGTACCGGTCTCGGGATTCTGCCAGCCGAACTGGGCCTTGCCGTCTGCGCTGAAGACGACGAGCCCGGCTGGCAGTTCCGTTTGTCGCGCGGGTTCAGGCGTCATCTGTTTTCTTCCTGCGCACGGCACGCTTTTTCCCGGTGAGCTGCTGCAGGCATGCCGGGCAGGCGAAGCGGTTATGCACCTCGATCTTCGTGTCGTTGTTCGAGACGACATAGTGCGTGGTACAAGAACGGCAGTGCGCGACGGTCAGTCGGGTGTCGGCGGCCATCGAGCGGGTCAGGTTCCAGCCGCGATCAGCGGAGATCAGGCGGTTTTCGAACAGCCGTGAATAGATATCGTTGGTCGCAATGAGCGCCTCGGGCGCGTTGGCATCCATCGCAATCGCCGAGCGGTACAGCCACATATAGGTCGTGGCGTGCAGGCGGTGAGCGGGGCTCTCGACGAACCATGGCAGCGACGTCGCCACGTTGCCGCATGGCGAGCTTTTGCCGTGGATCTTCTGATACAGCGTTCGCATCTGATGCTGGTTCAACTGGAAGAGCGTCGAGGCCGTCGACGCGCGCAGGCCGTACGCGATCATGGCGGCCGCGAAAATTTCATTGGTGGCCCGTCCGAGCCGCAATCCACTCCAGTCGGCCCGCAGCGGCAGGTCGCCCGCGCGGGCGGGCGATGTACGCATGATCAGATGCGCAATCATTTCGTCGGTTAGACTGCTGGCCGCAAACTCGTACCAGAATGTGGGGCTATTGAAGCGCCACCGGAACAGAGGCAACCCCTGCATGCCGCCCAGCGCGAGATTGAGCTTGTATTGGGGCACCGAGCGCAGATAGTTCGCCAGCTCTGTCGTGATCCCGAGCAACGGCGCACACAACACGCTCATGTTCAGAACCTGAGTGATCAGGTTCAGAAACGCGACGTTCTGATGGTTGACCGCATACAGGGACAGGTGATCGAGCGGCGGTGTCTTGCGACGCAGGATGTCGACGGCCACGGTCGTCGGCGTCTGGTCGACAAAGCAGCGCCAGTCCTCGACGGTCTGCAGCGTCGGTTCGACCATCAGGAAGGGGGTGTGCAGCAGATTGCGTAACGAGGCCTGGTTGAGTTTGAGCTGGTCGATTTCGTCGCGCGCAATGTTGAGAACTTCGCTGAAGCGACTGTCATGCCGCAACATCAGCTTCATGTGATCGACCAGGTTGAAGTTCGTCACCTGAATAACTTCGTTCAGCCAGTCGGGAACGTAGAGCCGCTCGACGGCGCGGTAGTTGTCTTTGTTTTCCATCGTTTATTTCTTCTTTTCTCTCTTATGCGGCCGGCGGGTCAGGCTGCGCGTGCAGCGGCGAGCAGTTCGCCATGAAATTTGCCCACAAGATCGGCGAGGGCGGTGAACAGTCCGCTGAAAGCCTTGTGCGCCCCGTCTGCCGTGACGAGAAGCTGGGCGCTGTGATAGTCCTGCATGAAATCGCCGAACTTCTGTAGCAGCCCCTTCACCTTCTTCTCAAGCACCTCCTGTGCTTCGATGCGTGCGGCTTCTGCATCACGTCGTTGCTCGAGCGCGGCAAGCTCAGCGCGCATTGCATCGACCTTGGCGCTGGCTTCGTTGAAATCGTCCATGGCGTTCTCCGTCGCTTCCTGGAGGTTCTTGATGTGATCCGGCAGCGTCGGCACGGGGACTTCCCTCGTTTGCACCTTCTCCGACGCTTCACGCAGTTCGTTGGTCCGGGCGGTCAGTTCGCGCTCGGTGTTGGCAAGCTGGTTCTGCAGGACACTCATCATCCGCTGTGCTTCCGCGAGTTCAACGAGCGTGCCGTTAGCGTTCTTTTTCTCCTGCTCGATCTGTTGTTGCAGGCGCTTCGCCTGCTCGGTCAGGCGATCCCTGTCCGATTTCGTATCGTCAAGCTCGCCGGCGATATCGGACAGCTGGTTGGTCACGAGCTCGAGCCGGGTGTTTTTTTCCGCAATCTGACCGCGAAAATCGCTGATGAGCTTCCTGATTTCGCGTTTGCTCAGCTCGGGGTTATCCTTCCTCGCCTCGATGACCATCTCGACGATGTCGTCACCGATGTCATTACTGATCAGGGCCTGCATGTCGGTGAGCTCAAGGTATTGCACGGCACCGGCATTTGAACTGAACTTCTCGTACGCGCGGATGTAGAGGTCCACCCATGATCGGGAGCGCCGGAAAGCATGCTGCAGGTAGCGGTAGACGAGTTCCTTTGCCAGGCTTCGGGACTTCGGCGTATCCCCGAGGCGCCTTACAAAATCGTTCTGCACGGCAATCATGATATGGGCGAAGTTGCCGCCGATCCGCATGTGCTCCCCAAAGATCTTGCGGGTCGAGTGCGCGACTTCTTCGCTTTCGGCCACGATGGAGGCAATCAGTGCTTCATCCAGTTGGCCGCCAAAGAACTGCCGTGCGGCCTGACTGAGTTCGGTCTGATTGGGGATGTGCACGAAGGTGGGGGGCAACGATTCCTCCAGCGCATCAGGTCCGTCAGCGCCGGCTGACTCGAGGCGGGTCGGATCGAACTCGTCGTTGTTGACTTTCTTCAGGTCCTTGCTGTTGCTCATGATGTTTCCGTGTCCTTGCTGTTTGCGTGTGGCGTGACGCTGTACCCTGACCTTCGTGATCACACACCCCGTGGCCAGAATACGCTTCGTTTCTCACCCCACTTGCCCGAAAGGCGCACAAATACATGCAGCTTTCGTGACAAATGCGGGTCTTTTTTGCCTAAGCAGTGTTTCAATCGGCATAAGATTCCGTAATCTTTAGCAATTGGCGCTATTTTTGTTAGCGGTACCTCTCGGTTTATGCGACTCGCATCAAACGTATGCGGTGCGCATCGATCGCCCGCGCTTCCGTGTCTGCAACAGCCTGAACCGCACGCCACGCGTGATGCACATTCACGGGCAGATCGCCATTCGCGTCGTGGCGAGCCTTGCGCGCACGCAGCCATTGATGCAGGTCAGCGCGACGGATCAGATTGGCAGGCAGGGCAGAAGAGATTTCGCAGTGGTCACTGGCGAACACGCCTAGCCCTTCGACTGGCCACACGCCGGGCAGCACGCTGCGGAGGAAGCCGACCTTGGACCGGTTCTGACGAAGCGGCGAGCGGCGCGTTTCCTGTTGACCATCGGCGCCGACGCGCACAACGGTGTCGGCGTCATGGCCCGGGAGAATGCTGCCTGCCCAGTTCTTTGTCTCGACGACGAAGATGCCGAAAGGCGTGATCGCAAGATGATCCACTTCGGCCGTCGGAAAAGCTGTCCCCGGCGCATGGTTGAGTAGCACGGCGCCCGGATGCAGATAGAAGTTCTCGCCGCACAGCCATTGCAGCGTGCTGCGAAGTTCCGCCTGCACACGAGCCTCGCCCTCATCGCCGCTTTTCTGGCTGCGGGTAACGGGCGACCGGCTGGAAGCCGGTTTGCGTCGCCGGGTGACCGCGCGGTATGCGAAGACGCAACCAGAGACGAGAAGGATGTAACTGAGCATCGTGGAATTTCCTGAAGTGGGGATAAGTCCAGTCTGCCGCGCAAAAAATGAAGTCAAGTCCTCGCAGAATCGACGCAGATGCTTCGAAGCTTTCTTCCCGCCTTCATCCAATCCCGGAAAGCTATATGGTTTTGTCGAGCTTTCCGGATTAAGCCCGTTAGCCGGCTGACGGAACGTGTTGTCGACCAATAACTGGGACGTCACGCTGCCTCTTTAAGCTGCACGACTTTCGCGAGCATTCAGATATCTATTGAGGATCGCTCGCGCTAATCTGGTCCCATCCCCGCGTCGTCCACGACGCATCGACATGCGCGACGGTAGTCGCGCGTCTGTACTACCCCTCCTTCATCCTTTCCTGCGTGGTGGTGTTTCCGTATGGGCCTTCTGCGGGCCCGTACGAAAGCGCCTCGCGCCGAGTTTCCTTGCTCATCGAGCATCGAAGCCACCGGACTTGTCCGGACATTCCCTTGTGCGTGAAATTTTTGAGAGAAAAATGCTGAAAGTCATGTTTAAAGACGCCCTGAAGACGCCGGGCAAGCTGCTCGCCCTCTGTCTGGTCGTCTATCTCGCCACGATCTCGATTGTGGTCGCTGGATTCCTCATTCTCCTTGCTGTCAGTTGGGTGAAGGTCGAGATGAAGAAGAAGGCGAAGGCAATTGAAGCTGCCGAAGCCGAAGCTGAGGCCGCACGCATCGAGACCGAAAAGCTCGCTGCTGCCGCCAGAGCTGCTGACGCCGCGAAGGTTCGAACCGCCGATGTTGCACATGCAACCGAGGCTGCGAACGACGCGGCTGCCCAACCGGCACCGACGAAGCAATACGCAAAGTCGGCTGTCGTTGTTCCGTTCAGAACCGGCACCCAATAACCGGGTGCTCTAACTACACCGTCGCCCTGGGCTGATGCCCTCGGTGACGGCACTTCAACCTCTGCCGGGAATCCATTCCCGGCTACGGGGCATGTGATTGCCGGCACGACACCGGAGCAATCCATGGAAACGCATGTGGCTGCCTGGCAGCTGGACATCTTCGGCGAGTCATCGCCGGTTCTCGTCACTACCCCCCGACCCGAGCCACTTCCCGATCCGCAGTTCTGGAGCGATACGGTTCGCGACAGGATGATCGACGCCCTGATCTCGCTCGCGAGCGACAGCCGGCGCGGCGACAGCATGCCCGAGTCGCTGATGGACTGCGCGGATCTGCTCTCCGAGCGATTGCGTAACCGGAAGCTGGATGTCGACGACTACCGCGCCACGCTTGGCTGGATCATGGGCTACTGGGATGGCGCGCTGCCTTACGTCTACGTGTGCAAGGTCAACGGTATTGATCCCGAGGCACTGCAGGACGTCATCATGAGCACGCCTCTTCTGGCCCGCGACCTGCGCGAGCTGCAACGCATGTGCTTCGGCACTTTGCTGTAGGAGGCGAGATGACAAACGCTGCATCATTGTTCACTCGCGTACTTGCGGACCTGTTCCCCGGCAAATCCGCCGCGCGTTCGTTCACACCATCGTCCACACCATCCCCCTCACCATCATCCGGGCCCAGCGCATGGCCCGCACCTGACCACACGCCTGCGCCTCGCGCGAACAGTCGCGTCGGTGCACAGCATGAAGTAGGGCAGGGCGCGCCAAACGAAACGCTCGTGACGATCGGCGACACGCCGCATCTGTTCGTCGACGAAGGCGATCACATCGTTGAGTTCGTCCCCGCGTTCGATGACCACACCGAGGAAACCGAGTTCGGGGTGAAGATCGTCCCCGATCTTGCGCCACACTGGGCACAGGTGAGCGTCCATCGCTGCGGGTTGAAGGTAGCGATCGCCGCTGCAATCCGTCAGGGAAACAGCCCTGTGCCGAAAGCTGCTGTTGAGCCGACTCAGGAAGCGCCGGGCGAACGCTCGCAAACGCATCGGGTTGGGCACGAAGAACCTGTCGAAACGGCTGCTTCGGGCCACGTGCGCCGGCGTCGTCCGCAAGCGGCGGACGCCTCGATGGTGACCGGTCGCATCGCATCATGGGGCGAAGAAAGTTTTCCGGACCGCAACAAACCGGGGCGCTTTTACAAATCCTTCGCGATGCATATCGATACGAGCGCCGGCGAGCGGACGCTGCAGGGTGAAGGCCTGAAGGAAGCCATCGCCGAATGTCGTTGTGTCGTTGGTGATGTCGTTTCCGTGCGGCGCCTGCGCAAAGTCAAGGTTCCCGCAATCCGCGGCGACGGCAGTCCGATCATGGTCGAAGGCAAACAGCTCATGTGGGACAAGTGGCTGTGGTCCATTACTAAATAAAGGAAATCAGAATGGCATCTGTCAACAAGGTGATTCTCGTCGGCAACCTGGGCGCAGACCCTGAAGTCCGATACCTTCCAAGCGGCGACGCAGTGGCGAACATCCGTCTTGCGACGACCGATCGTTACAAGGACAAGGCGTCCGGCGAAATGAAGGAAGCCACGGAATGGCACCGGATCGTCTTCTTCGGCCGACTGGCGGAAATCGTTTCAGAATATCTGAAGAAGGCCTCGTCGGTGTACCTGGAAGCGCGCATCCGCACCCGCAAGTGGCAGGCGCAGGATGGCACTGACCGCTACTCCACGGAAATCGTTGCCGAGCAGATGCAGATGCTCGGCGGCCGCAGCAGGGACGATGGCGGTGACTTCGAAGAGCGTGGCAATTCGCGCTCCAGCCGACCCGCGTCGGTCTCGCGTTCCAGCGATTCGCATGCGCCGGGGAACGTCGGCACACGTGCGCAACCTCCGCAGCCGTCTCATGGCGGCGGTGGCGCTCCGCGTGGTGGTGGCTTCGACGACATGGATGACGACATTCCCTTCGGGCCGGCCTATCCACGCGCGGCCTGGTCGTTGATCTGATCCCGCAAAGGCTCACCGTTATCTGATTCTTCTCCCGTAACACCTCACCATCGCTACGGCACGCATGCGGGCGTGTCGTGCGACGGACCTTCTGCCCAGGCCGTTCACGCCTGTCTTCTTTGTCCATCCAGCTATCACGTCTGCTGAAAAAAGCCGCCCCGTCGCGCGCGGACCGCTTTTTTGAGCACGCGTTCTTGCGCCTGTCTCAGGCACCGACCTAACCCACTCAACGCAAAGGAGAGTGATCTATGACTGTAAGAGGAAGAGGGCTGTCGCCCGAGCAGTACGAGTGGCTTCAGCGAAAGCTCGCCGGATTCCAGCTTTCTGCCGAGCAATGGATCTCGCTCCTTGTGAGCTATGGCGTGCCTGCGGACCGTCTCACCGGCAACGCATGCGCATGCCCTGTATGTGGCGGAACCGACCGCTTCACCTATGACAACAAACGTGGGCGGGGCGACTGGGTATGCCGTCATTGCGACAACGGTGATGTGATGGCGGGCGACGGCCTTCAGTTGATCACACGCCTCAACCGGATCGGACTGTACCGGCTGATGCGTGAGATTGACGGCGGTCCCGCGCCGCGGGCGACCCGGCTTCCCGGCGTTGCCGAAGTACCCAGGCCGAAGCGCAAGGCAAGCCCGCAGTTCATTGCGAGGCGTCTCACCTCAATGTGGGATGCCGCGAAACCCTTGGCCGCAGGTGACCTGGTGATGCGTTATCTGGGCGCTCGCGTGCCCGGCTTGCGCGTTGCACCGTCGCCGGCGCTGCGGCTCGGCATGCTGGAGTACCGGCACGAGAAGAAGGTAATCGGCAGCTGGCCAGGCATTCTCGCGCGCTTCGAATTGCCCGATGGACGCCTCGGTACGCTGCACCGGACATTCCTTGAACGATCGGCACCGTCAAAGGCGCGGATCGTTTCGTCCGACGGCGAGATCCTCGACGCGAAGCTCAACGACATGACACTGAATCAGCTTGGCGGGGGAGCCGTGCGTCTGATGGAGCCAGTCAATGGCGAAATCGGTGTCGCGGAGGGTCTCGAGACGGCCTGTGCCGCTCACATGCTGTTCGATGTGCCGATGTGGTATTGCCTGAACGTCGTGCTGCTGCGCCAGTTCGTGGTGCCCGAAGGTCTGGGCATTCGCGTCGTGCACATCTTCGTTGACTACGATGCGGTCGGTCCAAAGACCGGCAAGTCGGTCGGTGTAGCGGGTGGCGTCAAACTGGCGAAGCGCCTGAGGGCCGAAGGGTTCACCGCCATCGTTCACCGGCCGCGCGTGCGCGGAACCGACTTCGCTGATGAGTGGCTTGCATGGTGCGCGAACAGGGTGCCGTCGCTGGAGGCGCGTCGCGGCATCGGGGAAGCTGCCCGGCTTGCCGCTGCCGTCTGAAGCATCACAGCAGTTTTTAACGCGGCGTCAGCCGCAATCTTTTACCTTGCCCGGTGGGGATATTCCCCACCGGGGAATGTCACGTCGGGCTATTTTTCTGGAGAAGAAAATGCGCCCGTTCAAGGTTCTCGTGGGTGGTTTTGCGATCGTTGCGACCAACGGTGCGGAAGGTGGCCGTCAGCCGGTAGGCAAGTCGGATGCTGTCGCCTTTGACGTAATAGACCGCAAGGCCGCAGGCAATACGAAATACGCCAGCCGCGATCAGACGTTTACCGATGCGTGGGACTTTTGCACACGCCGTCTTGCTATCGTTGCAGCCAGCCGGCCGCATTGATAACCCCTGAAACAACAGCGGCTCCCAAAAGGGAGCCGCTTTTTTTTTGTCTGTAGCCTGTGGTCATTCAGGATTTCAAGATCGCCAGGCATACCACCGTAACGATGGCGAAGACTTTCCACAGCCTCCACACCTCGCTCGCCCACACCGCTCCGCCCGCACCAGTGAGCAGCACCACGACGCACAGGTCCATGTTGACGTGCATGTGGGCGAGCCATGCGCCGAAGACCCATAGTGCGACGCTGGCGATGAAGATGACTACGCGCCGCAAGAAGAACGGCAGCGCCATGAAATTCGTGTAGCAGACCGACAGTCGATCCATAGCTCACTCCTCCGAGAACTACTTCAACAGGTGCTGCACGAGATCCAGGCTGTTCCAGCCCGCGATACCAGAAGCAACCAGCGTTGCGATAAAGAGCCACGTGCGCAGTTCGTTGAGCGGCAGGCCGCCCCGTACGATTTCGATCAGTTCGAGCATACAACCTCCAGTTGGTGTTGCACCGGTGCAAGGCGCGTCGCGCCATGAACACCGATGCGATGACCCATCTTCGCACCACCACGCCAAACTCAAGTCGCCACGCTCAGATGAACGAGCTGAACGCATCGGCTATTTCATTGATGTCGTAACTGCGCACAGGGCCGCCATCGTTGGATTGAACCTGACTCTGTTGCGTGTCGACCGTGGCTTCTGGCACAACGTTTGGTGCCTTTTCCGGTTGACGCAGGCGCGCGGCCGCGGGCCGCGCCTCCGTGGTAACGGTGACAGCGCCAGCAAAGGAAGGCGCTGCTTCCATGCCTGCCAATCCTTGCCCGCGTAGGGCAGCCTCCGCAAGAGAACGAAGTAGGGCGGCACGCTCCCTGTATGACGATGTCCGGCTCAGTCGTGCATGCAGAAGCGGCGTGGTCACCGCGTCGATGACCAGCTTCATGTCGAACTTCTCGCTCATGCTTTTGCAGCAGCGCGCTCGCGCGTGAGGCCAGCTTCGCCGACGATCAGAAAGCCCTTTACGTTCGCCATGCAGGGCGACTCGATGACTTCCAGCATGACGCGCGGGAATGCCTTCCGGATGGCGGGCACATACAGGGGACCGGCGCCCCCCGACAGGATGATCGATCGCGCATTCGTCAGTTGCCCGACGTTGTTCTGCATTTCCTTCACGATACCGGCGATGACCGGTTGTGACTGTTCCAGGTATGGGTCAAGGTCGATGTCGTTGCCATAGAAAAAGAATGGCTTGCGCTCGCGCAACGCCTTGTCAATGCGTTCGATGTCCTCGACCTGTTCGTCCTGGTCGCGGGAAATGAGTGCCGCGATGCGCTGATAAATCTGCGATGCGCCGCCCGGAATACCGTCGCTTCGCTTGTCGTCCATCGTGAAGCCATTTGCATAGACCCAGTCGGTCGTGAAATAGCCAACGTCGATGACGAGATGTGCGCTGTCCCGACCGAACTCGCTCTGGCGGTTGGCCGACGCAGCGACGAGCGAGCCCAGCGGCTGGGGGATGACCACGACCTTGTCGACGGTAACCCGTCCTGCGCCGAAATCAAATGTGCCTGTGAAGCGGTCACGCAAGGCGCTTGAATATTTCTTCATGTTGTGGACCGGCAGGCCGAGCACCAGGCGTTCGATATGTGTCACGCCTGCGAAGTGAACAGCGCCGGCGAGCAGGGCCGCGTAGTTGTCGGAAAAAACGAAATCATTCGACAGGGCGCGGCCGGTATTGCCGTAAGCGGCAGTCAGGGACACGTCGGGGCCGACCTCATACTCGATCTGGTCGATAACAATGGTCACGACCTTGCGCGACGCGAGCACGCTGTCGCCGTAGCCGGACAGCGCGCGGCTTGCAGCGAGCGGCGCGAGGGAGGGGAACATCCCCGTCGCGATGCTGCCGCTGGCCGCGCGGTGAGCGTACTTGGTGTTGCCATAGCCGACGTCGACTGCGAAGACGGAAGTTTTCAAGGTGACTCCATTCGATATGAGTGGTCCGGGCCAAAGTGACAGAAAACTGACAGATAAGTATCAGTTTGAGTTGCCGCATCGACTTGGGGGCCGACGAACTATCCGATATCTGACAGACAAGTGTCAGTTTGGATGGCTCGACGGGGTTTGCTGGTCAAACTGACACTTTTCTGTCAGTTCTGCCTGGTTTCAGTCTATCGAGCGCCCGTCAAAGTCAAGTCAGCAAAGCCAGCGGGTTCTGCGCAGCTTTCGGGCGACGCAGGCGCTCATATCGTCGCTATGCTTGGCTCACCTACCGCGTCGATGACGCATCGAAACAGAGTGCAAGGCACTCGCACGTCCATACCTTCGGGCCCGCAATGGGCCAAAACACAGTAACTGACCGGGCCGCACAATGAAGCGGCCTTTTTCTGAATCAGATCAAGTCCACAGTGGTCCACCATGAGGACCACCGGACAGTGCGATATCCATACGATTGGCGGCGGTTTGCCGCGATGTGACGCAATGAGGACATGTGGAGAGACCGGACACCGGACACTTTTCGCATGCTCATCGGCGTCTTCACACGCCCTTACAGCGATGGCTGGGTGCGCTCACGAAGCCCGATACACCGCGGTGGAGATGAGCGACTTGGGGGCGGGGGAAGTCTTGCGGGGCGGCACAGACCGGAGCACCGCGATTCCCTGACGGAAGAGGACACGGCGCGCGCGGCCGTACACAAACGCGTATCAGGTATTGCCCGGCCCGTAGCGAGGGGGCGTCACCGCGAAGCGGCGAACGAACCCGACGCGCGAAGCGTCACGCTGGCAGGGTAGCCACGAAGCTGCATCAGGCGGGATGACCCGCGCAGCGCGACGGCAGGGATGCCTCGCGAATACGTCGGTGGCGTTTCGCGCGAAGCGCAATGCACGCCGGCAGGCAGCAGGTTGGACAGTCGGACGGCATGCTCTTCCCATGCATCTGGCTGATCGGATGGAATCGCTAAAGGAACGGAAGGCAGGACCCCGACGCCGGGGAAACGGCGAAGCCGCACAGGCGGCGAAGAAAGGACAGCCCGCTGGTTCGGGTCACGGCATCAGGTAGGGGTGCTGCGAACCAGCGGGCGCGGGGCAACGATACTGCGGCGGGGTCGCCGCGCGGAGCGTCATGATGGCCGCCATTCTCAACGTGCGCGCAGTGGTGAAAAAATACAGATTCGCTCCCGAGTTCAGGGATGCGCTGCTCGCTCTCCTCGATACTCACGTCACGCAAATCCACAGCACCACCCGAATCAGTCACAAAGCTCTGTCGGTGAAGACGCAGGAACGGCGGGCGAGCGCGCTGTGCAAGTCATTCAGGGAGTTGCGCAATCACGGCTATACGTTGCAGACGCCGTGGTCTCTGAAGCACAAGCACGTCGAATTTCTCGTCACGTACTGGGTCGCGGATGGCCAGAGCGGCGGGACGATCGAGAACAAGCTGACGTACCTGCGGGCGATCGCGCAATGGATGGGCAAGCCGAAACTGGTGCGAACGCTGGCGGACTATGTTGACCGGCGCGAGCATGGTCTTGTGCGCAGCTATGTCGCCACAGAGGACAAGTCATGGGAGGCGCACGGCATTGATGCAGCAGCGAAGATCGAGGAGATTGCCAGGACGTGCCCCTATACGGCGGTGCAACTGAAACTGCAGGCGGCGTTCGGTGTGCGCGTCGAGGAGAGTTTCATGTTGCGGCCGGTTGAGGCCGTGCGCAATCCACAGATGCTTGCGGTCGTACGCGGCACGAAGGGCGGTCTGCCGCGCGAGGTGCCGATCGAGTCGAAGATGGCGATTCTTGAAGAAGCGGCGCGTCTCAGCAACGGAGTCACGGGCTCGACCGTGCCCGCTGACCGGACGCTCAAGCAATGGCGTGACTGGTATTACTACGTGCTGGAAAAGCACGGGGTGACGAAGGCGGGTCTGGGGATCACGAGCCACGGCTTGCGCCACGCCTACCTGCAATCACTCTATGAGCGGACAGCAGGAACGCCGGCGCCGATCAAACGGGCGGGTGAGCGCCCCGATCCGCAGTTGCATCAGCAGGCGATGCGCCGAGTCGTTCAGGCGGCCGGCCACAGCCGTGTGACTAAGGCGAACGCGTACCTGTCGACGTTCGCGAGACAGGAGCGGCTACAGAAGAAGTTGCCCACGGTGGAGGAAGTGCGCGAGGCGCTCATGAGTGCCGACGGCAACAAGAGCCACGCGGCCGCGGCTCTTGGTATATCGCGTCAGGCGCTCTATCGCATACTTGGGGGCGGGAGCAGGCGTGATTGAGCCGGTGCAGTCGGGCAATGAAACGGAAATAGAGCTGTCATACGCCTGCTCCTGAGTGCTGCGCGTGACGCACAATGGAATTTCTCTCGGCTTCTGGCCGCGGCCTTCCGAAAGCGCCAGAGCACTTTGACAACCGGCTCCCGAGCCGGTTTCCCCCCCCCGGCTACCAGCGATCGCGGTCCGGCATTGCGTCGACAGCCAGTGCGATGCGGTCCTCAAACAGACACTGGTCATGCTCGCTGGGCGAAGGGATCTTCGGAAACTGCACGTATCGTTCTCCGTCAATATCGACCCACTTCGCCAGTTGCACCAGCTTCCGGTAGCGCGCAGCGTCCTTCAGCACAGGGTCGATCGGCCAGCTGTCGATCGTTGAGACCGTGGCGTCGACGAGCCTCCGGGCGAGCATCGCGAACAGGGGACCACGCGTTTCCCAGTCTTCGTCATTGGCGGCGAGCATGTTAATCACCATCTGCGAATCACAGGCGCCAAGCTCTTTCTCGATCAGGTCGCGAAGATCACCCTCGTTGATCCTCGGGCGGGTCAACCGGCGATTCCAGATATGGCCGCACCGGGTCATCGCGGCCTTCTCGTCCTTGCCCACCGGCAACCACGGGGTCGACATGCCGCAGTCATTGCAGTAGATGCAGACCAATTTTTCAGTTTGTGGAGCAAACGCGGGGCGGGGCATCACATCGCCGATGACGGGCGGGCCGGCGTGACGGCCGTATTTTCCATAGTCAAAGGAAGAGGCACTGGTTTCCGCGACAACCCGTTGCGAAAACCCAAGGGTGCCGCGGCCGCCGCAGTGGTCGCAGGGATAAAGTTGTTCGTACATTGTCCGGATCTTCGCGCCATTGGCTGGAGATGTTTCCAGGCATTATCGTTGGTCATGGGTCGCGCGAAAAGCCGATTTACAAACGGTAAGGCGCCGCTTCAGGTATGAAGAATTGGTTCAGGGAAAGCATCGTGCACCCGGCCGTCGAGTTCGCGACCGGCGGCCTTTTTGCCGATCCGGCCCACCGGCTGTTCCGAGGGCCTCGAGCCGTGAGCCCATTCGCCCCATTGCTTGAAGAAGAACGGGACCTCCGCGGCAGCGCACTGATCGCGCAGCGAGCGTGCCCAATCGAGATGCATCGGCCGGGCGCCACGTCCGCTTTCGCCACCACCAATCACCCAGTCCAGCGCCTCGAGGGCGTTGGTGTGATCCCGCCAGTCACTGCTCGCGAACATGCCTTCGAAGCTCACGGGGCCCAGAAGAGGCTCCATCGAGAGGAAGCGGACATGGGCGGGCACCGCAAGCAGCTTGGGGATGTCACGGTCGGCTTCCGCCTGATTGACGATCGTTGCGCCGAGCCAGACGTTGTCACGGCCCGCAAGCCAATCGCGCGATCGCGCGCGAGCGACCATGTCGGACACATTGCCGATGCGCTTCGTAAGCAACAGCCAGTTCAGGTTCGGCGTGCGCTCGATCAGCTCGAACAGATCGTGGCGCCATAGCGGATCAACCTCGTTGTCGAACACGTCGGCGAGCGAGGCGCAGAACACGCGCTGCCGGCGACCGTGCTGCGCGAAGAACTCATCATGCCGCGCATTCCACTGCAGCGGCTTGCGCCAGTTCGCGGCGGAGGTGCGGCGGCGTGGCGCGCCCGGGCCCCAGTTAATCGGCGTGCCGCCGGCAAAGCGCGCGTTGCGCGTCTCTGCGTAGCAGTGGTCGCAACCCGGGCCGACCTTCTGGCAGCCTTCCCAGGAATTGAACGAATGGTCGGTCCATTCGATCCTGCTGTTCTGGCTCATGTCGTCTCCCGCTCAGACACATTCGGTATCGTGGGACAGTAACGCGAGCGTTCCGCACCGGCGGGCGCTCTTTTCGATGGCGTCGAGCCACGGCAGGAAGACATCATCGCCGAGATCGCGCGGCGCGGCTGCCGGGACGATCAGATGGTCCATCTGCGTGCCTGTCGAACTGATCGCGGCGCGTGTATTCGCGTCGGGCACCGCCCAGAAGTACCAGCGCTGGACAAAGTACCACCAGGTCTTTGCGCGCTCGAGCTCCGTCCACGTCGCGCTGAAGTCGAGAACGGATCCGATGCTGCTGAAGAACACACAGCGCACACCAGTCGAGCTCGCAGCAGCGACGACTATGTGGCGGCCCGACGAGAGGGATGCGGGATCGTGGCAGGCGCAGGCCAGGGCGGGGTATCGCCCGAGCCAGTCGAGCGAGCGCGAGATCGCGCGTTCAAGAAAAAAGGTTTTCCCAAGCATGGATGACTCCGGTAGTTGGATAGCCCGATCGGAGACCGGGCGTGCAGTTCCATCTTGCCCTTCGCAGCGCGAAGTCAAGCTTCCCCGTTCGTGATGGCGAGCCGGTCTGCTACCGGGCGCGCAGTCGTTGTCCGTCGACCCACGCCTTGCGAAGCGCCGCCCTGATTGTTTCTGGCTCGTTGGGAAAGTTGAGCTGCACCCATTCGTTGCTGAGCAGGCGCTCATCATCTGTCCAGTCGTTGCCGTCACCATCCCTCTGTTCCTCGAATGACGCGAGCGCGTTGTCGACCCGGAGCCGGATGGCGCCCAGGCGTTCCTGCAGCACGATCAGCCACTGGCGCACAGAATCTCGGCGACCGGTGAGAACGAACGGCGACGCCGCATAGCGCGTCAGGTTCAGGATGTCCTGGATTACCTCGGATATCTGTAGCACGTGCACTCCTGTTCGGTGGATAGAGCGGCTGGAAGTCCAGAGTTTTCAGTAGGAGGAACGGAAGTCGAAGCCGTGATCCCAGCGCGCCTCTTCAGTCCGCAGCGCCATAGCGATACCGGCCAAGCAAGGAGTCGTACCGCTTGTATGCGTCGATCCAGTTCGTCGCAAAGGCGCGACGCGCTTCTTCGAGACTTACATCGCCGTGGCACACCCCCATATAGAGGGCGAATTCCAGCTCGTCCTTGCGATCGGCGTCCCATACGGATTTGCGAGGTTCCGGCCACAGGTTGCGGGGATCAGTGGGATGGCCACCAAGGCTCAGCGGGATCAGGTGGTCTTCCTCGTAGTCGCGAGGGCTCGTGTCCGCGTATCCGTACTGCCTGATCTGAATTTTCTTTAGCTGGTTCGTATAGAACGCTGGCGGGCGAACCGTCTTTGTCCACCCCCTCGAACAGACAGTGCTGCGGATGTTGCGCTGCGTGAGGTCCGGGTTAATGGCGCCTGGCGTCAAGACTGGATCAGGCACATCACCGGCAAGACATCGAACCGCTGTCACCATCAACGTTGACGCAACCAGTGCTTTCATCTTCATGCCGGGTTTCCTGTTTGTGTGGTTGATCTGCGTGCCGGGCGCGGGGCGCCCCGGCAGCCACGTACGTCCAGGTTAGCGCGACTGCTGCGAAGTCAAGTCTCGCGCGGCGGCCGGCGGCGGAATGCGCACGCGCGAGAGCGGATCGCGATCGACGTCCCATTCGACCGCTGGAATGCCGCGCGCGAGCCTGAGCGCCCGTTTCTTCTCCTTGCGCGCTTCGTACGACTCAGGGCCGTTCCTCCCGTAGACCTCGATATGCGTCTGCGTGCTGGTGTCGCGCAACACGAAGTCGGGCAGCATGTCGTCGTCTGCGGACAGTCGAATGGGTTTCACAAAGTCGCGTCTCTCAGTGACAAGCCTGTTGGCCATCGCCACTTCGTGAATTGAATCGCACGGTATGAACGCGGATGAGCAGAGCATCGCAGCGAGATCGGCGAGCTTGAGGTGAGCTTTCGGCGTGCGTTCAACGAGCAGAAGACCGACGACCCGCGCGGACCGGTCGCCGATAGCTCGCCACGCGTGCGACCAGGTACGCGAGGCGTGTTCGATCAGGCTCGAGGTTGCGTAATACCTGCGCGCGCTCTGCCTCAGGCTGATTGAGTGGCCGTACTGGGTGTCCGCGAGTTCGTTCACTTCTCCGATTACAAGGCCCCGCCGCGTGCTTTTGCCGTCGGTGCCGAGTCGCGCGAGGAATGCATCAAACTCTGCGTTGATGGCGGTCCGGTCGGCTTCGTCGTAGCGCCGCATGATGTGAAGGACGTTCTGTGCATCGGCCCCGTTGATGGTTGCAGTTCCCACCTTGGCAAGCAGTTGCGCGTTGCATTCGCCCCAGTGTCGAGCAGGCTTTCGCCCTGACCACTGGTTCAGGCCTGCCTCACACCAGACTGTTTGGAGGAAGGCGAGCAGGGTCGCCGAACGTCGGCTGGTGCGACCGGATTATTGAGCCGGCGTGCCGCGCGAACCAGACGTTACTTCGCGCACAGTAAGCGATGCGTTGAGTCGCACGTTCAGGCCGGCGGGCGTCGCGATAATCGCTGCCTTGCTGTCGCTACGGCCGGCGGGCTTCGCGGTGCTCGGATCCTTGTGGAACGCGCATCCGGTTGCGTGCCGATGGCCGTCATCCGGCCAGCCCGCCAGGTGAAGAAGCGTGCCGTAGCGCCGGATCACGAGCTGCAATGGATGGTTTGCACAGAGGCAGACCGCATGCCCGGGGGAGATCTTCGCGCGCTCAAGGCGTTTTACATAGCGCGCCGGGTTTTCCTGAACGTCCGCAAGTGGGAACGTACCACCATCGAAAGACACATTTTGCATGGCTGTCCACCATAGAAAATGGCCGGGTCGTGGCGGCCATGTTGATCACTGGGCAATGGGCTTCGCACTCATGGTTGTCCATGAAGGGAACGGGGCCACGAGGCCTGAGACATGCCGGCTGCGGGATGGTATTCGCGGCCTGTCGCGCGGTCGGTCAGGAACCAGTTGCCGTTGGACAGCCGCACGACGTGACAGCCGGGGAAGCGTTGCTCCATGACCGCCTGTTCACGCCGCATGCGCATCGTGCGGATTTCGCCAACAAGTGCGGCGACGGCCGCGGCGATCGCGAGCGCCAGGATGCCGCCTGCGATGCAGGCAGCCGGAACCCACGAGGCCCAGTGACGGGCAATGGAGACCGTCTGCAGGACGCGGTAGAGCGCGAGGAAAAACAGGCATGCGACAGCCGGGACGAAAGCGAATTCGATCATGTTGTTGGCCGAGAGGGCGCTGGTGACAGGGCGCCCGAAGCGAGTTCGCACCTGCAACTGGACGCCTCAGCGGTGCGTGCTTTCGCGCATAGGAACTATTGTCAGACCTCACGTCACAGCCAACAGGCGCAAAAGCAAACGCGTTCAGGGCGGCTTTCGGAATCAGCTGGACGGTCAATTCCGGCGAAAGCTGTATGGTTTGGTCGAGCTTTCCGGATTAAGGCCGTCAGCCGGCTGACGACGGGGCTAACGTCCGGTTGCGCATGCCTGCGGATTGGACAGACGCGCGACCGCCTTCAGGGGCCGCACACGCCATGGGAAATCCACAGGTTTATCCAGAGAAACTGTGGATATCTTTGCGCGAACGACGTGCGGCTCTTGTCCGAAAGCCGTATGCATTCCACGGTCATTCCGGCTTGAACGTAGCGCCATTGCAGCTACCATCGACTCATCAACCGCGTCACTGACGCATCGATCGAATGCCCGCGACTCGCGGGTCATTCTTCGTTTACCCAGACGGGAACACTCCCGTCCGGGCGTGCTCTCCCGTCGTTCTTGAAAGGGAAGCACCATGTACACAGCACTTGTTCAGCAGTTCAAGGACGCACAGGCCAAAGCGGCGGCTGCCTATCTGGAGGTCAGTGCAGCAGAGACAGCGCTCTTTCCGGGCGACGGTCAGTATTGCTACCGCGCTGCAGAATCCCGATCCGACTACAAGACGGAGCGGGAACTGAGCGATTTCTGCAATCGGCTCGCCCATGTGCTCGTGCGAGAAGCTGTTCGACGGTTCTCGCCCGGGGGGGGGGCGGCTGGAGATCGATGACCGCAAGGAACTCGACAATGCGTCAATGGACATTTCCGGCGCGCTGCGAGCTGGCAAGTGTCCTGACTTCGACGCCTTCTGGACTCATCTCGAACGCACTTACAGCGGTGACGCCGGCAAGCGGATCGGACTGATCCAGGCCGCAAAGCTGATCATCGACGGGTTCTACATTCGCCCGAACTCCGAGATCAAGCGGACGTCCAGCGCGATCGTGCTCGACGCTCGCATCTGGAGCGAGACCTCTTTCCGCTCCAGCGCCCGCAAGCCGACCTACCAGTCGAGTCAAAACGTGGCAAGTCTGACGCGAGGCCTGAGTGCGTTCGCGGCGCATGCTGGCTTTGACTTTCTTTCAATAGGCCTCAAGCACGCCCGGCTGCCCGACTACGAATTCGACACTCGCGAGAAGGTCAGCTTCCGTGGTCTGGATATCGTGATGTACAACGAGAAATGGCAGTTCAAGTTCTCGCATGAGGTCGGAGACGCGCTCTCGCTGTTCATCAGCGAGTTTGGCGCCGACTACCTCGTCTCCCGTGACCGTTACTGATCCCGGGGGACGGTATGTCTCGTCAACGCATCTATCTGTTCTCGCGCTACGTCGCCCGGACCTACGTCGAGCCTCTCGAACATCTCATCACCATCGTGCGTGCGCGTGAATGCTATTCACCGATGTTTCGCGCCGCGGCGTTGCGTCACCTTGTGCTGCGGGCACCGTTGCACGTGACGGGCGGCCAGCCGTTCGCCGCACGCCGGCGAGCTGTGCGCAGGTTCTATCAGCTGTAGTTCTCATCCCGCCGCGCAGTACCCCGGCGTTCTTTCTTCGGCCCGCTTTGACGCGGGCCTTTTTCTTTTTATGGATGCCAATCATGCAGAGAGATCTGTTTTTTTTTTTGAGCCCGACTGGTACGAGCCGCTGCGCTCGCTCATCAGCCTCGGCTCACAGGCTGCACCGGTCGCTCACCAGGGCGAGCTGGCCGCGGCGCGCCGTCAGCACCTCGGGCAGTTTTTCACGCCCGACGCGATCGCCGCCTTTATGTGGAGCTTCATCAGTGGCTGGCGCGTGAATCGGCGCATCCGCCTGCTCGATAACTCGGTTGGCTCGGGTCGGCTGTTTCAGTACGCCGACCCTGAGCGGTATGCGGTGTATGGCGTCGACGTGCACGCGGACGTCATCACGCAATGCCAGAAAGTGTTTGAAGAGGCGGGTTTCGATTGTGAGTTCAGGCACGCGGGTATGGAGGACATCCGGCCCACGAACTTCGACATCGCGATCATCAATCCGCCGTTTTCGGTGCATCTGGAGTCGCCCCATCTGAAGCCTTTCCCCTGCACTACGTGGGGCAGATACGGGGCCAACACCAGCGCACTTGCTGACAGGTTCTCCGATTCCGAACTATCCGCGTGACGCCTTCGGGCTGCTCGCGTTTTCGGGTGGAGACGGAACGGCGGCGCAGCCTTACGGCTACCGGCTCGGCTATCTGGAGGAAAACTGGATCAACACCGTCGAGTATGCAATGCGCGGCGTCGACCGGTTCCGGGATGACTTTGTGGTGCTGGAATGGGTCACGTGGCAGTTCGCTGAAAGCCTGCAGGAAGGGGCCAAACGCGAAGTGCCAAAGATCGGAAACCTGCACGGCTATCGCGCGATGCTTGCGCCGCATATCAAGCGGCGGCTGGTGGCAGAGCCGGAAGTCGCGAAGTACATCCAGATCGAGCCGCCAGAGTTCGAAATCGAGACCGTGGACTGGGACCGTGGCCATCTGGCTACCTACCTGCGCGCGGCCGACGAGTTCGCAGACTGGTATCGCTCATCACGGGATGACAGCAAGGCATGCAACCTCATCACGATCCTCGCGCGTATTCGCGCAGTGCATTTCGCCGCCAACTTTCCGCAGTACGGGATGGAAGGTGTCGATCGCATTGGTGGCCTGACGAGCAAGCAGCGCGTGGTGATCGCACGCATGCGGGAAATCGCTGCTGAAGGAAAGCAGGCGATCGTGTTCGCGGAAAACCCGGGCGTGCTCGATCTTCTTGCGCGGGAACTCGAATCGCACGGCGTGCAGTCGGTGCCGTTCCATGGCGAGATACCGATCAAGCGCCGCGTGTCCGACAAGGATAATCGGTTTCTGACGGGGCTGGCGACCGGACTTCTCGCAACGAAGGCTTCGGGGCGTGCAGGCTACAACCTGCCGAACGCCGACTACATCCTGTTCTAGGACCGGTCGTGGACGTGGCGCATTGAGTATCAGGCGATGCGGCGCGCGCTGCGGTGGAACCGGAAGGGGACGTTGAAGGTGGTGTATTTCCATCTGCCGGGCAGCATCGACGAGTATCAGGATCAGATGGTCGCACACAAGCGCGATGCAACGCAGGCTGGCCTGGACTGGGTGACGCCCGAGCTCGAAGACGAAACGTTCCTGCACATGGATTTGCTGCTGGACCGTTTTGTACATCACCTTGCATTGATTGCCGATCGCGAGAGCGGCGACATGCGCAAACTGTTGAAGGAGGCAGCATGAAGGAAGCAAAGGTGTCAGTGCTGGTCGGCGAAGGGGTCGTTACTGTGAAGCGCGAGGGGTCAAACCGCGCGCTTCAGGCAAACATTCTCGGTACGGTCGAAGCAGACGGTGTGGAGGTGTTATGTCTTGACCGGCTGGTGCATGCGAGCCACGAGCAGCAGTTCGGCGAGTGGACGTTGGCGGGTGCGGTGACGACGATGCTTTCCCGCGCGATCGAGGTGTCACCTGCCTGATAGTGCTGGTTTGGTTGTCTATAGAGAAGCCCGGCGTTATGCCGGGCTTTTTTTTTTGGGGCTCATCGAGGTTACCGAGGACGGCTGTCGACCCTGAGCGGACGTTTGACACAACACGGCATCAACGGCTCTTCCCGGGGTGAAGCAGACGTTCTATTGGGAAAAACTTGCAGCGAAGCGACGGGGGCGGTCCATTGACGGGTACGGTTGGCGCAGGAAACGACTTCGCTTTCGACGGTCAGAGGCAGTTCCTCGGGTTGCCCTTCTTCCAGTTCTAGCACGCTTGGGCACCCGCCTTGGGTCTGAAGCACCTGAACCATCCGCTCGTCGCAGCGCTCAACGTCTCCACGCGATTGCACCACGATCTTACCCGTTCGTTGCGAAGGTCGTGCCACGCGTTGTTGCGATCCCAAGCCGCGCTTCGCGATGGAACAATCAACGTTCGCCGCCTTTGGGACAACCTTCGAGCCCCCAAATGGCTTGCATACCGTGACGCTTGACGCTCGCGTAGAAGCGACACCGGAGCGCAGGCAGTTATCATTCTGGTTAACTTTTCAACATTCTGCTTGTGTTAATGAATCAGTGGATCGACTATGCGCTTGTTTCTGTGGATGACCAGCATCTAGAATTACAACGCGTTGTATTCGGGCAGGCCGGATGCGGTATCGTCTATGAAGACACGCCGGCCGCAAGATTTCAGGCAGGCCAGAGCTTGAGCAGTGCCGCAAAGCCTCGCGGAACGGCGACACGTTGGTCGCGTGGAGGACGGCTCTTCCGCTCTGTCGTGTCCAATACGGCTTATCGCCACGGACGGCCGTTGCTGTCGATTTTGTCGATATGCCTAAAAAAATGCCGTAGTTTGGAGGTTCAACCCAGTGAAATTGAGGATACACTCGGGAATGGAAAGCAGTGACGAGGCTGACTATATAGTCAATCCCGCTTTCTGGCTGAACGGCCAGGCGCTCGGATTTCCAGTGCAGTTTGACCTTGTGCTGAAGCATCTCCGCCAAGATATGCGGGACGACTGGTATTTCGATTGTCTGCAGTACGACGATCTCTTCAAGCATCCAGCCGAGGCGAAGCGGATCATTATCTCGCTCCTGCAGGAATGGAATGGCGTATATCGAGGCACTCGCAGCGTCGTCCGGAACATACCGAAGAAAGGATACGGGGAGCGTTACGGGCTGGAGACCGACTTCTTCGATCGCTTCGTCTATCAGGCGATTTGCAGCTTCCTAATCCCGTACTACGACCCTCTCCTCGGCCATCGAGTGCTGAGCTACCGGTACGACCCGGCACCGTTGGACGCGAAATACCTTTTCAAAAACAAGATCGACCGCTGGTTCACGTTTGAGGGCGTGACGCTGACCTTCCGCAGATCAGGACGCCATCTGCTGGTCACCGATCTGAGCAATTTCTTTGAGAACGTGTCACGCGCGCAAATCGTAGGCGCACTCGAGAACGCGGTCCCCAACCTCGTCGCGACCGGCCCCGAGAAACTGCAGATCCGTAACGCGATCGCCACTCTCGACCGACTACTCACCCAATGGACGTTCAGCCGGGACCACGGCCTCCCGCAGAACCGCGACGCCTCGTCTTTCTTGTCCAACATTCTGCTGTCGTCAGTGGACAGAGAGATGACGAGGAGGGGCTACGACTACTACCGCTACGTGGACGACATTCGTATCATCGCAGACTCCGAGCTCCACGCTCGACGCGCGCTGCAGGATCTAATCAGACAGCTGCGGACAGTTGGTCTCAACATCAACGCAAACAAAACTGAGATTCTCGCCCCGGATGTTCCCAGCGTCAAAATTGCGGAGTACTTCCCCTCACAAGACAGCTCCACGATCGCAATCAACCAGATGTGGCAGTCCCGCAGTCGCCGCATCGTGACTAGGTCGGTGACTTATATCTTCGACATTCTAAGCCGATGCATCGCAGCCGGAGACTCGCAGACGCGGACCTTCCGCTTCGCAGTGAACCGTGTGGGAAAGATCGTCGAATCCGGACTCTTCGACGTAGGCGAAGCACTGTCGATCAACCTGCTCAACACCCTGTCGCGCTCGCTGTCCGAGCACGCGGTCACAACCGACCAATACTGTCGGCTGATAGCCACCCTGGACCGCGCCGGTCGCTGCCTGCCAGCGTTAGAGGCGTTCCTGCTTGAAGAAGACGGGGCCATTCACGACTGGCAGAACTACAACATCTGGATGCTGCTCGCGGTGCGGAGGCACCGATCCGACCAGTTGGTGGCACTGGCCGACCGTAAGTTGCGTGAGGACGTGAAGTCCGGGGAGGCGGCGGCTATCTTTATCTGGCTCCGCTGCGTGGAAGAACGGGCTCTCATTGAGAGATGCGTTGCAGAGTTCAGCACCCTGCCTTACCAGAACGCCCGCTACCTCTTGATCGCCTCCTCGGTGCTTGACAAAGAGGCGTTGCGTCCCCTCTATGGCCATGTGCCGACCTCTCTGCAGGAAACTAGCCGTAGGGCCGAGCGTCACTGCAACGAGGACGGCCTGCCGTTCGCTGTACGCGAGAGCACGGATCTGCTGAACCTTGTCGACGAGGTCAGCGGCTATGATTGACTTGGCCTTCAGGCTAATGCTCTTCGTGAAGGACTTCACCGGCAGGGGAGCTGATTCCTTCTACTGGTTCCAAGATGGCCAGGTCCAGGAAACCGACGTCGCAAGCATCGTGGGGTTCGAGGGAATCGTGGTATGTCACGACTTCTGGATGATTCGGGACGCGCTATTCGACAAGACGAAGAGTCTGCCCGGCGCGATCGTTGACATTGACGAATTCCGCATCTCTATCAGCGGTGTCCCCGAGGACCGGCTCCTCCGCGAGAAGCGCGACGTGACGACACACTTGGAGCAGTATGGGACGGAAAAGGAAGTCTGCGACGCTTATCAGAAGATGATCAACAAGGGCGCAGCATTCGATGTCGCCATCGCGGCCAAGGCCGCGATGGCGATGGAGGCGATGTATCTCCACCTCTGCAGGCAAGCATCTACCGACAGCGAGCTTGAGCGCTTTTTCACCGTCGAGGTGCCCGCATACCGTTTGCTGCAGCTTTCTATGTCAGCCGGAATCTCAATCGACGAAGCCGGACTCTCGGAAAAGCGGTCACAGGCAGAGCACGACTACTTCCTGATGCTCAAGAACTATTCCGCGAAGCACGACATGCCGCTCGAGACACCGAGCAGGCGCGCCATAGAGGACAAGCTGCTCTTGGAAGGCTTTGAACTTGACGAGGTCTCGGTCGAATACCTTCTCGACTTCGTGCCACACGATCGCGACTTCGGCGGGGACACCAAGGCACTCCTCGCCCTCGACACGGCGCGGCGCGTACTCGGCTCTCTGACGTTGACCACCAACAGCACTCGACCGGTCGTGGATGTGTTCGGCTCGCGCACGTCGCGCGTCCAACTGCGCAGTCCCAGCCTCCAGAATATTCCGAAACGATACCGCTCTATCATCCGCGCGCGCGCTGGTGCCCAACTTAGCTACGTCGACTTTGATCAGTTCGAGGTCGGCATAATGGCGGCCCTCTCCGGCGACGAGGAGCTTAAGCGTCTGTACGCTGCAGGCGATATGTACGATCTCTTTGCGAACACGCATTTGGGTCTCGTCGGCAACCGGAAAGCCGCCAAACAACTCTTCCTTTCCTACGCGTACGGAATGAGTAGGAAGGCTCTAGTCGACGCGGCCTCCTCGCTCGGAGTGGATCGACAGAAGGCGAAGGAGGCATTCCGGTTATTTCAGCGCTACGAGGAATGGAAAAAGTCCGTATGGGCCGAGTATCAGAGCACCGGTCGCGTAGCCACACTCTTCGGCAACCACTACCGACGGGCCAGCGGGGGGCCGCTCACGGGCAAAGAACAGCGTTCGGCTGTCAGCCAAGTAGTCCAAGGAACGGCGTCCTTGATATTCAAGCGGGCGCTGTTGGCGGTCGCTTCCATCGGCGACGTGGCGGTGGTCTTGCCCATGCACGACGCGCTGTTGTTCGAACACACTCTTGCAGAAACGCCGACCAGGGTCGTCGACGCCTTCGGGCGAACCATGACCGATGTGCTCAACTCACGGGTCGCCGGGAAGGCGTCAATCAGCGACTTTGCTGAACGTGAGCAAGCCATTCGGCCTCAGGAACCTGAAGTCCGAAGCGTTAAGATGACTTACTAGCGGTAAGCCGATGGAAAGCCCCGCTCCCCCGAGCGCTGAGCCGACAATTGCGCAGATTGGGGGTTCTTCGTCAGCAATGTGGCGCGAAAGAGACGTTCGAGCGTCACCACCTGCAAGGAAGTGAACGTCGACTCATGGCCGTGTGTCGCCTTCGGCGAGTGGCTCCGCCGGGGCGCCGGCTGGCGCGAGCGAAAGCTGCATGGTTTTTCTGGCCTTTTCGCCTGTTACCGGCTTTGGTCCAGCGCTATCGTTGTCCCATCTACCGCGTCCCTGACGCATCGAACCGCCGGCTAGCACGGCACCATCTTTGACCCCATCGGGAACCACTCCCGACAGGGGGCAGGTTCCCCTTTCCGGAGAACCTGCAATGCAACAACTTACTGCACCCCTGAAGCGCATCAAGCTCGGTCGTAACCCGCGCACGTACTTCGATCCGAAGGCGATGGCGGAACTGACCGAGTCGATCCGCGCGCATGGCGTCGACACGCCGATTATTGTCCGTCCCGTAGCCGAAGACGATTTCGACTACGAGGTGATCGCCGGCGGCCGTCGCTACCGCGGCGCACTGGATGCTCGCGGTGACGACTACCCGATGCCCATCGTTGTAAAGGACGTCGATGAAGTCGAAGCGCGCCGCATTGCGCTCACCGAAAACATCCAGCGGGACAACCTCTCGCCTTCTGAAGAAGCTGTCGATGCCGCAGAGCTGCTCGGTCTGCACGGCGGCGATCGCGACGTGACCGCAAAGATTCTTGGCTGGTCGCGCTCGACACTGGACAGCCGTCTTGCGCTGCTGAACTGCTCGAAGTCGGTGCTCGACGCACTCAGCGAGCGGAAAATCAACATCGCTCATGCGGAGCTGCTGGCGGCGCTGTCCAAGGAAAACCAGGACAAGGTACTGCCTGTCGTGGTCTCGGAAAAGCGCACGGTCGCCGACGTGAAGAAGCTGGTCGAGCAGGCGTCCTGTGCGCTCGCTTCGGCCATCTTCGACAAAACGGAGTGTGCCGCCTGTCCGCACAATTCGTCGACGCAGGCGCAGATGTTTGGCGAAGCGATCGGAACCGGCAACTGTACGAACCGGAGCTGCTTCATCGCAAAAACGGAGAAGCAGCTTGAGGTGACGGCCGCAGGCCTGCGCGATGAGTTCCAGACCGTGCGCATCGTGCGGGCTGGCGACAACAACACGCGCGTGCAGCTTGCTGTTGACGGGCCGAAAGGCGTCGGGCTTGAACAGGCGAAAGCCTGCCATGCCTGCGCGAACTACGGCGCGGCCGTGAGCGGCCTGCCGGATTCGGTCGGCAAGGCCTATCGCGGCCAGTGCTTCGACACCGTCTGCAACATGAAGAAGGTGGCGGCTCGCATCCAGGCGGAAAAGGCTGCGACGCAGCCCGAGAAAGCCGACGGAGCGAAGTCCGCACCGGCGGCCAAAAGCGCTAGCGGCGCGGGCAGCAAGTCAGCCAGCGCTCCGGCATCGACGACCCCCCCGATCACGGTCATTACCGAGTCCGAGAAGGTGAAGGCCTATCGCGTGAAGCTGTGGCGCAAGGCCTTGCGGGCCGATATCGGCATGAATCATGAACTGGCTCGCCAGTACCTCATTGCTGTTGTGCTGAGCGGCCATGCACGTCAGGTCGACGACGCCGCGTTCCGCAAGTTCTTCGAGCGGATCGTTGGCAACGAGGCGCCAGTGTCCAATCTGCCCAAGGCCATCGAGGCCGTGCAGGTAGCGAAGGAAAGCTCGCAGGCCGATCTGATGATTGCAATGCTGTTCGCCGCAATCGAAGGTCTGGATGTGACGCATCTCACGCAACTGTGCAAGTCGCATAAGCTGGACCTCAAGAAGCACTGGAAGCTCGACAAGGAGTTTCTGGAGCTGATCACGAAGTCCGAGATGATGGTGCTGGCCGACGAAATCGGCATTCGCGCCGCGCTTGGCGACAGCTTCAGGAAGGTCTTCGCGAAATCGAAGCCGGAGGTCATCGAGGCGCTGCTCAAGGTCGAAGGATTCGACTACGAGGGCAAGCTGCCGAAGGTGCTGAAGTTCTGAGATCGCGGGGCGCGTTCTGCGTCCCGTTTCCCCTCTATATGTATACGCCGCCACCGCGCGGCGTTTCTTTTTTATGGAGTTTTTCATGTTCCAACAACTGGAAGCGCTGGTGCAAGCCAGCGGCAAGCTGCAACTGACGTTGAAGATGGACAATGACCGCATGGCGGTGGTCGTCGTGCCGCAAGGCGAGGGCAAGGACGCCGCGCTGCGGCAGCCGCTGGTCCTCACCGGTACGGCGGCGGAGCTCGATGAGGGCTTTGCCGCGGCAATCAGTTCGTACTCGACGGCTCATGCGTCGCTGTCCGAACAGGTGGCGGCAACTACCGCGATCCTGCAGGAAGCGGAGAAAAACCAGGCTTCGAAGGCGCAGAAGTCGCTCGCGAAAGGCGGCAGGGCGGTACCGGCTAAAGCCGGTCCGTCAGCCACCAGCAGCGGCGATGAGGGGGAGGGCGAAGACGACAACGATGATGACTACACGTCACCCTCTGCGTCGGCCGCGCCCGCTGCGTCGGCGTCGCCCGCCAGTTCCGGGACGTCGTCCGGTACTGACCTTCTTTCCCTGCTCGCCTGAGGTCTGCCATGTCCATTGCCATTGCCCGTCTGGTGCGCGAGTTCGTCTACAACGGCGTGAACTTCGTCGACCCCGGTCCGACCTTTTCTCCCGAGGAGGTGCGCGACCTGTATTCCGCCCAGTACCCCGAACTGACCACGGCCGCAATCGAGGGTCCGGTCTATGAAGGCGAAACCGCCCGCTACACGTTCATGCGTGCAGCAGGCGCAAAGGGCAGCGATGCGTAAGCGCCCGCTCCTGCAATGCATCGCCGGTGAGGCGAAGCAATCTTCCACTGAACCGCCCGAAAGGGCGGTTTTTTTTCATGACAAGGAGATCGAGCAATGTTCTTCGATCCTCGGCCAGCTGATGCGGGCGTCACTGTCGACGGCCTCGGCTGGCAATCGCCGCGGCATGCCGTTGCCCGACGTCGACCTGCCCATGATTTTCTGACGCTTCCCGACGTATCGCGTGCCGTTGCGGCGCGTGCGTCGATGAAGTGGCCAGCCGATCGTAAGCTCGCGAAGCTGGTCGACGAGCACTTCAAGTCGGGCCCGCTCAGGGCCGCAGACGTGAAGGCCTTTTCGGGATCTGGCGACGCAATGGCTCAGGCGTTGTTTGCGTGGATACGCCGCCAGTGTGGCGCGATGAAGCGGCTCTGCTTCCGGCCGTATCTCCTGGATACCAATGGCGTCCAGGACCAGATCATGTATCAGACGGATGCATCCGGTTTCGAACCCGACTCGCCGTTGTATCTGGGTATCGAGACGCCTGAGGATCACGTGTACGTGATCGGGGAGCGCGCCACTCCGCTTGGTAAGGCGCACCCGCGGCTGCTGGCTACGGCGCTGGTCCTGATCAACCGCGCAGCGTTCCGCACGCTCCTCATGCGTACGCCCGATGACTTCCTGTCCATGTTCGCCCAGTGGAACTGGGACGGAGATCCGTGGTGTGACGACGAAGATGCAATCGACCACCTGAAGGACAGGTTTGGCGATGACCCTGAGGAGTTCCAGCATTACCTCCCCTCGGTGGTTCGCGAAGAGCTTTGCCCGTCCAGCATGGAGATCGGTCGCTACAGCACGAAACATCATGCGTGGCGGCCATATCCCGCGCTTGGCATCGAAGCGCTGCGGCGTCTTGTCTGGACACAGAGCGGCCGGGTCCGGGCGCTTTGCGCGGAGCTGGAACGTCTGACGGTGCTGCTCAGCCGTGCCGGCCGTCGCGCACTGTTCGACTGGTCTTTCCGGCCGGAGGTGATTTACGCGGCCACGTCGATCGCAGCGTGCGACGACGTGTACACCGGCGACATCCTCGACACCCACTACGAGTACTTCAACAGCGGCGGCGATGGATCCCTGTTTCACGGATTCATTGCACTTGCCCAGTCGCCCGATGACATCCGCAGGCAGTACGCGGATCTGTCGTTGGGCTTTTCCATTCTTCGACAGGTCGACCGCGTGGTGGCTTTGATCACACGCGACGACTCAGGAGCCTAACGATGAACAATCTGATCCTTTCGACAGGACATGCCAAAGAGCTGGTGATGAGTGGAGCAATCCTGCTCTATTCGTACGCGCGCGAGACCGCTAGCCCGGTATTCGCCACGGCGCACCAGGTATCGGTGTCCGGCAAACGTCCGGTCATCGATGCCGGTCGACCGGTGGACCGCGACGCTCTGTTCACGGCGCTCGACTCGCTTTCTGAACGCTGCGCGGCGAAAGCCGAGTTTCTGCCGGAGACGGTGCTGGCGATTGACCGGACCGCTGTGACGTGGTGGTGCCGACCGACAACGCGACGGGTGTTTTTCGACTGCCCCCAGCTTGGCAACGTCACCGCGGTGGTGCCACATCCGGGTCTGATCTTCCAGGCCCGCAATAGCGGCTTCTACGTGTATGCGGTGGACGGCGCTGCACGACCAACACCTGACACACCACTGTTCGAGCCGCCGTACTTCAACACATGGGATCACGGTTCCATCTGTATCGGCTCCGCACGTGTTCCCGACCGCATCGACATCGCGTCGATTGACGGCTGGGAAAGCGGCTTTTTCGAATCCGCGTTCACCCATCCCAATGCGGGCGGAAAACGCGTCAATCACCCACGAGGCGAATTTGCGTTCTGGAAGGAAATGCTGGCCGGCAAATACGGCGAGCAGTTCCCCCTGCAATGTCTCGTGCCCATGAACCGGACGCTCGGCGATCTCATCGCGCGGGGCCCCAAAGGTTAGAAATGAACATTCATGATTTGACATTGCAACGGTCGTTTCCGACCGTCATGGTCCCCCGAAACGAAACGGTCGCAGAGATGGACGCGCCGGGTGAGCGGTTGCTGGTCGCCGAAAACGGCGTGTTCCTCGAGATCCGGCGGCCCTGGCTTTCGCTGGTGCGCCAGATCGCCGGGTTCACTGTTCGCACGGCGATACCGTATGGACGGGTCACGCCGTCGACGCGGCTGCTGTGCAACACCATTCCGGCAGACCTGGGGGGTGTGTTCGCTGGGATGGCCCGCGAGGTGCATCCCCTGGAGACAGGGGCGTGGATTGTGTGGAGTCCATCGACGCGCGCGTTCCGGCTCGCGCCCGTGGGCATCGTCACGCATACCGGCGGTTCGCTTAAGTATCAGCCCCCGGCGCTCGCTGGCGACGAAGTGCTCGTGATGGACTGCCATTCGCATGGCAGGCATCCGGCGTACTTCTCGTCGACCGACAACGACGATGACCGGCATGACGTGAAGATGGCGCTTGTCATTGGCAACTGTGACCGTGCAACCCCGAGTATCGCCGTGCGCCTGTGCGCCAAGGGCATCTTCGAGGAAACGGAGCGCGCGCCGGCGTCGTGGTATCAGGCTGCACGTGTATCGGAGGCCGTATGACGGACGCGATCAGCCATGAAATCCCGGCGCACATGATCCAGCGCCCCTGGAAAGTGCTTGCCGTTGGCGCGGGCGGGACGGGCAGTGCTGTCCTGCCTGCTCTCGCACGCCTGCACCACGCGATGATCGAACTGGGGCACCCCGGGGGGATCGAGTGCACGGTGTACGACGACGACACAGTGAGCCCCACCAACGTTGGACGGCAGGGGTTCTATCCGAACGACGTGGGCAGCTTCAAGGCCCCGCTGGTCGTCAACCGGCTGAACCTGCTGATGGGTACCAACTGGCGTGCGGTCACGCAGCGCCTGAATGGCCGCACGGCACTGTTCGATGTTGATGTCGTGATTGGTTGCGTTGATACGCGTGCCGCCCGAAAGGCGATTCTCGACACCGTCGGGGAGACCCACGCGTATTACCTCGACTGCGGCAATGACACGGACCGCGGGCAGGTGGTGCTTGGACAGACGATGCCAAAAAGCCGAAGGAAGACCAGTCGGGAGCGCTTGCCGCATGTGGGCGACCTGTTCCCGGACCTGATCGACCCCTCGAAAGACGCGGACGACGATACGCCGTCCTGCTCGATGGCTGACGCGCTGCGAAAGCAGTCGCTGGTCATCAATTCCGCGATCGCGGTGCAGGCGTTCAATCTTTTGTGGACGCTGTTTCGCACCGGGTCGCTCAAGTATTCGGGGGTGTTCGTGAACCTGACAACAGGGCGCACGAACCCGATCCCGATTGACCCTGCTGTGTGGGCGCGCTTCGGGTATGAAGCGCCCAGGCCGAAGGAAAAGAAGGCTCGAAAGAGCCGGAAATCCGCAGCAGCACACTGACCTGCCGGTTCCTTCGGGGAGCGGTTTTTTTATGGAGGATCCTCTGCGCTATACGTGAGAGCAGCGCCTGTCGCTGCGTTTCCAGGCTTCATCCGTCAAACATTTTTCAGAGCACAAGAATGCTGAAAAATTTCTTCTCAAAAACTGCGCTCGCGCGCACTGCAAGCACGGCGCATTCACATGCGACCGCCTTCATCCTCGCGCTGATGGCGCTCGTTCTGGCGGCATTTTACCGCTACGAGGGTTTTGCCGAGCCGTATCAGGTGTGGTTCCGTCTGGACGAAGTCCACTACCTCGGACGGTGGGCACCGGGTGCCATCGAGCATCTGTTCGGGGCGTTCGCGCTCTGTTCGCTGCTTACGCTCTTCTGGGGCTTCTTCGTGAAGCCGACCTCGCGCAATCGCGCGTTGCTCGCCGGTACGTTTGTCGCCGTGTACTTCGTCGGTTCCACGCTGATGCACGACGGGAGCCAATACCTTGCCAGTCACGACCCGAGCCAGCTGGCTCAGATGCTGGCTGACACGCTTGGGCTCGGTTTCGCGTTCGTCTGGCTGAGCTGGCCAGAAGCGACCGACGACGGTGACCTGAAGTTCGCCTGAGTCGGTCAAAACGTCGCTCCTCCACGGAGCGGCAGGGCACGCCAGAAATCTGCAACAGCGCTGGTCCCTCGGGGCCAGCGCTTTTTTTTCGCTGGCGCTCACGTGGGATCCGTCAGAACCTGGAAAGCCAGGGCGTTTTCTCGATGTTTCCAGGCGGCGCACGGTACGGACTGCCCTAGACTCGCAACATCACCCGCGCTTTTGCGCATCGACAGAACACTCTGGCTTGCCGGAGTGCTCTTACCTTGGCCCGGCAAATGCCGGTCGTCCACGACGGGCCAAACCCGTCTGTCACCCTGTTGGGAGCCATCCCAACGGGACCGGCTCCCATTTTTTTGGAGCCGCTATGCAGCAGCAGATCACTTTCTCGCCGGAACTCGCCAAGGCTTTGGCAATTTCTGGCAGTCCTCTCAAGGTCCCGGAACAGTGGGGCTAAGATGGAACGGCAACTGTGAAGTTCGACTTTCAAATCCCGTTCGCCGCCGAGCGTGAGCTCGTCAAATGCGGTCGCGTCGACCTGCATTACCTCACTCGCATTTCGTCGTAAGCGGGGCGGTTCACTGTTCGCGCTCGAAGCATGAGCCTGACGCCTCGTCTTGCCGCAGTTCGCTCAAACAGATCTTTTTTCATTCCCGTCAGGGCGACATCCCTGACGGGACGGTTGCCCTTCTTGTTCTTCTTCGTTGAGGCAATCACATGTTCAAGATCATCGTCAGTCTCGTTCTCGCATCCATGCTATCGGCTTGCGCCGGTGTCGATTTCGGTTCGCCGAACACGTATCAGCGCGGCGACGTGCGGCACGCGGGCACGATGGAAGAAGCGACCGTTGTTCGCACTCGCGTGATCACGATTGAAGCCGGCTCGGACAATTCCGGGCTGACTTCGCTGATCAGCGCGGGCGTCGGCGCGTTCCTCGGTAGCCGGACGATCGGCAACGGTACCGGCCGCTACATCGCGGGTGCGTTGACCGGTGCTGCGTCGGGCATCGTTTCGCAGAAGGTCTCGCAGGTCCTGTCGCATCACGCCGGCCTCGAAATCATCGTGCGTACCAACGCTGGACGCACGCTCGTCGTCACTCAACCGGACGATCAGCAGTTCGCACCGGGCGACCACGTCCTTCTCGTTTCCTCCAACTCGGGTCTGCGCGTCACGCACTGACCTTTTCCAGAAAGCCGGTCCTGCCGGCTCCCTGCTGCATCGCGAGGTGTTCCCGAAAGGGCACCTCGCTTTTTCTTTTTTCAGAGGCTCAAATGCTCAAGGTTCCCAAGCTGTTCTATGCCGACCGCCGCAGTGCGGGCGCGGCAGCAGACGCCGCCATTACCCACCACGCGACGCAGATGCTGCGTCGTGTCGCGCGCGATCTGCGTCTGCGTTCAGGCGAGCACGAAATTGTCACCGAGCGGGCTCGCCGCAATCGCGGTTGCCGCGTCACCCTCCGTACTCCCGCCGTCATGCTTGAAGTTACCGACACCCCGACCCGCCAGAAGGTCGCCGTGTCGTTCCGCACGCGTCGCGGTCGTGCCGACCTGTCGGGCGGTGGCGACAACGCGGTTTCGCTCGAGCAGCTGTCGTCCCGCGAGGGTTACGACGCGCTGCTTGGCGGTCTGCGGCTTGCAGGCGGCCTCGGTGGCGAACGTCGGTAGGAGGCCCGATGGAAATCGTCGACATTGTCGTTGAGTACCCATCCGGCTTGACCGTGACCGATCGGGCGACGTTTATCGTTGATCTGGATCAGGTCTGCATATCGGAAAGACTCGCATTCGTCATACGGCACCTTTCCCAGTCGGAGTCTCCGCCCAAGGTTTCCGCGCGAGGCGCCGATTGCTCCCTGCAACTTGAGGCCAGGACCGACGGAACGTTTCATGTGGCGTCAAAGCTGGCAGATCGACCGGAGAGAAACGGCCTTTGGCCAAAGCTTGTCGGTATGGTGAAATCGCCGACCAGGGACCAACGTCAGCAATTCGGCCGATTCATGCACACCCTCTCTGCGGCAGCCGTGATCGGTGCGATCGGCTTCTGGCACTCAACGTCTAACTGGTCGGTTTTCAACATCCTGTCAGAGGTCAATCTGGTTCTGGCCTTTGTGCTAACCTTGTACGTAGGCATGGTTTCCATGAACGGAGAATGAGTATGGGCTTCAGTTTCTTTGCGCTGGGCGTGGCTGTGGCCTTGTCTGTACTTGGCCTGGTCATGGACCGCAACGGTCGTAAGGCGGATCGCGCCCGTCGACGCATGTCGTAACGACATCTGACTATCAACGCTGACCGGCGACGTCGCCGGTCGTTAATTCATTAAAAGGCTGCACCTTCGGGTGTGGCCTTTTTTCTTTTCAGACTCGCATGTCCACACTTCTTGAACCACCGGTCGTGCACGCCAGCACGCCGTTTGATCCTGCTGGAAAAACCGTCAGCCAGGTTGTCAGTCACATCGGCCGGACCCTGCGCCAGTCCGAGATCGAGCCGGAATGGATCGTTGCGGCGAATTTCATCGATGACCCGAACGAGGACTGCTACGGGCTGTCGGCCTCGCGCGACTGGCCGGCCGGATCGGCAGCGCGCCGGCGGCTCGCGCTGTCGGTGGCGCGCGGGAACTCCGAAGGCTGGACCATCCAGATCGACTTCGTCCAGTTCATCGCACTCGGCGAAGCTGGCCACTGGAAGAGCCAGCCGGTGCTGCGCATCAAAACGTTGTCGCGCACGCAGGCGTGGGCGATCGCCGCGGTTGTCTCACGGATGCTCGACATCGACTGACTGACCTGACACTTCAACCCTGAGGGGGCCAACGTCCCCGGATGGGGAGTTGGCCCCAACTTTTTTGTGGAGCCAACTCTCATGTACACACTGACGATCCCCGGTGAATTCTTCAAGGTCGCAACCCTCGCCGGCGTGCTGGGCTTGTTCCGCGACGAACGCGTGCAGGCGACCGAAACCGCGCTGATTTCTCTCGATTGCGATCACGTAGAGGCGAGTGCGACAACCATTACTCGATACAACGGCAAGCTGGCGATTCGCCGTGCTGGCACGGCAGCCGAGGTGGTGGCGTCGCTCTTCGACGAGGTGCGCGAAGACTGGCTGTCCAGGTATGGCGTCGATCCGAAGCCGTGGCAGATCCGCCCGGCGCATTGGGAGGAGCTGTTCGGCCTGTTCGAACTCGCACGCTCGCCGGAATGCTTCCTGTCCAGCAGCCAGATAGATGCGGAAAGGGTCGCAGCCCGCGATTCGCGCCGGTTTTTCAACCTGTCTTCGTTGCTGCACGACGCTGCAATCGAGCGCTTCGGCTTTGGCGCAGGCGGCCCGCCCGCGCCCAGCGGTGGTACGAACGGCAGGCACGAAGTGCACGTCGCATACGCGCTTCTGTGCAACGAGCCTTTGCCGGAGGCCGTGCTGGACGACTATCGGACGATGGATCGCTCGTTTCGCTACGATCTCGAATGGGCCGAGCCGTTGCTCAACGTGCTGGAATTGCGCGGGCGCCTGCCAGCCGAAAAGCATCGCTGGGTTGCCTCCGTCATGCGCGCGGCAAAACAGCCGATCACGGCTGGGAACGTCGATGCGATCGTGGCCGCCGTCAGCGGGCTGCCCAGCGCGTGCAGCTTCGTCGAGGTAGACGACGCGCTGTTCGAGGCGGGCATCCTGTCGGTGGACGCGCTTCCGCCGATGTTCAACGAACCTGCGTCGTTGGGCACCCCGGTGAACGCCTTTGCCGCGCGGCTGCGCCAGATTCTGGCCGACTCCAGGCGGGACAGAGCGTTGGACCACGCTGACATGGAGCGTACGCAGGGGCGAACGACTGCGCGCCGGCACAGGCTGGAGCGCGAAATGGCGTTGCTTTCGCACGGTCGCGAGACCTTCGAATGGGCCAACAGGATGGCCGTCGCGCTCGAACAGCGTGACCTGTCGCTACTGCTTGAGGTGCTTGACACTCCTGACACGCGTAACCGCAGCAGCAAGCGCGCGATCGAAGAGCACTACGGCGTGAAGTTGCGCTCAATGAACGCGAAGGATCGCCGTCGCGCGATTTTTGCGTTGTGCGGAATGGACGCCACGGCGCAGGCTGCATGGGAGGCTGCCGACGCAGAACGCAAGGCGGCAGCACGCAAGGCCGAGGACACGCAGTATGCGAAGCAGGCCGCGCAGCGTGCACAGTACCAGCGTGCCGATGGCGTCGTCATCGATGGCGCCACGCATGTCGAGGACGCGATCGCGTCTGGCTTCCGGGAAATCCGCGATTGGCGCAAGGGCGCGAGCCGGCAGTACGTGCTCGTCAACCCCGAGCTCGGCCAGGCTCGCACGCTGCGGGCGAAGGATGGCACGCTCGACTACGCGCGCGCGATGCTCGAACGGCTTGCCGCCTGAGGGAGACGATCATGCGCTTCGATCGTACTCCCAAGGCGGAAGGTCTTCGGTGGACGCCGCGGATGGAAGCCTTGCATCTGAGTCGCCAGGAGCGGGCTCGCGAAAACATCGAGCGTGCCTACCCGCTCTTCAGCGATCAGATCGAAGCGCCCCAGGCGCTTTCGGTCGACGAAGAGAGGGAACGGCGCGAACGGTTGCTGTTCCAGAGCGAGCAACGCATGCGCGATCTGTACGCCCAACAGTGGCGTCGCCTGCGTCGCGAGTACTTCGCATGCACGCCCGACGTGCGCGCGCGGATCATGGAGGCCTGGACGGCGTGGCGTGGTCCGGCCAATCCTGTCTGTTTCGCCTACGTGGTCGAGCAGCACAACGGCGTCGGCGAAGAGAAGTCCCGGCGGCACCGTGAGCACGAAGCGGCGATGATTGCCAGAATCGATGCAGCACGAGCCGCGCAGACAGCGTTGCTCTGACGGCCCTTTCCTGAACCAAAGCCGGCGCATGCGCCGGCTTTTTTTTCGCCCGCCGGCCCGACGGGAAATGTCTAAGCGGGGTCAATCTGCTCATCATTCGGGCAAAACCGTCGCGCGGGGGCCTCTCATACTGGCTCTGTTACCCGCGTCCATGACGCATCGACCCGCCGGAGATCCGGCAACAACTCTGCCCCTGGGGATCGCGTCCCTTCGGGCGTTGTTCAGGGGCGCTTCCTTCGAGGACTCTTCCCATGAACCATCCGAGCGCTGTTTCCGGAGCACAGGATGTTTCGATCGCGCAGATCGAGATCGCAATCAATGTCTGGCGCAACCGCAACCCGCCGTGTCCGATGATGACGTGCTGGTGCTGTGCGTCGAGGCACGTTGCCTTGCCGATCTCTACGGCGCGATGATTTTCACGCGCGAGACGTCGGTCCCACGCGAAACCCTTACGCAGGCGCAAGTGGCGGCATTGACCGGCGCGCACGCGTAACGCTTTATCCAGCGTCGATCGACGCATCGAACGGCCGCGCAAGCGGCACTCAACTCGCCCAATTGGGACCACGTCCCCTGGGGCGTCGTTTCGTGGGGCATTTTCCGTTTAAGGCTCCCCCATGAAAGTCAATCCTTCGCAACTCATCCAGCTTCTCACCTCGTTCATTCCGAGGCGTCTGCCGGTTCTGATCACCGGCCGACCTGGCATCGGCAAGAGCGATATCGTCGACCAGGCAGCACGAGCGACTGGTCATGAGCTCCTCATCAGCCACCCGGTTGTCGAGGACCCGACCGACTCCAAAGGCCTGCCGTTTCCCAATGGAAACATTGCCCGCTTCCTGCCGTTCGGTGACCTTGAGCGCGCTCTGCGGGCGACGTCGCCTCTGCTCTGGTTCCTTGACGATCTCGGACAGGCGTCGCCCGCCGTGCAGGCAGCAAAGATGCAGCTGCTGCTTGCGCGTCGCATCGGTGAGCACGTTTTGCCTGACTGCGTCACCTTCGTTGCGGCGACCAACCGGCGCAACGACAACGCGGGCGTGACGGGCATCCTCGATCCCGTGATCTCGCGTTTCGCAACCGTCGTGGAACTGGAGCCAACGATCGACGACTGGACAGCGTGGGCAGTGCAAAACCACATCTCTCCGGAGTTGATCGCGTTCCTGCGCTTCCGCCCCGATCTGCTGTCCGTGCAGAAGACGTCGCGCGACATCGAAAATGCGCCGAGTCCCCGTACCTGGGGGTTCGTCGCGAGGACGATGGGCGTCGTGCCGAAGGAGCTTGAACTGATCTCCTATGCGGGATCGGTGGGCGAGGCGGCCGCGACCGAACTGATGAGCTTTCTGGCCATCTACCGCGAGCTGCCGTCGCCCGACGCCATCATCCTTTCACCCGATAATGCGGCGATTCCGGAAACGCCCGCCGCGCTCTACGCGATCAGCACAGCCCTGGCCGCGCACTCGACCGAAGGCAACTTCGACCGCGTGCTGACCTACAACGACCGGCTCATCGATGCGGGCCGCCGTGAATTTGCGGCGCTTCTCGCGCGCGACGCGGTTCGGCGCAAGCCTGAACTGCAGAACACGTACGCGTTCATCCGTGCGCAGGGTGGTCCACTCGGTCAGATCATCCGCGGCCAGTAAGCGCGCGCCTTTCCCGTTTTCCGCTTTTTTCTGTTGCCACGGCCCGCCACGCGCGGCCCGTGGCTTTTTTCTTTTGCTGCATCCAATCCCTTTCTATCCTGGAGTTTTCCATGAACATCACTGAACTGAAATCCCGCGTCATGCTCTCGGCCGTCACGGTGTCTGCCTGGCAGGCGCGCTGCTTCGACGTGAAAGCGACCGAAGAAGTCGAGAAGAACCATCAGGCGAAGGATATCGGGCGCTTCAACAAGCGCCTGTTGCCCGAACATGCGCCGAGCTACAAGGAAGTGGTGTCGATCGGCACTCGCATTCGCCGCTATCACTACGACCACTCGCTGAAGTACGACCAGTTGGGCGTGCGCCTTCTGCCGACGACGATCTACATGGACTTCGCCGACCAGATGCGCAAGATGAAAGACGAGTTCGACCTCGCAGTTTCCGTCTTTCTGACCGACTACCTGAACCTCAAGGAGCAGGCACGGGTGGAACTAAACGGGCTCTTCAACGAGGCGGACTATCCCACGCTTGCCCGCATGTCGGAGAAGTTCGGCGTGAAGCTCGCCGTGCTGCCGTTTCCTGACGCGAGCCAGTTTGGCGTCGATCTGACTGCCGATGTGCTGACCGATCTTCGTTCGGAAATCGACCAGCACGTGCTTGCCTCGATCTCGACGGCGAACAACGATCTGGTCGGGCGTCTGTACGAAGCGGTCTCGAAACTGGCCGACAAGCTGTACGGTGCCACCGATGTTCGTCTGGGCGTCACCAACCAGGTGCGCGAACTGTGCGAGCTGCTGCCGAAGCTGAACTTCACGAACGATCCGAAGCTCAACCACATCCTGGAGCAGGCGAAGACGCATCTCGCGGTTCACACCGGCGCGGATCTGAAGGAATCGCGCGTGCTGCGCTCACAGGTCGCGGCCAAGGCCTCCGAAATCGAGGGGCTGATGGCAGCGTTCATGGGCGGGGCGCCCGAGCCGATGGCGCATCAGCCTGCGGCGTTCGCGCCGTTGGAGCAGGTTGCGCAGCCGGAACCCACCCCGCTTCTGCGACTCGTCGCGTGAGGCGGCCATGGACCCGCGTATCTCGAGGCAACGCACCGCACTGGTTCTCGATCAGCCATTCTTCGGGGCGCTCGCGCTCCGGCTGAAGGTTCTCGAAGATCCGTCCTGCAAGACGTTCTGGACCGACGGGGAATCGCTGGGCTACAACCCGGCCTACCTCGGTGGCCTGAACGATCTGGAGACCCGGGGCGTGCTCGCGCATGAGGTGCTGCACGTGGCCAACGGCCACTGCTGGCGTCAGGGCGATCGCGATCCGGAACTTTGGAACGACGCGTGTGACTATGCGATCAATCCGATCGTGCTTGAGGCAGGCATGCTGCTACCAAAGCGTGCGCTCGTCGATGCCCGTTTCAGGGGCAAATCGGCCGAGGAGATCTATGGAATCCTCGCGCAGGAGAAGCGGCAGAAGGAAAAGCAGCAAAAGCAGCAGCAGGAGGGGAAGGGCAAGCAGGACGGTGGCAAACCGGATGCGCAGTCTGGCCAGCAATCGGCTCAACCGCCGAAGCAGCCGGACGGCGCAACCGGGGGCAACAGCCCGCCACAGTCCACCAACGCGAACGGCGCGACCACTCCGGGCGCGAGCCCCAACCCTCACGCGACTCCCGATGCCGCACCCTCCTGTGGCGAGGTCCGCCAGTACACCGGCGAGGACAAGGCCCTGAAGGAAGCTGACTGGAAGGTGGCCGTGCTGCAGGCCGCGAAAGCGGCCAGGATGCGTGGCGCGCTGCCCGGAGCGCTGGAAGCGATGGCGACGGATGCCGTCGAACCCGTGGTCGACTGGCGGCCGATCCTGCACCGCTTTGCGCAGGAATCGTCGCCGACTGACTACAGCTTCGCGATGCCCAATCGCCGCTATCTGCACATGGGCCTGTATCTGCCGTCGTTGAACGAGCCAGCAGTTGGTGATGCTGTTTTCGTTCGCGACTCGAGCGGCTCGGTGTGGGATGAGACGCAGGCGCAGTTTGCTGCGGAAATCATCGCTGTGAATGCTGGCGTGCAGCCGCGCCGGCTGATTGTGATGGACTGCAACACGCGCGTGACACAGGTACAGATCTTCGAGCGCGGCGACGCGGTCGAGTTTGACCTGTTACCCGTGCGCGGCGGCGGTGGCACGTCGTTCGTCGAGCCGTTCGAGCGGCTGGCGAAAGAGGGCATCCGGCCGGCCTTCCTCGTCTATCTCACCGACATGGACGGCCGCTTTCCGGACGATCCTCCGGACTATCCCGTGCTGTGGGCTTCGACGACGCCGCTCAGGCGCGCGAAGAAGCCGCCATTTGGCGAGACGGTCGAGGTGATCTGTTAGTGACGATGTTGTCCATCTCCTTAACCCGAACCCGGCCGCGCGCCGGGTTTTTTTTCGCCTGTTCTCTCCGTTTCAGAAGAAGAGGTCAAGCTGGCGCGGGTCGATCTCACCGGTTTGAGCGGCGGGGTGTGGAGCTGGCCTCGCCTCAATACGGAAGAAGTCGGGATTGACGCCGGCATTTCGGGCCGCCCGCAGCCAGTCGGGCATATCGCCCACGCCGTTCCATTCGTTGCCGCGCGCGTCGCGATAAAGCGGCGGGTGGTCGATGTCATGCTGGATCGACTGCGCGAGTGCTTCGAGCGTAATGCCGAACTCGTCCATTCGCCGGCGAAGCCAGATGATGAGCCGCTCGCGCGCCTCGCCGTCTGCGATTTTCCCTTTCATCGTTGTGCTGTGCAGTGAAAGCAGGCAAGAAAAAGCCCGCACATAGGCGGGCTGAATCCATATCAGCGGAGACATGGAGGAGACGGGGGTAAGTATAAACCCGTATTCGAAACCGTGCACGTTGGGTGCGAACCGGTGTTCATGTCCGCCTGGGGGCGATCTGATCGAATGAGTCGCCCGCGCGGAAGCGGTCCAGTCTGTCGCTCGCGTCGGCGATCGCGGCGACTGGCGCGCGCCGAAGCTGAAGGTCGTAGGTACTGACGATCGTCGCGAATTGCGCGAAGCCATCATCATCCAGCATCCACACACCTCTATCGCGACCGCGGTCGAATGCCGAGGCAATCACCTCTTCGGCGCGCTGCATCTGTTCGAACGTTGCCGAGCCGTATCCGGCTTCCGCCAGCAGCCCCACAAGGATCATCACCTGGCACAGTGTCTGGGCGGCGCTCACGTTGCCTTGAGCTCGTCGCATTGCATCGAGGGCTATGTGCACCTGCAGGGAAAGTTCATCCGCCTGGACGCGCGGCATCGGCAACAGCAGGGTTTTCGAGCGGCGGGCACGGGCGGCCTGCGGGCTTGTGTAAAACGGAATTGTTCTTGCCATCGAGAATTGATGATTGGAAAGGCAATTGCGCCGCGGACATATCCACAATTTCCAGCTGCAGTTAGCCCCGAAAGCTATACGGTTTTTGTGAGCTTTCCGGGTTAAACCCATCAGCCGGCTGACGCGAGCGAGCCCGGCGCGATGCACAGCCGCGTGCATCAAGGCATCTATCGTCGGCGACGCGCAGCACGACGCTTCCCCCGAAAGCTCGCTGATTTGATCGTTCTTTCGGTCCGCTTCAGGTCGCAGCCAGCCTGAACAATAGCAGCATGTCAGAAGCTGCCGAGAATCCCCTGCTCAAACTGCGCCCGCTCGAAGAGAGCGCGGTACGCATGTTTTTCGAGTCGCTGCGTCCGTTGCGCGAGTACTTCGACGCGCCCGACGTCGCTGAAATCATGATTAACGATTTCAGCAACATCTGGATCGAACGCCGCGGCCAGATGCATCGGCTGGATCTCGCCCTCAATGAAGCGGTGCTTGACGGCGCGATCAGCGCGCTGGCGGCATCGGTCGACAAGTCAGCGGTCGCTGGCACCGCGCAGGGCATTATCAACGCGGGTCACAAGAACCTGCGTATCGCATCGGTGATGCGGCCCACCGCGATCGACGGCAATGCGCTGTCGATCCGCAAGCATCGTGACCAGCACCTGTCGCTTCACGACTACGTGAACATGGGGGCGTTTTCCCTTGTGAACGCCCGCCAGGACAAGGAACTCGATCTCTTCCCGCCGGGCATCCAGGACGATGCCCTGCGTGAGGCCCTGACCGCGATGGTCCGATCCCGCCGCAACGTTCTCGTCGCTGGCGGCACGTCCTCGGGCAAGACCACGTTGCTCAACGCGCTCAATGCCCAGATTCCCGAGGACGAACGCGTCATCACGGTCGAGGACACGATGGAACTGAAGCTGAGCGCACCGAACCGCGTGCGGCTTCTGTCGAACCCAGACAAGGGTGTGACCACCCAGTTGCTCGTCGCCCTGTGCCTGCGCTTTCGGCCCGACCGGATCATCGTGGGCGAAGTGCGCGGCGGCGAGGCCTACGACTTTATCCAGGCACTGAGCACCGGGCACGACGGCGGCATGGGCTCGATCCACTCGAACGACGCGCGGGGCGGTCTGAGCCGCCTTGAAAGTCTCGCCATGCTCGGCGTGCCGCCGGGTAGCCGCTGGGAACTGGCGGATATGCGCAAGGCAGTGGCCGACTGCTTCCACTACGTCATTCACCTTCGCCGTACAGGCGAGCTGCGTCACGTTTCTGAAATCCTGGAAATCCGGGGATTCAAGGACGGCGACTACGTTCTCAACCGCGTTTTCTAACCCATCGGAGTTGCCGAATGAAGAAATACCTGCCTGAGTTTCTCGCAACCGCGCGCGCGCGCGCGCGAGCGTTGAGCCGCTTTATCTGGACGCGTTTCCTCACGCGCCGGGAACTGCGTTCGACCGTCGTTGCGGCATCGCTCACCGCGATGGCACCCTTCGCCTCGGCCACCGACCTGACCGATCTCGGCTCGGCGACGGACGTCATCTGTCTGATCTCGGCCTATATCAGTGGCCCCTGGCTGTATGGCATCGGCATTGTGCTGATCATCGTCGGCGCCGTCGCGATCGGCAATTCGGAAAGCACGATCGGCAAGATCATTTCCACAGTCTTCGTTGGCCTCGGCCTCGCGGCGTGTGCCATTCCGATCGTGAAAAACCATCTTCACGTCACCTATACCTGCACCTGAGTCCCCATGCGTCAGCCCACACGCGTGAGCCGTTCTCTTTCGCTGCCTCGCCAGATGGGCGGGGCAGATCGCGGACTCGCGATTGCAAACGGCACGATGACCATGCTGCTCTGCTACACCAGCATGACGCCGACGTTTCTCGTCGTTGGCATCGCTGTTCACTGGCTGTTGCGCTGGAAAAGCTCGAAAGATCCGTGGTGGAAACAGGTCATGCTCGTCTACAACCGCTATGCGGACGTTTATGAGCCACTGCCGACGACCAGGTTTTCGGCCCGGTTCAAACGGCCCTATGGTTTCGACCAGGACCTGCCATGCTGAAGAAAAGTCTGAAGCGTCGCTCGATCCAGGAAATCGCCCCATGGGCGACGATGGTTACGCCCGAACTGATCCTCGACAAGGACGGGTCGCTGCTGACCGTCTATACGTTTGATGGCGTGGACGCCGACAGCCCGAACGCATCCGACATCTCGGCCGCGCGCGATAACCTGGATCACGCATGCAAGAACTTCGACCACCGCATCACCGCATGGTGGAAGCTCTCTCACCGGCGTGTCAAAGGCGACATCGGCGGGACGTTCGAGTCGTCCATGGACGCGCGCGTCGACGAAATCAACCGCGCCCACGTCGCCAGCGGCCGATATTTCCGCAACACGCACTCACTTGCGCTCGCCTTCACGCCCGAAACCGGGGTCAACAAGATCTTCGAGAAGGTCGCGTACCACATGACGGTGGGCGGCAAATCGATGCCGCTGGCCATCTTCGAGACCGTCAAGGACTCGGTGCTCGCGCGAAGTGCCTTCGCGTTCGATATCGAGCGGCTGACCGCGGACATCAAGCGGTTCGAAGGCGTCATCGATGCGTTCAAGGGCGGGGTCACGCGCCTGAGAATGAAGCGTCTGCAGTTGCAGAACGCGCTCGCGTTCCTCCATCAGGCGGCCAATCCATCGGTGCCTCCGCGGCGCGTCCGGTATCCCGTCACGATGCTCGATACCCACCTGACCGAGAGCGAAGTCACGATCGGTGCCGACACGCTGATGTTCGAATCGGCGCACGGCAAACGGTACGCGAAGATCGTCGCCGTGAAAGAGTGGATGGGCTTTCAGGAGGCGGCGCTCGACGTGCTCGCGGAAGTCGACGCCGAACTGGATATGTGCGTGATGTTCCGCTTTCTGAGCACGACGAAGGCGAGCGCGTACATCGAGAAGATCCGCAAGTTCTACAAGGTCGCCGCGTTCAACCCGTGGTCGATCATCAAGGCGTATTTCTCGAAAGAGGAGCAGAAAAACGACGAGGGGCGGGAGCGCCTCGCTGACGAAGCGGAAAAGGCGCTGGCCAAACTCGTCGCGGACGGGCAGCAGTTCGGCTTTGCGAACATCTCGGTGATCGTTTATGGCGATACGCTCGAGGAGTGCGACGACGCGACGCGGGAGGTGATCGGCCGCATCGGTAACGCGGGGTTCGGCGTCATTCTTGAGCGGGACAATCTCTTTGCCGCATGGCAGACGACATTGCCGGGCCGGTGGGACCAGCAAAGGCGCCTGCAGTTTGTCGAAACACCCGCTGTTTCCGACATTGCGCCGGTGCGCAGCGTATCGGAAGGCGATACGGTCAATGCGTGGCTCACGCAGCAGTCCGGCGAGAAGACGGGGCCACTTACGATGCTGCCCACGCGTCACAGGACGCTGCAACGTGTGAGCCTGCACCATCCGGGCGGCAAGTCGCACGCACTCGTGATTGGCCCGATCGGCGCCGGCAAATCAATCTTCCTGAATTTCCTCGTCTCGCAGACCGGGCGCCACAAGGCGCGGCGAATCCGCTTCGACAAGGACCGCTCGACCCGCATCCCGACCGTTCTCGCGGGTGGAAAATTCGTCGACGCGACGGGGCGCTTCGAGGCCTCGACCTCGGTCAATCCGCTCTCGCTCCTGCATGATGAAAAGCACTTCGCGTACGTTGCCGAGTGGGTGCAGATGGCGATCGAGGACGATGACTTCAGATGCTCGCCGCAACAGCAACGCACGATCTTCGAGAAGGTTACCGTCCTCGGCAAAGGCTACGCGCGCGAACTGTGGACACTGTCCAACCTGAACGCCCTTCTGCCGGCGGAGCTGCGCGACCGGCTTGCGGTATGGACACAGGGCGAGAAGAACGGTCGCTTCTTCGATCACGTCGACGACGCGTTCTCACTGTCCGACGACATCTCGATTGAAATGGGAGATCTGTTCCAGAACTATCCGGTCGCCGCGGCACTTTTCATGGACTACGCGTTCTACCGGATCGCGCAGTGGCTTGACGGCAGGCGCTACACCGTCATCGAGGTCGAGGAGGCGGGCTTCTTCTTCCAGTATCCGCGCTTCTACCAGCGGCTGGAAATCTGGGCGGTGACGATCCGCAAGCTGAATGCGACCTTACTGCTCGCGACGCAGTCGCTGTCCCAGGTCGCGCGGATACCGAACTTTGAAATTCTCAAGGAAAACATCCCCAACATCTTCTATTTGCCCAACAAGGATGCAAAGAACAATCTGCATCTGTATCGCGATCTGTTTGGGCTGACGGAACACCAGATCGACATGCTGGCCAACGCCGTGCCGAACCGGGACTACCTGTGGGTGACGCCTGACCAGACCCGAATGCTGCAGGCGAGCTTCCCGAAGGAAACGCTGGCGATGTTGCGCTCCGATGGCCGCGCGCAAGCCGTGCTCGACAGGCACTACGCGCCCGGCGCACCGGACTGGCGCGAGGCGTACCTGCGCGAAATGATGACCCTCGACTGACCCGACGTGAAAAAAAGGAAATCAACGATGAAACAGATCCTTGGCCGCCTGACGCTCGGCGCAGGCCTGATGCTCGGTATGTCGCAAGCTGCGCATGCCGTGCTGCCCGTCATTGACGCGTCGAACCTCGCACAGAACATCATCACCGCGGCGAAGGCCGTCAAGACCGAGATCTATCAGGACAGCAACATCGCCTACCAGTACCAGATGATGGCTAACCAGCTGCTGCAGGCGACCAATCTCGACCCGGCTGCCATGAAGGCACAGTACGACCAGATCACGGGCGACATCAGCAAGTACAGGCAGCTTGCGAGCACTCTCACTGACATGTACGGAGACCTCAGCCAGGGTAGTCAGTGGATCAGTCACGTGCAGACCCTGATTTCCCGCTCGGGCAAGTCGAATGACCAGTGGTTCGCGGACATGGCGACGCTCTACAACCAGCGTGACAGCGAGGCGACGCGTCTTTTCCAGACAGGCAATGACGTGATGGTGCATGCCCAGACGCTGGCCAAACGCCGCGAGGACTTGCAGTCGCAGCTGTCGCTCACTCCGACAGCGCAGGCGACCGCCGAGATGACTACGCATTACCTGGACATTGTGTCGAGCCAGATGAGTGATCTGATCCAGATGACGGCCGGCAAGCAGCAACAGGATGCGCAGAAGCAGTCAATTGCCAACCAGGATGACAGGAATCGCGCGACGGCCGCCAGGAGCTTCCAGGACCAGCAGGACGCAGAACGCGCGTCCTACGGCTTCTGAAACGGCAGGGTCAAAATATGCTTCGTTATCTGAACCGGATTTTTCTAACGTTGCTTGTGCCGTTGTGCGTGTTGGCGTGCCCGCGCGTCGCGTTTGCCGACGATCCTACGACCCTGCCGGACGGCACGGTGGTTCCAGCTTCCAACGTCCCCAGTCCATCGACGTCGGCGGTCTCGGCTGCCTCGCTCGTCAAACCCGGAGAACTCGGAAAGGGCGCTTCAAAGGCGATCACGACGATCACCGCGATGTTTGCGTCGGTGGTCAGCACCGCGGCCGACGTGAGCAGGAGCATCAGCCAGGAATCGGACAAGTTCGCCAGTGGCCTTGCCGTGCTCACGATCGTGCTGGCCGCAATCCGCTTCGCCGCAACGAAAGACCCCGTCATGGCGTGGGTCGCGCTGTTCGAGGAACTCGGGATGCTGGGCATTTTTGCATCGTTCTACATCGGATACGCGACCTGGGTGCCATCGTTTTACAAGTGGTTCCAGACACTGTCGTCCGAGATCGCCGGTGGCACGAACATGGGCAGTTCGCTCAGTATCATCGGCAATGCCGCGAGTCAGCTCTTCGACTCCGTCGTACTGGCTTTCAAGGGTGCCGGATGGACCGAATACATCTCGGTGCTGGTCGGCGTCGTGCCGCTTCTTGCAGCGTATCTGCTCCTGTCGGTCACGGCGGTCGTGTTTCTGTTCTTCATCAACGTGGGACAGCTCCAGTTCGCATGTGGCGCGGTGATGGGCCAGATCGCGTTCGCGCTCGGGTTTTCGTCATTCACGCGCAGCTACTTCAAGTCGTGGCTCGACTTCATGATCAGCGCGGGCATGTATATGGTCGTGGCCGCCATCATGATGAAGCTGGTCACGGGTACTCTCGTCAACGCAGTCCATGACGCGGCCGCAGCGGGACTGAGCACGGCACTCTCGGCAGGCTACGTGTTTGACCTCGCGGTGTTCGTGTTCCTGGTGTCATTCGAGATCCCGAAGATTGCCGGGATGTTCGGTGGTGGGACAGGCGTAACCGGCGGGGCACTGGCCAAACTTGCGAAGCCGCTGCTATGACCGCGCACGCACCCATGAGCGTGGACGCGCTGATTGCACAGTATCAGCGTCGCGAAGATCTGATCGTCCAGTGTGCGAACGAAGCTAACCGGAGCGAGCTGGAGCGCAAGTGGCTCGCGGTGCTGCGCGGCTGCGCATCGTGGTTCTCGTCGTTGCCGCTAGGCCCGGATCTGTACCGCGAACCGGGTGGCGCCTTTCGCGCGACGATCGAGACGGCGTTCTATGCCATGCGCCTGGCCGGTGGCCAGAAGTTCGGCACCAACCTGCCTTCGGAAAAGCGCCGCCGCATCGAACCGCAGTACAACTATGCGGTGTTTTTGGCTGCGGTTTGCTCGCGGCTCGATGAACCATACCGGCACTTCGCCATCGAGCGCGAGAGCGACCGTGCACTGTGGAATCCGCCGGTTCACGGCCAGTTCGGTCCGTGGCTCGCCGGATCGTCATACCGCCTGACGCGGCACGACAATCCGCTACCGGTCGAACGGATGCGTACCGGCATGCTGGCACAGATGCTGGTGGGCCCCGAACTGCTGGCAGGTCTCGACGCCGAAGTGCTCGCCGAACTGTTTGGTGCGATCAACCCGAACATGCGCCCCATCGAGGCCGAGTCGCTCCTGCATAAGGTGGTCCGCCAGGGGGTAAGCACCGCCGATGAGTTCGACCGCAAGGCGCAGCGTGGGGTGTTCGCACCAGTGCAGTTCGCCGTGCCGTCAGCCGTGCACGTCGCCGCCGAGTTGGAGCCCGTTGCAGCGTCGCCGGCACCAGCCGCAGTCGTGCCCGCCGCGGCCGCACCGACCGCACCGACCACACCGACCACACCGACCACACCGACCACACCGACCACACCGACCACACCGACCACACCGACCACACCGACCACACCGACCAATCCGGCACCGACCAGTCCGGCTCCGCCCGTCGCCGCTCCCATTTCGCCCGCTCCGGCAGTTGCTCCGCCGTCCGGCACGGCCGTTGACCCATCGACGGGAGAAATTATTCCTTCCCCGGGACATGCGGACATGGCAACCGCCCTTTCCCCTGCACCGGCGGCCGCTGCGGTCGATCCCGCTGCCATGCGCACACCGGCAGCCGCGGCCAGTCAGTCGAAGCCGACGAAGGCGCCAGCATTCGACGAGGTACTCAAGGGCCTGCCTAACTCCGTGCGTGAACTGTTTCAGGCACTCAGTGAAGACGTGGCCAGTGGTAAGGCGGCCGTGCAATGGACCGAAAAGGGACTCGTCGTGCCAAAGCGTCTGATCGGCAGCTACGGCATTGCCGCGAGCACGCTCGTTGAACACATGCGCAAGCGCAGCCTGATGGTCGCCGATGCGCCGACCGAAGTCACGCTCGCACCCCGCGCGGGGCAACTCATACTCGCGAGCCCCCAGTGAACAGCTACATCAACCATTTCAGGCCCATCTACGAAGTACGCGCGGCGGCGTTCTGGCTGACGGCGATCGTACTATTGCCCGTGTCGGGCATGCCCTATGGCTGGGCGTTCGCACTGGTGGCGCTGGCGTTTTTCGGTGTGCGCTTCCTGCAGATCTGGCGCGCGCTGAATTTCCGCATGGCCATCTCGACCAAGTGGCTGACGACGCTTGAGGTGCCAAAGCTGCTGCAGATCCAGAAACGCATGCGCGCCGAAGCGAATTCGATGTATCTCGGCATCGGCTACGAGTGGACGCAGAAGCATTGCCAGATTGCCCATGACATCCTGCGCATGCCGACGACGGATATTCCGGGTTTGCCGCACTGGCTCAACCGGACGAAGACAGGCCGCAGGATCGAGGAAGCCATCGAGGGCATGTTCGCCCCCAAAGACAGCATCCGCGATCGCATGCCGCAGGGCTCGTCCTGGATTCACGGCATGGAGCCGAAAAAAGCGCTGGTGCCGTTTCACTACAAGGCGATGGGCGGTCACACGCTGGTCGGCGGCACGACAGGCGCGGGCAAGACGCGCGCTTACGAGGTGATCTCGACCCAGGTCATCCACCTGGGGGACGTGCTGATCATCGTTGACCCGAAGAACGACGCCGAGTGGAAACGGCGCGTCGAGAAGGAATGCCAGCGCGCCGGCCGGAAGTTCCTGTACTTCAACCAGGCCAAGCCCTCCGAATCGATCCGGCTGAACCCGATCGAAAACTGGTCGCAGCCGTCGGAAATCCCGAGCCGCATTGCACAGCTGATGGAAGAGGGGCCGTTCCGCGACTTCGCTTTCCTGTTTATCGACCGTGCCGTGAAGGGCGAGCTCTACATTGGCGACAAGCCGACCCTGCGCTCGATCCTCAAGTATGCGCAGTCGGGCATCACATCGCTGCTCGAAAAAGCCCTGAAACGCTTCTTCGTTGAACAGGGGCTTTCCGACTGGGAGCAGCAGGTCGCTACCGAAACGACGCGGCAGGGGCAGCGCAACAATGCCGCCTCGCTCGTGGACGGCATGATCGGGCTTTATAACGCGCAGTTCGCGTCACAGGAGCGTGGCAACGAAGCCATCGACGGGCTGATTGCGACCCACGTGCACGACCGCGAGCACTATATGCGGATCATCGCATCGGCGCTGCCGCTGCTGCAGATGCTGGCAACGGGCGAGACGGGCCTGATGCTCGCGCCCAAGGCCGACGACTTCGAGGACGAGCGCGAGATCTGGGACATCGACAAGGTCATCAAACAGAAGGCTGTGCTGTACATGGGGCTCGATTCGCTGTCGAACAACATCGTGCAGAAAGCGATCGCGTCGATGATCCTGTCCGATGTGGCGGCCGTCTGCGGCTCGATCTAAACTTCTACGATTCGCCGCCTGAAGTCGTGCTGATCATCGACGAGATTGCAGAAGCGATCAACGAACAGGTGATCCAGATCCTGAACAAGGGGCGCGGTGCGGGCTTCAAGGCGTTCGTCGCATTCCAGGCGCGAGCCGACCTCGAAGCCCGGCTTGGAAACGCCGCCAAAATGCTGCAGGTTTTGGGCAACCTGAACAACCAGATAATCCTACGATTGGAGGACAGCGATACGGCGCAGTGGTTCTCCGACAAGGTCGGCGAAACCGCGATTCGCAACCTGACGCTCACCGGCAGCACGAGCACGGGGAGCGAAGCGCATATCGGTGAATTTACTGGGTCCGTTTCACGTTCGCTTCAACTGGAGAAGGTTCCGCTGATTCCAACCCGCCTGATTCACGGCCTGCCGAACCTGCAGTACTTCATGCGCATTTCGGGAGCCGCGGTGTATCAGGGCCGTATTCCAATACTTCAAGGCTAAAAACCACGCATGTCTTCCGTATTCAAAAAAATCATCCGCGAACACAAGTTGTCGTCCCGCCTGATTCCCGTTTTTACCGTGGCGCCGGAGCTTGAACTCGCGTGCGCACGCGTGGCCGATTTCATCGGGGAGAAGTTCATGGGCGAGCGCGAGCCGCTCGTCAAGGAGATGCTGGACTGCGGGCTGGCCGCCTACAAGCGCACCCGTAAGACGGGCAACCCGCACATCGCGTTCATGCAGGGCCTGTTTTCCCGCGCACACCTGCTCTATGCGCGCCGCTACGTGGCGGTTGACGGCGACCGCTATCACGTCTGGCCGCCGATGTTCGAGCCTGTGACGACGTTCGAAGCCCGATACGCGAAGCTCGAAACGGGGATATTCGACGAGCGCTGCCCGGAATCGATCACCCAGCGCTCAGCCGCCTTCCAGCTGGCCGCGCGCGCCCTGACTGGCGAAAACTTCCGACTCTATTTCGAGGACTATGATGTCGGTCACGCTTTTTCTGATAGCGAAGCTCTCGAGGGTTGAACCGGACATCGCGCGCCGAGCGATGTCGACTGCCAGCGCGATCGACGAGATGGAAGGGGGGCGGCCGGCAGAGTTCTCGCGCGGACCGAACGCGATGGCCTTCGCGCTGGCGCTTTTTGTGGCGCGGCGGCCCGTGCATTTCTATCTGGGCCTCGCGGGGCTGGTCGGCTTTCCGGTCTACATCCTTGTGCGCATCGGGTCGTTCCTGATCGAGTGGGGGATGCACGCGTATGGCCAGTAGCCGGTTTGTCTCCCACGTCAAATGGTGGTTCTTCTTCGTCCCGCTGATTGCCGTGTTCATCATGCCGGCCATTCCTGACCCGTCGCTGTTTGCGGTGCCGCCCGAGGAAGCCGATTCCGTTGCGGCGATTGTCGGGGTCGAGCGGGGCGACGAGGTGGTTGAAAAAACCAACGAACGGTTCAGGGCCTGGTTCGTACAGACCGGTCTCGTGCGCGCAACCATGAACGCGACGCGAAGCGGCGATGTTGGCGATGGTGGAGTTTCCGACTTCGCCCGCACCTGGGTGCACAATTTCTGGCACGAGCTGTATCGGGTCGTCTACCGCGCGAGCGTCATGAAGCTGTGGATCTTCGGCACACTGATTTTCTGTCTGGCGGCGTTCTTCGACGGTGCGACGCGTCGCAAGATCAAGGCGTCGGCAGCGGGTTTTGCCAGTCCGCTGTCGTTCCACCTGGCCGGTCACGGCATCCTGCTGGTGTTCGGTGTTGCCTTCGCCGTTCTCGTCGCGCCCATCCCGGTGCTTGCGCCGTGCTGGATCGCCATCGCCGCGGTCCTCGGCGCGCTGTTGTGGCATGCGGCGTCGTCGTACCAGTAACCGGTTGCCCCAAAAGCTATACGGAAAACGGCATCATTCCGGGTTAAGGCCGTCAGCCGGCTGACGGCATATTCATTCCGGCTCACCTTGGGGGCAGAGCGTTTTCAACGCCCCATAAAGCCACGGCGCGTTGATCCGGCCCCAGGCGGCCCCGTCAAACCGCTGTCTGGCCACCACCTCACCCGATTCATCGAGCAAGGTCGTTGCCCTGCGCATGATCGTCAGACGCTCGCAATTGAGGACCTGTTCAGAGACCGCCTGGGTGAAGAACACCTGCTGCTGATATGTGGGAGGCAGTCTGGTGCTGACACGGGTTGGAAAGGTTTCCTTCTCGAGAAAGCTTATGAGTCCGTCGTCATGGCGTATCGAATCGAAATCGATGTAAATACGATGGGGCCTGTCGGCCTGTTGAACCCAGTTCTCAGCATGTGCGGCGATGGCACTGCAAAGCATGCAAAAACTGATGATTGTCTTTTTCATGTCGCGCTCTTAACTTGTGAGGACCGCGAGCCCCGGCCCGAATCCCCGTCGTCAAACACGCGACAGTCTACTCGACTGTTGATCGGAGTCGGGAGTGATTGTGGGTCACGCGACCACCGCGGCTAAAGCCGCTCACGCACGCAAGCATGGGCGAGGCGGTAGCTTGGTCTGATTCCCGACTGGTCGGAAAGACGCTTCAAATCATGCATGTTTTGACGGTCCAGGCGAGGTGAGGATCGCAACAATAGGGACATGCCGCGCGCGTGCGCGTGCACTTTCCACAGGGACCCCTCACATGAGCACCATCTCCGAAGAGACCAACCTCGACGCCGCAAACCAGCCGTCGGCTGACAACAGCGATGCGGCGGCGGGCCACCGGGCAACTGCTGACGATGCCGCAGGTGTCTCGCCGGCGAACCAGCATGCGACTACGGATGGCGCGGACGGCGGCGAGATCGAACTCGAGCTGCAGCAGATGGAAGACGCGGCAAACACCCTCGAGAAGGAAGGGATGATCAGCGATTCCGAAGCTGCGCAAAAGCGCGAGCAGGTCGCCCGTACGCGAAAGCTGTTCCGCGAATTGTCGCCGGCCGAGCGCGCCGCGATCGTGCGTCGCCGCCGCGAAATCGGCCGCGAACTGATGGACCGCCAGCTCTCCGGCGCCGCAGTGGTCGCCGCGACGGTGCGCCTGAATCACACGCGCCTGAAGCCGCTGTTTGAACAGTGGTGGCCATACCTGAACCGCATGAGCATCAACATGCAGCGCTTTGGCCGCTCGACGTTCGGCGCAGAGGACCAGGGCACGGTCACCGCGTGGCTGGAAAAGCAGGTCACCGACCTCGAAGCGTATGTCGATGAGCAGCTTGGCGTCGCTCAGGACTTCCGGGAGAAGACCGAGCAGAAGCTGCGTGAGCAGGGCGACATCGTGTTCGCGCCGACCGTGACGAAGCCGTCACTCTCGATCGAGGTCGAGGCGTATTCGCGCTTTTCGATGCGTCTGCTGTCGCTGCTGATGAAGTTCGACCGCGTGATGGACAACTTCGATTTTCTCGTCTGGAACGGCATTCGCGACCAGTCGGACGTCGACGAGGAGACGGCGCGATTTCTGCGCAAGTTCCATCCGATTGGCGTGCGTGGGTACATGACCCACCTGCGCCTGATGACCACGGTGCGCGGCCGCTGACCGTTGGAGCGATCATGCTCGATGGCCTGAATCCCCAGCAGCGCGAGGTTGCCGAACACCGCCGGCACTGTGTTGCGATCGCGTGTCCGGGCGCGGGCAAGACGAAGACGATTGCTGCCAAGGCCGCGCTCCTCCTCTCGCAGCGCACGGCGATCGTCGGTGCCGTCACGTTCAGCAAGGATGCGGCCGTGGAGTTGCGCGACCGTATCCTGGCGCTGGCGGGCAGTCAGGCGAGGAGTCGGCTCGTTGCCGGGACCTTCCACTCGCTGGCGTTCCGGCAGTTGGGTCAGCCCGGGGGCAAACGGCGGGACATTGCATCCGATGGCGATCGCATGGGTCTGATTGCCCGTGTGATCGCGGAGCTCGGGCTCGAATGGAAGCCTGAAGAAGTCGTGCCCGTGATCGAGCGGATCAAGACCAATTTTGGTCGCGTCGAGGCGGGCACCGCGGACGCGCAGCTCTATGAGGCGTATCAGGAAGCGCTTGCCCGCAACGGCAAGATCGATTTCCAGGACATGCTGCGTCTCGCGGTGGCGGGCATGGAGGCGGGAGACATCACACCATACGGCTTTACGGATCTGCTCGTTGACGAGTTCCAGGACACGGACCCGCTGCAATACCGGTGGGTTGAGCTTCACGCGAGAGCCGGGGCGCAGGTGACGATCGTGGGCGACGACGACCAGAGCATCTATGGTTTCCGCGCCGCGCTTGGCTTTCGCGGAATGGAAAGCTTCGCGGCGTCGTTCAATGCACAACGGGTGGTGCTGGGCAGCAACTACCGCTGCCGCAGTGAAATCCTCTCGGCCGCTGATCGGGTGATCCGCAATAACGCCGATCGCATTCCAAAGGTCCTGCAGGCCGAACGCGGCGCCGGCGGCTCGGTCGCGACGAGGCGCTCCGACGACGAATATGCGGACGCAGTGGCGGCGGTGGAATCTCTGCAACCGCTGCTCACGTCCGGGAAATCGTGCGCCATTCTTGCGCGCACGAACCGCATCCTCGACCCTATCGAGGCGGTTTGCCGATCGCATGGCGTACCGTACTACCGGGCGTCCGGCAGTTCGGTACTGAACCGGCCACAGGGCGCGCTGATGTGCAACCTGCTCGAAATCGTCGAGGGCCGCAAGCACAACGGGCTTGATGCGGTCCTGGGCTACATGGGGATGAGTTCGGCTCACCTCGGGGCACTGCACCGCGACATGGGGGCGGCGCTCGTGCAGCGGCAGAAGAAGGATCTGGTCGCGCTCGGGCTGTCTGAAGACACGGCCACCACCTACCGCGCTTTCATGAAGCGTCTGGGCGAATGGCAGCTGATGTGCGAGCGCCGTTTCTACTCGCTTGCGCTCGACGGCGTGCTGGAACTGATGATGACTTACGCGAAGGCCGATGCGGCGATTCGCGCGATCCAGGGCACATACGACGTGCTGTCGCGACTGAACGGCACGTTTGCCGAGCGGATCGAATATCTGAAGCGGGACAACAACAAGCCCGCGGACGGCGCGCTCGTACTCACCACGATGCACAGTTCGAAAGGACTGGAATGGGACCACGTCTGGATCACGCGTGCCGAAGAGGGGGTCGTGCCCGACGAGAAAAGCACCGAGTCTGAGGAACGCCGGCTTTTCTATGTCGCGATGACGCGCGCTCGCGACGGCTTGACCATCGCGACGATCAGGAAAAATCCCGTGTCGCGATTCGTCATCGAATCGGCCATCCAGTAGGCATTTATCCTCATGCTTAAGCGAGTGTTAGAAAAATTCGGCTACGCATCGATGCCGACGCTGAGTCTCGTGCCACGGTGCGACCCAGCCCGGCGAGCGTGCCCTGCGTGAACTGCACGCCGACGGATTCGAGCGGGAAAGGGCGAGGATCGACGCGCTGTGCCGTGGCATGAGGACGGTGACGGCTTTCACTACGCGATCGGCCGAGAGAACTGGATGCCGCTGGCGGTGGCCGGATTCTCGTTGACTGGCAACGGCGAGTGCCAGGCGTGGCTACAACAGACGCTACGGGCGCGCGTGGGTATTGGTGAGGACGTCCTCTCGTCGTTGTCCGCAGCTAACAGACCCGCGGCGGATTGCTTTCGCGCCGGCCTCGACAGATCCGAGGCACCGCGTGGTGCCGCATCGACAGCGGGTGCAGAGCAGGACATCGCACCGCTGCTCAAGGCAGATGAAATGGCGGAATTGTTTGCGCTCACGTGGATGCGCTATCACCTTGCGTCGCCTTTTGGCAGGCTCGGCAATTCGGCGGCGTACAACAGGCTCGCCGTGCATCACTCGCTGCGACACGCGGCGCAGACCAACCAGCATGCGCTAGATCGGGTGCTGGAATGGCTGACATTCTGGCTCGAAGCGCGCGGCATGCCGGTCGACGGCAAGGAGCACACGGTAAATGTGCCGGGCTATCAGGCGCTCTATTTCCGCTCCGATGCCACGATGTCGCCGTGATGCCTGACGCTGCAAAATAGAAGGGGCGCCGTGCGCCCCTTTCTTCTTTTCCCCTTCGGGGCATCAGACGTTCGATGCCGCTCGTGACAGCTGCTGCACGTTGCTTGCAGCGTTTTCTATGGTCAGGTCGCTCTTGCGCCTGAGCTGACCCTCGAGCGAGGCATGCGGGCCGAGCCGGATGGTGCCGTAGTAGAACACGTTGCCTTTTACGCGACCGTTGATTTGGAGAATGCCGCGTGCATGCACGTCGCCCTCGACTGTGCCGTCGATCCGGACGTGCTCGCCCTGAACCTGCCCCTTGACCATGCCGCCCTGACCAACGTGCAGCAGGCCAGCGTTGGACACCACGTCGCCGTCCACTATGCCGAAGAGACTCAGGCCATGATCAAGGATCACACTGCCGTGAACGGACAGGCCTGCGGAAAGCAGCGTGACGTTTGGACCTTGTGACTTCATCGCGGGGATACTCCTAGAAAAGTTGAACGTCGCCGGATTTCGCGGCAGGCGCTTTCGACGGCGTGGGCGTGGTGGTCGCCGGCGCGGCGGGCTGCTCGTTCGCCGCCGGCTCGTGACGCGTGATGTGATGCAGGGGGCGCAAGGCGGGCTTTGCGGATGCATGCGACTGCTCTGCTGGCGCGGGTGCAGCGGGTGCCGTCGGCGCTGCAGTCGCCGCTCCGGGCGCGGGCGAGGCAGTGGGTGTTGACGCATTCTGGCCCGGTGCCGGTGTTGCCGTCAGTGCCGGAGCCTGCGGTGCGGCGGCCGCGCGCTGAGCGTGGATCGGAGACGCAGCGGCGCCTTGTTCCGGACGGGTCGATTCGGCTGCCGTCCGCGGGTCGATGCGGGCGGCCGCCGGCGGCATTGCGAGCGAGCGGGCATCGACGTTCGCGAGACCGGACGGGCCGCTCGCTTTCTGCATGTCGAAGTCACCCGCCGTCAGTGGTTTCGCGGGCGCCGCATTGACAGGCATTGTGCTGTCGTCCGTGGACTGCGCTGCGGTGGAGGCGCGAGCTGATGCGGGAGCCACAGCCGCTGGTGCCGGTTGAAAGCTCTCATGTGTGGCGTGCCACACGCGCGCCGCGCTCATTCCGGCCAGACCGGCAAGGGCCGCGACGGCAACGCCGATCAGCGCAGGGCGTCTTGCGGTACGCAGTGCCGCGGTCAGCGTACCGCCATGAGAGCGCAGGAATTTGCCGCCTTCGGGCGCGGGTAACGCGGGCATCGCGGCGTTGTGGCTGGTGATGTCGATGACGACGGGTTGTCCTGAATACTGGGCGTGCAGTGCCTGAATTTGCCGTAGATCCATATGTTTTCCTCAGCAGGGTGACAGGTCGAGCGTATCCATCCGGCAGCAGAGTCAAGCGAGCCGGAATCCTGAAGGCGTGAAAGAGGTCGATCAGCTTTCGCGGCGCTGGCCGTCGGGGTCGTACTGGTCGTTGTCGGGCATGCACACCTGAACGATGTGCTTCAGTCGCCGCTCCGCGTTCGCGAGAATGTTCGCGCGATTCTGGTCCGTGATCTTTCGCTCGATCATTCGCTCGGTCGAGCGCACGAAGACCCGGTCATACTGGGTCAGGCATCGCACCAGCAGACCTGCGAGCGGACGCGTGATCGTCAGTTCGATCAGTTCGTGTGGCATTTCCAGGGGACGCGCTTCGTGGCGCGCCAGCCACTCATCGGTCTTGCCGAGCCAGTTCGAGGTATCACGCAATGCTTTTTCGAGGGCCTTGACCTTGCCCCCGCGTGCGACAGCAATCTTCGACGCGCAGAAGTTGTAGTCGGACCTGATGTAGTTGCGGGCGAACTGCGAGCTATACCGGAGCACCGTCTTGGCATCGGACTCCGGGTTGATCCGTCCAATCCGGCTGTCGCTCGTCAGGCGTGCGATGGGCGTCAAGCCGCTTGCGGACGGCGAGGGGGTAGCCGGTGCGGCAGGACTGGCGACACTCAGCGCTGTACGCCCGGTGCTGCCTTCCGGCTGCCGCTCGGGCTCGGGGGAAAGTTCAAGGACTGCGGCCATGGTTTTTTCGGATGTGGTCTCTCTCACCGTCCATTGTCAACGCGAGTCGTCTGACGAATGCAGGCAAAAGCTATGCCGTTTTCGTTATCTTTCGGGGGATCGAAGGCAGGGTTTTGCGCAATACTGACTCTACTTCTCGCGTCCCTGACGCATCGACACTGACCCGGCTAGCCCGGAGTCCGTCTTCTGTCCCAAGTCGTGCCCTGCGCATGCTCCGACCAGCTGGCAACTGGTGTGGAATCTTCTGCTGATGAGCGCCTAGCCCGCGCTCCCCATCTTTCAGTCATAAAACTCGTCGCCGGCCGCATTCATTTGCGCCGCGGCATCGTTCGGACCCGGATCATTCGGGTGTTCTCTCTCCAGAGCCCATCTGGGTAGAACGATCGTAGTGGACTGATCCGTGATCCTGCGGCGGAATGCATTTTCCGAAAATGGGCTGTTGCGCAGCGTGACCATGCTGCGCGAGGGCGACTTACGCCCTCGTATCTGAGCCTCACGGCTCCCTGAGCGCCACGACCCCGGAAGGGTTGTGGCGCTCGGGTCATTTCATCCGAATCCCGAAGCGCGTTCCTCTCACCGAGGAACGCGCTTTTTTTTCGTCCTTCTGTTCCTGTCCCGCACGGAGGTCTTCCATGCTTGCCGACCGTCTTGACGAGCGTATTGCCGAAGCGATCAGCCACACGATCGCTCAGGAACGCGCATCTGCTGATACCGCATCGCCCGCATGGCGAATGCGGTGCGAGGTAGCAAGGATCGCGACATATAGCGAACCCGAGCGCCGCATTTTTCTTTTACATGTTGCTGAGCGCCGCGGCGAGGCAGCGGCGCACGAACTGGAGCAGTCGGCCAGCGAAATGCGCACTACGGCAATCTTTTTTCTCGCGAGGAAACCCTCATGAACGCAGTTCCCAGCTTGCTCAACGGCCCTGCGCGCAGCGTCGTCGAAGAACGGGCCTTGCGCCCGCCGGTGATCGGACACATCCGGCCTGGCATCAAGGTGCTCACGTCGAGAGCCCGCGCCAACAATCGCGCCGTTGAAATCTATAACGACCTGGTTGCGGCGGGTGATTCGTTCGACACGATCGGCAAGGTGATCGAATCGAAGTGCAACCTGAAAAATGCTCTTGCGCCGAAGAACACGCCGTATTTCACGTGTCGCCGCTCGGACTTCACTAATCCCGACGTCGCCGACGAAATCCTCAGGCTGTATGGCGAGGATCGTGGCGAAGGCCTGAAGCTATACCGCTTCCCGGTGCTGTTCGCCTTCAACGACTGGATGCAGAACCTGCCGAACCAGATGGCCGTCTACGGCACGAACGGTCGCAAGTTCTTCTCGCAGTACGAGCGCGATGGCATCCGCTACTGCATGACGTACGCGAAGGTGGAACGCGATCAGCGTGCGCAACGCGCAGTTCGCCACTTCGGCGGCCGCACCGTCATCCGGCGGCAGGACGAAGCGATTCCTGACGGAATCTGCGACCCCGAACAGTGTCCGCAGTATCAGGCGCGACATTGCAACCTGTCGGCGAGCTTCATCTTCGCCGTGCCGGATATCAAGGGTCTGGGGCTCATCGAGTTGCCGACGAATTCGATCTATGTGCTTCAGAAGGCGTATTCGGCCATGCAGACCGTGCAGCTCGCCAGAGGCAAGCTGACCGGGACGCGTTTCTGGATCACCAAGCGCGAGTTCGATATTACGCGGATCAACGAGAACGGCGAAGCGGTCCGGGCGAAGCAGTTGCTGACCGTGCTCGACGCTGACATCGACATCGGTGCGCTGCTCGATGGGGCCGATGACGCGGTCCCGGCGATCGAAGCGGCCGCCAATGCCGTAGCGTTGCTGGAACCCGGCGGCAACGTTGTCCCAATCGGAGGCGGACTGACGGCGGCTGTTGCAGACGACGCAGGTGACGGGGTCACCGGTGAAGTCGACGACCGCTTGCCCACCGAACAGGAATCGGGACGGCCACAGCCAGTAGCTGTCGACAGCGGCTCTGAAGCGGGGCATGCGCATCAAACCACGCCTTCACTGCAAGCTGATGGGAACACCGAAGGTGTAGCCGAGTCGCTCGCGGACAAGCTGGACCGTATGTCGGACCTGCTCAAGCGTCTAGGCTTAAGCGCGGAAAACCGCAAGGAGGATTTCCGGGTTTTTGCGCACACAACCTATGGCCGCGGATGGGTCGAGCGGCCACAGGACGTCGACAGCATGAACGAGCGTCTTGAAAGGGCACTGGGTGATCGCACAGCGCTCGATCGCGAGATTGCGGCGATCAGGCAGCCGAAGTTCTTCGACTGACCTGCTTCATCCCTTGCCGCAAAGTCTTATGCCAGCCCTTCGGGGCTGGCTTTTTCTCCATTCCCATTGTCGAGAACATTTCAGCAAGCCGGTGTTTGCTAAAGCGTTTTCGACCGCGCATTTGCGCATCGAAACCATGCCGCCTGAAGCGGCCATTCCATGTCAATCACCAGGGAGGTCGTCCATGCGCACGATCGGGCGCTATACCGCGTTTTTCGGCGCGGACGATGTGTTGAGCAACTGGCATCCGTGCCGTTTCACCTATCACGGTGTGTCCTTCTCGTGTGTCGAGCAGTTCATGATGTACGCGAAGGCACGGCTTTTTGGAGACGACGCGTCCCCAGCGAGGATTCTCGCAACGCATGATCCCATGACGCAGAAGAGGGTCGGCCGCAAGGTCAAAAACTTCGATCTGGATGCATGGGTTGCGCGGCGAGAATCGATCGTCTTCGTTGCCTGCCGCGAAAAATTTGCGCAAAACCGTGAACTACGGTCCGTGTTGCTGTGGACAGCGCCGACGGTGCTGGTTGAGGCTAGTCCCTACGACCGGATATGGGGTGTTGGACTTGGCGAACGGGATCCACGCCTGACCGACGAGTCGCAATGGCGAGGCCAGAACCTGCTGGGCATCACGCTCATGAAGGTTCGGGACGTGCTCACTGCGCACTGACCACCTGCATTTTTCCTGCGTCCTTCCGGGCGCGCATTCCTTTCTGGCTGCCGTATGGCGGCCATTTTCATTTCGGGAGGCGATTTTGCGACTCGCACATTTCTCTGACCTGCATTACGCGCCGGACAATCTCGCGGAGTCGGATCGCTGTTTCAGCTTCGCCGTCGGCGACGCGATACTCAGTGGCGCGAAAGTCGGCGTCATCTCGGGCGACTCGACCGATCACCGGCTCGACGCACATGCACCGTCGCTCAATGCACTGGCTACGCAGATTCACCGGCTCGCGACCGCGATGCCTGTTCTCATGCTTCAGGGCACGTTCTCGCACGAGCCGCCAGGTACGCTCGATAACTTCGCGCTGATGGGCGGCACGCATCAGATCTTCGTGGCCGACCGGTTCTCACAGGTCGCGCTCATCGACGGCCGATTCTGGGCATCGACAGGGCCGGTGTTCTCGGATGACGAACTGCGCGGGTTTATTGGCGTGAAACCGGAAGTCGTCTTCACCTGCCTTCCCACAGTCAACAAGGGCCAGCTGGCTGCGAGCGTTGGCGCGCTCGAGGCCGGTACGGGAGTGGGCGACGTGCTTGCCGCATTTCTGGCGGCGGCAGGCCGGGTGAACAGACAGCTTCGCGCAGCAGGAATCCGCACCGTCGGTGTCTCACATGGCACGGTCAACGGCTGTACGACCGAGCACGGTGTCGTGATGGCGGGCTTCGATCACGAGTTCTCCCTGACCGCGCTGTTCGACGCCGACTGCGACGGCTTCATGCTCGGCCACATCCATAAGGCGCAGCAGTGGGAACGCGACGGCAGGCTTGTCGCATACCCCGGCTCGATTGGCCGGTTTCACTATGGCGAAGAAGGCGACAAGGGCTATCTGTCGTGGGACGTTGAACCGGGCAGTGCGACAGCAACGCTGGTGGCGACCCCGTCGCGTCAGATGATCTGTGTGGACTTCGACGGACCACCGGATATTGCGCAGCTTCAGGAGATCGCAGCGCACGCCGGCGACAAATTCGTGCGTGTGCGCTGGCAGATCGATGAAGAGCACCGTCAGGTTGTGGATCGTGACGCGGTCAGGGCGCTCTTTTCCGGCGCCGCGGACCTGAAGATCGAGTCACGCGTGTTGCCGGTTGTTCGCAGCCGCGCCCAGGGCATCAGCCTGGAGACGAGCGTCGAGGGGAAACTCGGGCGCTGGTGCGAACTGGCCAACATCGACGCAGGCCCGCTTCAAGACCGGTTGCAGCTGCTCGCCTCTGGCGACGTGGACGCGATCGCGGCCGGCGTGCTCGCCGGTATCGATTCTCAGCCTGAATCGCCCCCTGAGTTGCACCCTGAATCGCACCCTGAAACGTCGGCGCTCGCCACGGTGCTCGCGCACCCGGCAGCGTCGCTGGACACGGCAGACGAAGCCGCGGCCAGGCCCGTCGAATCGGAGACGCAGGTGCCCGTTGCACGGGCGTCGCTGGACTGGCTCAACGATGATCTGTTTGCGGCCTAGCCGCCATGGCGGGAGTGGCCTTCAAGGCACTCCCGCACGGAACACAGCCGTGTTCCGGAAGCCCGTCCGCCACCGTATCGCGGCGGGCTGCCGGAACAAGGTTCACCCGCGGCCCTGACGCATCGATCGCAGTCCGCTACATCTATCTTCTTCCCTAACCCTGGCGGGGATTCATCCCCTCAGGGGATGCACTCCGCCGATCTACTCCGGAGTGTCATCATGTTTGGTCTTTATCCCGCCGGCGCCCAATGGGTCCGGCATTTCTCATCTACCCGTACGCCTCGCGAGATCCAGAAGGTCCTGACGGACCACGCCGGCTACCGCGCGAGCATCTTCCACCTTCCGTTTGGAGAACAGCGCGGCGCGGTGATTGCGCAGTCCGACCGCTTCCTCGTCCTCGCTGCGGCCGTCAACGCGACAACGGCGGATCTCGCTGTTGTGCCTGACGTGCAGTTGCAGAACCTGCTGTGGTCGTTCAACACGGGCTATGCAAACCAGTGGGGCTCACGCGAGCTGTTCGCGCTGACTGGCATCGATAACTGGGACGCGCTGATCCGGCGCACCAGTGCGGCCTATGCCGCCGTCTGCAGGACGGTCGGCGAAGCGGTCGACGGATCATTGGAGAAGAGGGCGGCTGAAACGGCGGCTCAGGCGGCTCAGGTGGCTCAGGCGGCTCAGGTGGCTCAGGCGGCTGCCGGGAAACCTTCAGGCGCGCCTGATCCGATCGTTGGACGGATGTTCTCCAACGACGATAATGCGCCGTGGCTGCCGTCGGACTATCTGTACGACGCGCCGCTCCAGGAAGGTTTGTCATGCGCCCACTGAAACTGACACTGACGGGCTTCATTGGCGTTCGTGACGGCATGAAGCGCGACACCCTGACGCTCGATCTCGAAGCGCTTCCGGCAGGCCTGATTGCGCTGACGGGTCCGAACGGGGCGGGAAAGTCCACAATCATGGACAACCTGCATCCGTACCGGATCATGCCTTCGCGCGCGACCAAGCTCTCTGTCGACGGGTTTTCCTACTGGGACCACGTCTATGGCGCGCAAGCTCTCAAGGAATTCGAATGGGAGCACGGTGGTGTGCGGTATCGCTCGTCGTTTGCCTTCCGCAAACCCGGAAAGACGGGCAAGGCCGAGTATTTTTTGGCGTGGCGCGATGCACAGGGCGCTTGGCACCCGATGCAGACAGGGGACGGCACCGTCTCCGATGGCAAGGCCGAGTCCTATGATCTGTGCGTCGAGTCGGTGTGTGGCTCGCTGGGGTCATTCTTTACCAGCGTGTTTTCCGCGCAGAACCGGCGTCCGCTCGCATCTTATGGTGCGAGCGAGATCAAGGCACTGCTCGCGGAACTGCTGCACATCGACGATCTTCGCACGCTGTCGGCGAAAGCCGCTGACGTCGCGAAGGCGCTCGGCCGCGCGCTCGATTCCACGCAACAGCAACTCGTTGCGCTCGGTTCGAAACGCGATCGCGTTGCGCAGATCGATCAGGCCATCGCTTCCGATGCACAGTCCGTCACCTCGGCTCGCGAGAGCCGGGAGACGCTGAACGCAAAGGTGGCAAGCCTGACCGACCAGCGCGCCGTGCTCGCGGCCAGGCAAACTGCCAATGCCAGTGCGCAGGCCCGCTTGCGCGAGCTACGCACGCGGCGAAGCCAGATCACGACGGCCATGCAGACGCTTGTGACGGATGCGAGCGCCGACGAGCGGCGCCTGGATCAGCGGCGCACCTCCTTGCGCTCGGCAATTGCGCAGCACAATGCAGTGATTGCCCGACGTGACGCGATTCTGGGTGCCGCATCGGCACGCGACGCCGCCCAGGCGCGTATCGCGAGCGAAGAGGCACGGGTCGAGCCGATCCAGAGGGAGATTTCTGCCCTCGAGGAAAAGCAGCTCGCGCTGACCGCGGCGACGTCCAGTCTGAAAGGGCTGGAGTCGGAGGGGACGTCGAAGATGACTCTCCTGAGGTCGCTGGAACAGCAGGCGGGTGCGATCAGTACCGTGCCGTGTGCCGGTCATGCGATGCACAACGCCTGTCCCTTGCTCGCGCAGGCCCGTCAGGCAGATGGACAGGTTCAGGAGCACCGCATTTCGCTCACGAACCTTCGTGCGAACTTCCGTGCCAGACGCGATGAGATCGAACTGCTGACACCACAGGTGCAGCATCTTGCGGGAAGGCGTGCGGAACTGAAGGCGGTCAATGAAGCGATCGCGGCCGCGCGCCGCGACCTTCAGAAAGCCGTCGATCTCGCCGCACGCAAGCCGCTTCTCGATGCCGCAACCGAAGGTCTGGGCAAAGCCAGTGAAGAACTGGCCGCGCTCGGGGCCGAGGAAGCAACCCTGCGTGCCCGTCGCGAGGCTCAGCAGGCCCGGCTCTCGGAGGAGGTGAAGGAACTGGACGCGGAAGTCGCACGCCTCGGCGTCGACGACGTGACAGGCGCCATCACCGATATCGACCGGCAGCTCACGCAGTGCCGCGAAGCCATCACTGCAGCCGATGCACGGATCGAATCACTGATCCGTTCGCAGACGATGCGTGAGGTGGAGCGGCGGGCGATCGCAGACGAGCTTGCGGGCTTCGACGCGACACAGTCGCGCGCGAACCGCCTCTCCGATGAGATCGCCCAGTGGAAGCTGCTCGCCAAAAGTTTGGGCAACGAAGGCGTCATCGCCCTGACGATCGACGATGCCGGCCCGGCACTGACGAAGATGGTGAACGACCTGCTGCTCGCCTGCTACGGCATGCGCTTCACGGTCGAGATCCAGACGCAGCGTGCGCTCGCCAGCGGAGAACTGCGTGAGGGATTTGAAATCCTCGTGCATGACGCCGATCACGACAGCACCAAGGCCGTCACGGTGATGTCGGGTGGCCAGAAAGTCTGGATCAACGAGTGTCTGACGCGTGGCATCGCGCTGTATCTGGCAAGCAACGCTGGACAGCCTTACGAGACGCTATTCAGCGACGAGTCCGATGGTCCGCTCGATCCGCAGCGCAAGCTGCAGTTCATGCGGATGAAGCGGGAAGTGCTGCGGCAGGGCGGGTACGAGCGTGAGTTTTTTATCTCGCAAACACCCGATCTGGTTGCGGAAGCTGATGCGGTCATTGACGTCCAGGCGCTCGCTGCCTGACGTCGTTTCTTTTAACCCTGTGGGGAACGCTCCCCACAGGAGCGTTCCTTCGCCTGTTTCAACAACGAGGAATCCCCTATGCAAAACCTTCTGATGCTGCTCCTTGCGGCAGGCAGTTCATCGCTATGCGCATGCACGATTCACACCGGAGCGCGCGTCGAACCGGCGAAGCCGGCACCGACGATCGCTGTGCAGAAGCCGCGTGGCGAGCCCGGCGACTTCATCCTTTGCAAGGATGGCCGCGTGCTGGTTTTTCCGGCCGCGCATCCGAAGACCTGTTCCTGATCTCGCGAAGCCTCGACCTCGGCAGAGCGTCGGGGCTTATCGCATCAACCGTGGAGGCAACTATGAGAAAGCAGATTGCAGCCGCAACCGTGATCGGGGCCATGCTTGCACTGGCATGCCTGCTCTGGGAACAGCAGTCGATTGCTGCACTTCACCAACACGCGACTCGCGCGCCAGGCATTAGTCCGTCGCCGTTCGACCGGCAACTTCGTCGCGCCTGACAGCCGTCGTCGCATCTTTAACCCCTACCGGGCAGACCTCCCGGTCAGGGGGCCGCCCGGCATTCTTCAAGGAACCGAATTGTCCTATTCATGCAGTGATTTCCTCGACGATGTCATGCGCAGTCTGGTCGACTCGCGCGCGATCACAGAGGCACAAGTACCTGCCGGCGATCCCGGGAAGGCCTCTGACGTGGCGACCGCGGCGATCGTGACGATGCACCGCGCAGGCCTGTCTGCGCGCTTCATGCGCGAACTGTTGAACGCAGTCGAAACGCTGGGCGCCATCGCTGAAGTCTATGGCGTCGGCGCGCTAGCCTTCCTCTCCACCAGGCGTTACCGTTCCTCTTCCTGGGAAAGTGTCTGCGCAGCATCCGCCGCGGTGCCTGCGGAGTTCGCGCGGCACTTGCGAGACAACGCCCGTCCGCTGCAGATCGCCTATCAACGCCTCATGGCCTTGTATGACGGTCAGCCGGTCTGTATCGAGTGCCGCATGGAGGATCGCGAGTCGTGGGCATTCGTGCTTCCCGATGCGTCTGGCGCAAAGTCCTGGCGCATCCAGCAGTTCGACCCGGACGGTTTCGTTGGTCATCTTTGCTTCGACTCCCTCGACGGTGCAGTTGAAGACATGCTTCAGATGGGCTACCGCGTGATCGATCCCGGAGCACTCGATCGCATCGGTTCGACTGCCCGCTGGGCGCTAGGTGTCCGACGTGCGGCCATCATGCAAAAGCACCAGCAGGGCCTTGTTACGTACCGCCAGATGGTCGAAGAACTGTCTGCACTCACGACCTGACTTACTAACCCCTACGGGACACGCTCCCGCAAGGGGGCGTGCTCCACCTCCTAGCCGGAGCAATCATGTTCGACGAAATTCTTGAAAAGATGGAGGCAGCAATTGCCGTTCTCATGGACCTGATCCGCGCGGGCCATCCGTTGTGCGGCACCGCAAGCGGCAAGGACTCTACGTGCGCGACGATTCTGATGCTCGAAGCCGTTCGCCGCGTCGCCGAAGTGGGTCATGCTCAACCCGCGCACTACATTTCTTCGGCCAATACGACCATCGAGAACAGCAGCCTTGCGCGACATATCGAGACGATGCTGGAGGAGGTTGACGATTACGCGGCCGCGTACGGTCTCGGCGTGACGGCACACATTGCCACGCCGTCGCTCGCGATGCAGTTTGTCGTCTCTACCATTGGCCGCGGCACGCTGGTGCGCACCGTCGAAAACGGCGTGCGCGATGGCAAGCGCATCAGAGCATGTGCCACGGACTGGAAGCTGATCCCTCAGGGGCGGTTGCGCGCGGCGCTCGAGCGAGATGCTATGGCCCGGGGCGATCGCGAGATCTGCACCGTCCTCGGCAATCGCATCGCTGAAAGTGCCTCACGCGGCGCTGCCATGCTGGTGCGGGGGGAAAGCGCGATTGCACGCACGCGCGACGTCAACAGTGCGCTGACTATCTCGCCGTTACGCGACTGGTCGGTCGATGACGTCTGGATCATGCTGACTATGTTTGCCGACGAAGAGAAGCGCCCGTTTCCCTGCGCGTTCTCGGTGCGGTCGATCGAACGTCTGTCGGAGCTTTACCGCGCCGGAAACGATGGCATGTGCGGGGTCGTCCTCGGTGAAAGTGGGCAACGCACGGCGTGCAGTTCGCGATTCGGCTGCGTGTTCTGTTGCGTCGTCGGCGACCGCGACAAGTCGCTCGAATCCGTGATCCGTGAGCCCGAGCATGCGTACATGGCGGGCCTCAACGATTTCCGCAATTACCTGCTCGCGACGCAATGGGATCTGAAGCGCCGCGAGCTGGTGGGTCGGTCGCTGAGTCCTGCCGGATATGTGCGTGTGCAGCCCGATGTGCTGTCGTTTGGGGAGCGCATGAATCTGTTGCGCTATCTGCTCACGCTTGACGCGCTCGAAATCGAGCGCGCCGAACAGCACGATGCGGATCTCGCCGCTGGCCGGATCCCGGACACGCCAGAGAACCGTGACCTCTGCGACGTGCAGTTCGAGATGATCACGCCGGCGCAACTGGTCGCGATCGACTTCATGCTGTCCATGCACCACTACGCACCGCATGCGTTTCCGGCGGTGTCCACCTGGTACGAAGTCCACAGACTGGGGCGCCGCTACCGCATCCCCAAAGTTGACACGTTTCCAAAGGTGCCAATCACGAATCACGGATGGTTCCACGTCGGTCAGTTCAACGCAGATGCGCCAGCCGAAGGTTTGCGCGATTTTGCCGCGGAGCAGTGGAATCGCTACCGGCATCCGGGTCGCGTGTCCGCCCATGCACAGACGACTGCTGGCGAACGCGTTGTGTATTTCGAGCAAAGCGATCACCTCGACGTCGATGCCGAAAGAGCCTGTGAGTTTGTCACCTGCTCGTTTGATCCCGCGTGGTATGCGCGCGTGCAGGCCAACGCAGGCATCGAATCGGCACGCTTCTGGCTCAACGAAACGATCCTGACACTGCCTAGGGGCAAGGCGCAGCGATATCAGGAGATGGCGGTGCGCGGGCAGTATTTCGCACGACTCGCTGAGCGTCTGAACCTGACGCCGGCGGAAATCGATCAGTACCTAATCAGCAATGCCGTGAAGGAAGTGCAGCAACAGTTCGATCTTTTCTCGATGGCCGCGTAGCGGTCACATTCACCCTTGCGGGGCACGCCCCGCAAGGGGCTGCTCCGCGCTTACCATGGGAGTGGCTCACATGTACCGTGAAGCATCTGATATCGCAATGCCGGTTCACCAGCGTAACGCCAATGTAGCCGAGGGCCTGCTTGTCCGTGTCGGCATCCCGCACAGCGGCGGCCGCCTGGCATATCACGCATTCAACGAAGCATACGCGGGGATGGTTTCCGCTTCTGCTTTCTGGAATCCCAAAACGGGGCGCTTCCGCGTTCCTGAAGCGACGGACCTTACGGAAATCGATTTTGCCCTGGACAGCGCGGGGTTCACCGCCATGCGGCTCTTCCAGATGAAAGGCCGGCAGCGCGGCATCGCCGGCGTATATCCTTGGACGATGGAGCAATTTGTCGAACTCGCCGCCTTTTCCGGGGCGACGTGGGTCGCTCAGCCCGATATGTGCTGTGAGCCCGAGGTCTCCGCCGATCAGGCGGCGATCAACTATCGCATCAACGCGACGGCGACGCTGCTTGAGGGCATGCTTCGGGTCGTGTATGCGTGGCAGGACCAACTGGCTCGAACGATGAATGCGAATGCTGTGCAGAACATGGTTCGCATCCCCGTACCTGTCGCACAGGGGTGGACCGTCGACGATTACCGGCGCAGCATCGATCTCATGATGCAGGTGTGGGAACGCTGGATGCCCTGGATCGCGCCCCCGACCCTGATTGGTCTGGGCTCCGTCTGTCGACGGCACCTGACCGATCCACGGCATGGACTTTTCGCCATATTGGAGGGGCTCGAGGGACGTCTTCCAGCAGGGGTGCGCGTCCATCTGTTCGGGGTCAAAGGACCGGCGCTTGCCCGCGTCAAGATGTATCCCTGGGTGGCGAGTGTGGACTCGATGGCGGCCGATTTTTCTGCGCGTGTGAAAGCACGGCAGGCTGGGATCCCGAACACCATTGCGCACCGTGCGGCCGAAATGAATCGCTGGATGGCAGCCGCATCGAGACGTGCTGCACCTGCAGCTGGTGATCAGTTCCGCCTTGGCTTCAATGCCTGAATGCAACGCCATCTTCTCGATACCGCCCCGCGCGTTCCCGTCTGGAACCGCGGGCTTTTTTTTCTCGCTGGTTTGCGGGAAAGGTGAAGCGGACGAAGTCCTTATCCGTCTGCTGGCCGCGAGCCTGAATTACCTAGACCTGATGGTGGTGTCGGGGCGGTTCGGAAACGCTGGCATGCCTTCGTTCATTCCAGGCACGGACGGCGCGGGAGAAATCGTCGAAATCGGCAGCCGGGTCAAAGGATGGTCGGTGGGTGACAGGGTCGTGCCGGGTCTGATGGTGGACTGGGTCTCGGGTCCCATTACGCGTGCCGCGTCGGAGCGGTTGCGAGGCGTCACCATGCCGGGTTCGCTCGCGGACTACGCGGTCGTGCCGGCCACCTCTCTTGTTCGCATCCCGGAGCGGATGCAGTTTGTGCAAGGAGCCAGCCTGCCAATCGCGGCCACGACCGCGTCGAACGCGATGCTCGCTGGCAACGTCCGGCCAGGGTCTATCGTCGTGCTGCTGGGAACAGGCGGCGTAAGTCTGTTCGCGCTGCAGTTCGCGAAAGCAGCGGGCGCACGCGTCATCATTACGTCGTCATCGGACGAGAAACTGGAGCGCGCTCGCAAGCTGGGCGCAGACGTAACGATCAATTACAGGTCGACGCCGGAATGGGACGAGGTCGTCCTCTCGGAAACTTCTGGCGCTGGCGCGGACCTGATCGTCGAAACGATTGGCGCAGCTACCTTTCCCCGCTCACTTAATGCGGCAGCCGTCGCGGGGACCATCTTTGTAGTGGGTTTTGCCAGCGAAATAGATCTGATGATTCCCGTCTTGCCTATCAATCTGAAGACATTGCGTATCGTCGGGAACAATACTGGTTCGACGGCGAATCTCGCCGATGCGGTTCGCGCGATCGCGGAAACGGGAATCAAACCTGTCATTGACCGGACGTTCGATTTCGATGACGCCCCTGCCGCCTATCGATTTCTCGAGGGCGCGTCGCACTTTGGTAAAGTCGCAATAGAACTCGATGCACAATAAGGATTCCAGGTGGCGGCCGCTCCTGGGGACCGGCGGCCGGCTCGTGTCCGTTCCGGCTCGCATCCGGTCGTCATTTTCGCAGAAGCTTGCTCGACCTTAACTTGGCAAATGTTGCAGACTGCCAACTGACAGTCGTTATGCACTGAGCGCTGATTGTTGACGCTCCCAAATGCGCAAGCGGATGCGACCACGATCAATGACCTGAACGAAGTGCACATTGGTCTTATCGCGGAAAAGCGGGTTCGTCTCGATCATCGGCCCAATAGCTGCCACGTTCACAGACTCCAAATTCTCAACGAAAAAAGTGCAATGCGGATTGCCCATGCTGCAAGCCGTGGGGCCGCCGGAGAGGGGTAGCGCGATGGTGTCCAATTCCTCAGTGAGGGGAATATCCTGCCAATTAAAAGGCGTCCCCATATCGACCGATACGCGTTGATCTAGGTCCCGCGTACAGGTGACCAAGCCGCGATTCGTTCTCAGCACGAGGCAGGGCCTGTTTGATTCGCGCATGAGCATATCCGCGACGCCACGGGTTGCGCTGCCGCAGGTATCAAGCATGGAACCGTCGGCATTCCAGAACAGTAAATGCGCCGCTGCGTCGTCGCAGTCAAGGATGACGGCAAGCTGATTGAATCCGATTGCTCGATATCGATCACCCAACCTGCGAGCTACTTCGCTCGTTATCGGGTTGGCTTTGCCGCGCATGTCGAAAATAACGAAGTCGTCGCCGTGCGCATGCATCTTCGCGAAATGTACAGTCATATCGCAGATCTATTCTTGAATGCAAGACAGATTGTCAGCGATCGGAGCATCCAAGTCGAGTGGCCGGAAGCGGTCGACCACTGTCTGATGCAATCAGCATGCAGTCGAATCTGTTAAGACTACGATCGCCGGTACTCGACCCACTAGCGACGGTGGCCTTTCCCGAAAGCGGACATCCCACACTGAAACCGCGCGAACACTTTCAACAATATCCAGTTCGAAGGGCAGTTTCCCAATCAGGCCGTCCGTTCAGTGCGGCTACATTCGCAGCCTCATGCCAGTCATATTCGACGGCCCGAAAGTCGACGTCCCATCCCGGCGCAGTCCTCGTGACGAGGGCATAACGAGCGTGCGGGGACCCCATTTCCATACGGTGTGGAAACGGGAGGCTGTCCTCGTATGCTTGCAATCCAACACTGCCGGGATTTACGATCAGACGCCCGTCATCGAGTCTCATCGATCGTTGCAGATGCGTGTGTCCACAGAGAATCAATGTCGCGTTGGTGTTGCCAGCACGGCTTTCGACCTCATCGACCGTCGCGACCCGGCAACCGTGTTCTGTCACAGTATCGAGGAAGTAGCTCAAATCGCTTTCCGGCGTGCCGTGCACAAGCAACACGTCTTCGACAACTTTCAGTGTTGCCGGCAAATCGCGTATCCAAGCCAGTTGATCGTCCCGTAGAGAGCCCCGGGCAAAGCGGTCCGACAGGCCCATTCGAGACAGATCGTTGGAAAGGAGTTGTCTTTCATGGTTCCCCCTAATCGTGGGCAGCCCAAGAGGCTTCAACCGATCCGCCGTTTGACATGGATAGAGGGCGCCGGAAAAAATATCGCCGAGGTTGACGATCACGTCGGCGCCCTGCCGGTGGGCGTCATCCAACACAGCATCTAATGCCGCCAGATTGCCGTGAATGTCGGAGAGGGCTGCGATTTTCATAAGGCTGAACCATTCATTGAGTCGGGGATCACTTGATTGTCAGCGATTCAGGATGATGTGTCGAATGGCTGGAACTGGCCGGACACGGCAGTTTGCCGATCAGGCTGAATGAAGGTTGGCTACGCAATCGTGGATTGCCTGCGCGAACTGCGGATTGGACAAATCGATACCGACACGCGCGAGCGAAAGCAACAATTGCTCGACGCCTTCAATAACCCCGACGATGCGCCCGTTTTCCATGGGATCGCTAAAGCTAGGTAGCGCTTCCGGCAAGTTGGATTCGATACTTGCGATTCCGTCTTCAACCCTTAGGTCGATTCCGAACGGCAGCAAAAACGCTCGATGCTTATCCATTCTTTCGATCTCGACGTCGTCCACAGCCGCATTGTCAGCGATCCAGCCAGCGATGTCGAACGGCCGGTTGTGGCCGAACCCGGACCGATAGCTGAATTGAGCACCGCTTGCCGGCCCGCAGCGGATGATCGTCGCAAGTCGACCCAGATGGAATGGACACCGCCCTCCCTTCGGGGAGGTGGGCACATTGAGGGCCTCCAGAACCGAACGGCATCAACGTGCCAAAGTGGAGCTGCGACACAACCACTGAGGAACGGAGGCCCTAAATGAATGCTACGACATATGGACTGGATGTTGCAAAGCGGGTGTTCCAGATGTACTGGGTCGACGCACAAACTGGTGAGATAGCCAATCGCCGGTTTGGACGCGACGATCTAATCGCGTTTTTCGCGCAACGCCCAGCAGGTCGAGTGGCGCTTGAGGCTTGCGGAAGTGCTCACTGGTGGGCGCGTAAGATTCGGGCGCTGGGGCACGAGGTCGTGCTACTACATGCACAATTTATTCGGCCATTCGTACAAACGAACAAGACCGACGCAGCGGACGCTCGGGCGATTTGGACGGCTGTACAGCAACCCGGGATGCGCACGGTTGCTGCAAAGACAGAAGATCAGCAAACGATGCTGAGCCTGCACCGCATGCGCTCGTTGCTCGTCAAGTTTCGGACGATGCAGGTGAATCAGCTACGTGGGTTGCTCTACGAATTCGGCGCGACGTTTCGGGCCGGACGATTGGCAGGACTCACTGAAATCCGCGAACGCATGGCAGAGTTAGAGGACACGTTGCCACGACCGATCGTCCTTAATCTGCAAGATCAGCTACGACGTATCAACGCGTTTGAGGACGATATCAGTCAACTCGAGAAGCGCATCGGTGCCTGGCAGAAACAGGAAGCGGCGTGTCGCGCAATCTCCGAAGTGCCGGGCATCGGCAGACTCACCGCCACCGCTTTGGTCGCAACAGTTGGAGATGCCAAGACGTTCAAGTCGGGACGTGAGTTCGCTGCATTTCTCGGGCTTGTTCCTCGACAAAACGGTACGGGCGGCAAGGTTAGATTGGGCTCGATCTCAAAGCGAGGGGACCCATACCTGCGCACGCTGCTGATTCACGGGGCGCGCTCCGTCCTGTGTCACGCCAAGGTACCAACTGCTTGGCAGAAAGGAATTCAAGAGCGGCGACCTGGCAACGTAGTAGCCGTGGCTCTTGCAAATAAGATGGCGCGAATTGCTTGGGCCATACTAGCCCACGAGAGCAGTTACGAAAAGAATCACGTCAGTGTGAGAGCTGCGTAGCAGTATCAGACTTGGAACGTTGAGAAATTGGTAGGTTGCTAAGATTGATTCCATGTGATGGCAAAACAGGTCGGACCGCAAGAACGCAAACCTGAACACAGCCTTGTGCCTGTAGCACGCGGCCCAGATGAGGACGTTCTTGGCGCATTCCATCAGGGCTCGCGGCTTCGGCTTGCGGAAAGCCGAATATAAGACCGCAGCCGATACCTCTTTACGGCGTCACATCAAGATCAACTTGGCAAACCGGGCGGTGTCCATATAAGGCTGTGTAAAAACGCGAACCGATGTGGCTCTACGACTTCGCGGCGTCGACCACGGCCATTGCCGGCTGTTTTAACCCGCTGCATGGCTGGAGGACGTTCAGGCCGGTCAGAATGCGAAGATTCGTCGACGAGCCCAGAATCTCTCCGGCTCGCCGCGGTGCAGCCTGTTTGATGTAAGGCCTCTCCTCAGGCCCTCATCTTTTGCATTAACGCCGCAGTACCCAAGATCGCCATGACGCGCTTGAGATTGTATGCGAGCACATGCAGACTCATCTCCGTGCTGACATGCTCGCGGGTCTTCATCAGGAAGTGCGCAGCGCCCATCCAGAACTTGAGCGTGCCAAACGGATGCTCCACGGTCTGACGGCGTATGCGCATCATTTCCGGCCTCTGGTGAAGTCGCTGCTGCATCGCCTCGACTACGCCCTCATGCTCCCAGCGCTTTATCCGGCGGGCCTGCTTTCCGGATGTGCATTGCTTTCTGATTGCGCAGGTAACACAAGCCGAACTTGAGTAGCAATGCAGCGTCATGCCGTGCTCGATGTTTGTGAAACGCCAGGTGAGCCGCTGTTGCGCTGGGCAACGGTACTCATCATCTTCGGCAACGTAGACAAAGTCCTGCTTGCCGAAGTACCCATCTGCTTTACTGCCCGACGTTAGTGGTTTGGGAACGAAGGCCGTAAAACCCGCCTTATCGCATTGCAGAATTTCCTCGCCCTTGAAGTAACCCCGGTCAGCAACAACGGTCAGATTTTCGATGCCGGTAGCGGCTCGCGCCTGCGTGGCTATGTTCGTCAGCTGGTTACAATCATTGCCAAGATTGGTGACCTCGTGTGCCACGATCAGATGCGACGTGGCATCAACAGCGGTCTGAACGTTGTAGCCAACCATCCCTGTTCCCCGACCGCTGGTGGCCATGGAGCGCGCGTCCGGATCAGTCAACGAGACCTGTCCATCGGGTGAGTCGCGCAGTCGCTGCTCCATTGCCTTCAGGCCTTGCATCTGCTGCCTGAGCTTCTTGATCTTGTCGCTGATGCGGCTCGTCTTCGCCTCGGCGACATCGGATTGCGTCCGGTCCGCTGTTTCCATCGCCGCAAGGTAACGCGCGATGCTCTCATCAATCTGCTGCATGCGTGCCCGGACCTTACCGCTCGTGAAGTTGCGATCACGATTGTTGACGGCTTTGAACTTGCTGCCGTCAATGGCCACAATCGACTTTGTGAACAGGTCCAGGTTACGGCACAACACGATGAATTGCCGGCATACATTGCGGATCGCTTTGCCGTTGTCACGGCGGAAGTCGGCAATGGTCTTGAAATCCGGAGAAAGGCGGCCTGTTAGCCACATGAGTTCAATGTTGCGCTGAGTCTCACGCTCCAGACGCCGACTCGACTGAATGCGGTTCAGGTAGCCGTAGATATAGATCTTGAGCAGTACGGATGGATGATATGAGGGGCGCCCGGTCGTTGCGGGAGCGGCTCCCTCAAAGCCGAGCTCATGAAGATCAAGCTCATCGACAAAGACGTCGACTACGCGCACTGGATTGTCCTCGGACACATAGTCCTCAAGATACTCGGGCAGCAAGACAGCTTGCGTGCGGTCTTTGCCTTCAACGAATCGCTTCATGTGCCCGTCCGACCTGAATGCGTTACTTCAGTTTAGGCGATCAGCGTGCGTTTTCACACAAGCTGGACCCACTGCGGCCCTTCAAGTCGGCGCGAAATCAACGGCAGCCTTCAAGGGTGCAACGGCCATTCGCTTAGATCGGCTAACGCAAGAGGACTGTTGGCTTGGCCAGCCGTCCCAACAAGCGTCATGCTGATAAGGCTTACGATTACAAGCGCTGCAGGAGCGATTGTTGCTAAATATCGTCGCTCGCATCGCACGCCGCAATCGTCTGTTCGCGCTTTATTGATGACTTGCGTTAGCGAGTCTTAGGCGGAAGCTGAAACGGCCGGCAGTTCGACGGGCGGTAGCGGTGTTACTAGTTTTATTCCGCTCCGACGAGGAGACGACAATGATGACGATGGCGTTAGGCCTACGGTTAGCGTCGGCAGCTGTGTTAGCGATCGGCCTCGCCGGGTGCGGGGGTGGTGGCGATTCGGTCAGTACGCATGCCGGTGCGCCGGCACAGGCGAAGGCGTTAGCCGCCACCGGGAGCCCGACCGCGGACGGTGGATCGGGCGCGTCCACGATCGTAAAACTTCAGCGCTATCGGATCGACCCGACGAAGGTCTTCGTCGCGGGTATTTCGTCTGGCGGTTTCGCGGCGGTGCAGATGCACGTTGCTCACTCCTCGACCTTCAAAGGGGCCGCTGTCTACGCGGGCGGGGTGTACTGGTGTGCCGGCGCCGGGGGAGCAGCGTCAGCTTTGGCAAACTGTGGCGGCTTAACGCTTCCGTCGAATCGGGCGTCGTACAACAGCATGCTTACGGAATCCGAGGCGTATCTGGACGCGCAATCGTCCCTCGGTACCATCGACCCGGCGACGAATCTGCGTGAACAGCCCGTCTACCTCTGGTCCGGCACGCAGGACCAGGTCGTCAATCCGCTCGAGATGGCCGACCTCAACTCGGAATACCGACGTTATGGGGCCAATGTTCACTTTGACAATGCCTATCCCGCCGAGCACGGCTGGGAATCGCCTGACGGCGAACTTGCATGCGGCACGCTCGGGAGTCCCTACATGGTGCGCTGCCTGGCAAATGGCGCAGTCTACGATTCAGTAGAAACGTGGCTGACGATGTTCCTCGGTCCATTGAATCCGCGCAACAACGGAAAGCTGTCGGGTACGCTGTCTTCATTCGATCAGACGGAGTTCGGGGCGTCGCCAAACGTTTCGATGAGTTCAACTGGGAGCGTTTTTGTTCCCAAAGCCTGCGCGCAAGGGAACAAGTGCGGATTCGTGCTTGCCCTCCACGGCTGCCTGCAGGAGGCATCACTTATTGGAAACCGCTGGGTCACCGAGGCCGGCATCAATGAATGGGCCGACACAAACAAACTCGTGGTCGTGTATCCCGACACGATCGCGTCGTCTGCGCCAGGGCCGACGAACCCGAATGCATGCTTCGACTGGTGGGGCTACTCCAATCAGTACGACTCGAACTACGCACTCAAGAGCGGCTTGCAGATGTCGGTGCTCTACGCGATGGTGCAGCGCGTGACTGGCCGACCGTAGGGCCGTCGGGGCACGGTTCGAATCGGGCGGCCGGTCGCCGCTGGCAGCAGCGCTTATCTGGGTGCGAAATGAAGGATGAAGGTGGGGCCGTCGAGGGGACGTCCACCCGACGGAGATTTTTTTGGGGCGGTGGACGCCGTCTGGTTCAAGGTGATGCCGATGCGACAGCGCTGCTGCTCGCTTGCCGGTGATCGTTTTCCTCCGCTTCCACAGGCAAGATAAAGCCCAAGGGTTCCATCGATCGATGGTGATTGAACCAGGCCACCCATTCGAGCGTGGCAAGCTCGACGGATTCGCGCGCTTTCCATGGGGTACGGCGACGAATCAATTCCGCTTTGTGCAAACCATTGATCGTCTCTCCAAGCGCGTCGTCATGACTGTCGCCGGGACCGCCACGATCATCCGCAAAGACTGATGAAGCAACGTTCATCTGCGCCCAACGAACGACCGTTTGCTGGGCGGATCCGACGTTCGAACGTCCGAAGGCCCTGACTCCCGAATGACGCTTGATGGGCCGATCTTTGTCCGACGTCGATCGACGGCACGCGAGCCACTTCTGCCCTTCGACTTGGCAAGACCGCAGCGGCAACTTCCAAAGTAGCGGCTGTTCCCTCGGATGTCTATGCGCCACACAAGGCGCGCACGACGGTCAAAAGGAGAGCCTTGACCGCCTGCCCCGAAGTACTCAGCTTCAACGTCCGATAAAAAGACTACGAGCGTCATATCACGCGGGCGCTAGCTGGAGCGCAAACACGCGCCAGTTGCGGCGCTCAGCGTTCCTTGCCATGTGTACTGGAGTCAGGCGCCTCCGTGCAGCGCGTTGAGGCGTGACCTTTCAGCACGCTGATGGTGCACGTGGTGAGGTGGCTTGCAATGCGTCACGCGTTCGGCTGTGTGGTGAAACCTCGCCAGCGATACTGCGGCTGCTCATTCGCGAACTCGCCCGATGATCGGCCTGCCAGCGGGCGCGCGTCTGGATACGGGCTTTCCCTTAATCCTGCAGGCAGCTTTGTTAGAAGCCGAATGTTGGCTATCTTTGACTCACCATCTGCCAGGCGGAACGAGAGAGGCAATCATGAAAGCATGGAACGTCGTGAATCTGCTTGTCGTCGTGGGATGCGTGACGTTGACGTGGAACGTCTACGCGCAAGCCAGCAACGCTATGCCGATGGGCTCGGGTCCGGCTGCAAGTTCAGGCAAGGCGACGCCAGCGGACAAGAAGCTGGCTCGGGATGTACGCAAGGCGTTGTCGAAAGCGCCCAACTTCAACGTGTCGAACGTATTCGTCAAGGCGCGCGGCGGTGTGGTGACATTATCCGGCAGCGTGTCGGACGGTCCTCAGATCCAGCAGGCCGCGGAAGTGGCGAAGGGCGTGCCGGGTGTAACGTCGGTGAGTAACCATCTGACGCTCTATACGAAAGGGTATTGACCTTCGAGGCGGCGCCGGGAAGTACTGGCCGTTTTCAGCCGTGAATATTGCAAGAAGAGCCGACGCTTCGTGAAATTTCACGCGCTCCCTTAGCGCCTTCGATTTGCAATAGCCTTGGCAACGTTACGCCGTTCTTCGCCGCTGTCACTCGGCAAGAATCGACACGAGCATTTTAGGCGGGGCCGATCTACAGTCAAGTCGCGCCAGAGCACGGATTCATGTTCCAGGCACGGCTCCGGCGCTTCTGTGAGGGGGCTCAGCACCGCCGGTCGCGATCGGCGGTGCCCGACCCTGAGCCGACGGTGGACCCAGCAGCACATATTCGGCAGCTTCCAAACTACAGCGGCCTTTCACTCCTGCCAGCCGCTCGGCGGGTCATCGGCCATTGCGCTCGTTAGCTTTTTTTCTTCGAGTGGCTGCAGTAGCTCGCTGAGCAGCCACCCATTCACAAGAACGTGATCGACTCGATCGCCCGAAACGCCTACGCGTGCAGCGTAGGAGCACTATTGCACCGCGAACCCGCCGCACAATAGCTTACAAACCATGTATCTGCACCTCGAAGATTACTGCCTTCGAGCAAACGGAGTCAAAGCGACGGCGAAGTTTCCCCTCGATACCCTTTAGCTTTATCGAAAGAAGTCGTGGATCGCTTTTAGCATGAACTTAGCGGAAATGTATGACCCGTAAGAGTGAAGGTCATCATCTTTGCCGGAATTGCATAGATCCACTACTGTCTTGGCGCAAATGCATGGGGGCCTCCGCGGTGATAGCTCTGCCGCTTGGTGCACAGCAAAGATCTCCATATCCAAAGCGCCAACTTTTCTATGGATGACCTGAATTTGGTCCAAATGTCTTTGGTCAGCTATAACAGCAGACCCGCTGGTAAATACGCTCAAATCAGGTTTGACCTGAGTGGTGGGGCGCTTCCCGCCACGGAATCCAGCCTCCAATTCATCAAGAAGCTGGTCGGTATTGAGCAATGCTCGCAATCTGGGTAGTAACTGTGGATCGGTTCCTACTTGATAGGGCTCGTGCCTGAAACCGTCGGCTGTCCATTTACCCGACTGGTACTCGTATGCCATGCTGGATACCAATAGTTGGCCCATTTCCGCACGGTCCTTGAAGCCTCCGCAAATCCCACTCATACCAACCACACTTGGTTTGAAGCGCTCGATACAAAGTGACGCGGTGATTGCGGCATTAACCAAGCCCATTTTAGGCATTAGCACGACTGTGCCGTTCTTCGCTCCGATCGAAACATCGAAACAATCGATGCCTGCTCGCGTGACCTGCCGTCCTTCAAGTAGAGCCACGTATGGATTTCTTTCTTCTTGCAGTGCACAAAACACAACGAAATCGAAATCGACGTTTCGATTAAGTTGGATAATAATGGAATCAAGCGTCGACTGCCATCCCTTGGTGTTTGCATAATTAGCCAAAATGCATCCGCGTGCCTCGTAAAATTCTCTCAAATCGGGAAAATCATTCGGGTATGAGCTAATAGCCAACAAAAACGCATTTGCTTTGCCCGCTTTGACTATCGTTTCGAGGATCGCCTTCCCATTTTGCGTCGCAGCGCCCTTATCTACACTCGGCAACTGGAGGTCGATTATAAACAAGCCGATGTCAAACTGAAGCCCCGCAGCAAAATCCGTCATGTTCTTCGCACGAACGATGTTCGACGCGACGACTCCCTTCTTTTGAAGGTAAGAATAGATAGCCTTTGCCTTCGAATCATTGTCTTCAATAAGCATGACTTTCATCGGCATTTCCTCAAGATGGAGGTAATCACTTGAAGCGTTTGCTTCGATTTGTAGTGGTAAAGGACTGCGCCGATCACGTTTTGATTGTATTTTTCCCGAATTATCTCAGGAGATTTTTTTAATTTCACCTTAGTGCTGCCAATGTAAAAATCTGGATACTGCGTGACTATGACGATGTGAGGCGATTGACCTTTTCGTTTCAACGCGCGAAGGACTTCGATCCCCCCTTGAGCTTGATCGTGACCTTTTTGCATATCCTCCGCGCTTTCTCCAAAAGTGGAGAGTGCCATGTCTAAAATGATAAGATCATAGTCATTTTCCAAAACACTTAGCACCGCGCTGTTCACGCCATCTACGATCTCTGGATCAGCCTTAAAGACCTCTCGAACGCAAGTCAGAATCTCATCGCGCTTATGAGTCTCATCTTCCACAAGTAGGATATTCAAGAATCCACTCCGGCAGAAACCTCTTGCGCAATTTCAACGTGCATAGAAAAGCTCAATGTAAGTTGACGTTTATCGCCGTACGATCGATATTGGACCGTATGCATTCCCTCTGATACCCGCGTTATAAATTTTACTTTCTTAATTCCGGTATATCCTTCCGTCACCATATCGATCCCCGCCTCAGCAGATTCAATAGCCTTTTGGATTCGCTCTTTACATCGAATGAACTCGTCGCCCGGGACCGTCGATGTAATGTCAACGGAAAGATATTCGAGAACAGAAGATGGACTTGAGTGTTCCGAGCAAACGTTCACAGTGACCTCACTGTCCTTTTCCCCGTGTTTTTGAGCATTCTTAAGAAGTGCAGCTAAGCAGTCGTATATCCTGTGAACCGAGATTCCGGTGAATTTATGGTCCAGGGCATTCCCTGAGAACTTCATGTCGTTGTGGCGATTTAACTCAAGAGCGATGATTTGGCATAGATCGGGTACGGACGCGGAGACAAAACCTGTCTGGGGCACCTGAAACCAATCCGCCACCTTCTTAAACACCTCATTGACAGCATCATGCAACTCGAGTTTCATTTGTGTTTCGATAATACTAAGTGTGCCGGAAAAACATTTGTCAAGCAAAGAGGTGGCTTCTTGGAGCATCTTCGTTCTGATGAACCGCGCCGCATTTTCCAACTGTGGCGCGATCTGCTTCCAGCAAAAAGCCACGACAAGATCGTTAAGCAATTCGCTCCCGCCCGCCGCGCGCAAAGCGCTCGATAGATTTCGAAGATTCTCTTGGGTGGCGATATCGTCAGTATCCAAATCAGCACTGAAAAGTGATCCATTGGATCTAAATTGTAAGTGCTCCCTTCGTAATCTATCAACTAACTCCTTATAAGCATTCATCCAGGACGCGACAACCTTTCGCATGTATGGATTCGACATAATTACCGAAAATTCAGTTTTTCGGAGGACCGCATCTACGGTATCAGTAGTCACGCCGTCGAGTGTATTATGTCAAATTCTTCGGCCTAAGTAAGATTGAATTCCAAACTCGGCATTTAAACAAAACTGCTCGAATGCATCTTTAGCGATCTGCTCAATTAGGTAGTCATACTCATCGAACAATTCGATGAGCAATATGGTGCGTTCTGGATCCGTACTATCCAGTGATGATATGCGTGCTTTCCATTCTGGATACAGTGAGCGATATTGCTCCGTCGCCACAGTAGGGTTACTGTCAAGCCATTTTTTCATGGCTACACTGTCGACATACATTCGGCTACTATCAAAGTATTTTTGCAACTTCGACAACTGCGTTCTTGTCGAAATAGCGTCGGCCTCGATGATGTATTCCAGCATGCCGAGTTTATTTCCCACCGCTCGAAGTATGTCACCTCTGGTTTGTGCAGCCTGTGATGCATTAGCCACCAACGTGTACATCTTTTCTAACGTTACCTCATCCAACGAGCTAACTATATAGATCGCGACGTGCGGCGAGTCTGTTAGCAAGTCTTCGATAAACCTGAGAATTGAACCGCCATGCTCTGTCTTTACATGAGAAATGAAGTCAGTTCTAAATTCAAAATCTACGTCTGGGTCGATAGACTTTGCCTTAAATAACGCTAAGGCCAAAACAGTCACTAGACTCCGCGCTTCCGATGGTGCCGCAAGGTAGAGCGCGCGAATCTCGTCTTCCGCCAGCAAGGTCTGCAAGCCAAGCGTTTTTTCTAAAATTATTTTAATGTCCGTTTTTGACAATTGCAAAATGTTTAATTTGTCTCCGACAAATCGCAAAAACAGGTACGTTCGAGAGAATGCGTCAAGGGCCACTTCGCTCAGTTCTTCGACCCGAGCGTTATTCGCCATCAACAATAAGTTTTTGTTATCAAATGACTCGGCCTGCCTACGAGATTTTTCGCCAATGATTTCAGCAAGCAGCCTTGCACCGAAAACACGGTCCAATTTATTTCTAAATTGTGCAAATTTAGGGCGCTCCAGAAACGCGGATGCGACGCGATAGAGATTTAGCGAGGCCTCATTTTCGGGATTTTGCTCACGATAGTATTCTGTCACCACCTCGCCATTGTTATGCGCCTCGGTGTCCTGAGCGAAATCTTCGATTATCGCTGCTAGGTTCGGATCGAGACGATTATAAATCTCACGCTGTACTGTCGCAAAAATTTCACCAAGGTTTAGAATAATGAGAGTCGCATAAACAGTGTCGATTAGCGATGATTCAGTCGCGCGAAGCAAGAACGCTGGCAAATCCTCACTACTCAGGGGCGTTGGAATGAAGTTGCTTAAAGCCAAAGAACGCCTAAATTCCCCTTTTACCTTGGCAACGAGTCCGCTGACGCGACGCTGAGCAACCACAAAGAGCGAGATTTTGGAGCTGATATTTTCGAGCGCGCTAAAATGCATCCCAACATTGTTGCGATGTTCGATTTCGCGCTCAATTCCCGCTACGACTCTCAGTTGACTGGCGGTCAACGAAAAAGCACTTCGCAGGTATGCCAACTTGTATGACAGGTAATTCGAAGCACCAAAATTTTTTGACAGTTCGTGCAAGACATGCAACGCCTCGTCCCGGTCGATCTTTTCCAGAAATCTGAGCTTTCTGACGTAGCCAATTATTTCAACGATAGAGTCGGTCCACGCGTTCAGGTATCCAATGGTGTAGCAAAGTTCGCTTTGCCAGTCGATAGGAGGGAAACTCGTGAGGCGATATAAATCTTTACTGGCTTTCTTCTTTATGAGCGTGCGCTCCAATAAACCGCCAGGGCCCTTGAGTATGGCCCCAACAGTCATACTGTCGAAAAGAGAATTTCCCTGACGGATTGTCGCTATTTCGTCAGAACTGACATTGGATTTCGAGTAGTAGCCACGAAGAACATTTCTTTTGTTTTCATTTCTGATCTTGGCGATCAAGCGAAATATATCTGCGCTGCGGCGAAAATTTGGTCTATCGTAAATGTTATTATCCACTCAGGTCCCCGATATAGAGATGCTTGCGGCCACCGCGAGTTTGAACGCATGGCACCGCACCGCGTCGCAAATTATATGACGAAAATACTTGTAATTGCATTGCTTCGCGACAGTATGCTGAAGGTTCCGTCGGCACCCAACGATCGTTGAGGACGAGTGTGAAAAGCGAGTTGAGCTGGAACTAGGAGTTCACCGAACGCAGGAGCCGCCGTTCGGCTGGCGGGCGGTGTGACCGTCGGCAATTGGCCCCACCGCTGACATAGAAGCCGAGCCGCTCCAGCGTCCGCAAAGGCCGATTATGCCAAGTCGTTGATTATGGAAAGTAGCAGGTCGGAACTCGCGTCGAGAGCTGATGGAAAGCGGGCAAGCACGAATTCCGGCCTTTGCATAATCACAGCGCCTTCAGGAAGTTGAGCAGCGAGTCAGGTGCCCGATAGCGCGGGACCTTGCTGCCTGGTTCGTGAAGCCTGGCAAGCGCACGTTCCTTCATGTTCAGGTCGGCTTCGACGTAATGGTGTGTCGTGACGGGGCTCTCATGTCCGAGCCACAACGCGATTACGCTGATGTCGACGCCAGCCTGTAGTAGGTGCATGGCCGTGGTGTGTCGGATGGTATGGGGCGATACGTGTCGCTCTGCCAGGCCGGGAGAGGAACGGGCTGCGTTCCTGGCAGCCAACGTCAGCCTCAACGCAACATTGGCTCTCGTCATTGCGTGACCGTTCCGATTCGGAAGCAGTGGCGATGTCGGCTGGAATTCCGGATTGACCCGCAACCATGCCCGTGCCGCCTTCACGGTAGAGCGCCAAAGCGGCACACTGCGCTGCTTGCGTCCTTTGCCGCGCAAATGAATGCAGGCAGAACTGTCATCAAGGACCACATCCGCGACTTTCACCCCGGTAATCTCCGAGACGCGCGCTCCGGTGTTGTACATCAGCAGGAACAGAAGGTGATCGCGTTGGCTCAGCCAGGAACCGCCGGGCGTACCGATCACCGTTAGCATCTCCTCGCGCGACAGATAGCTAAATATCGGGCGCTCGAAGCGCTTGAGCGGAACGCCCAAGGCGCGCTCAATCGCTTGTAACGACGCGACATCGCGGTGCGCGGCAAACTTCAGGAACGACCGCAGCGCTGCCAGACGTGCATTGCGCGTGCGTACACAATTGTGCCTTTGACGTTCAAGGTGATCGAGGAAGGCCATGATCAGTTCCGGCGTCATATCGGCGAGTGCCATCGTGGCTGGCGGCTTGCCCAGGCTCGCCTCTACGAAGTCAAGGAAGAGTACGAAGCTATCGCGATAGGCTGCAATGGTTTGCTCGCTGAGTGCCCGCTGCTGGGTCAGGTATTCGGCGAACCAGGCTTGCACGAGCGCGGCAAACGAAGGCGCTGTCTTAGTTTGCCTATACATTGCCGTCTCCGGCGAGATCGGCGAAACGCTCAAACTTGCCGCCGGCCAAGGCCATCAATTCCGGAACAGCCGTCAGATACCAGTACGTATAGAAGATCTCGGCATGACCCATGTAGGTCGACAGCGCCAGCATCATCTGATCGATGTCGGTACCCTCGGCATGCCAGAGCATCATGCGTCGCACGGCGAAGGTATGCCGCAGATCATGAAGCCGTGGCGCCGTATGAGCGCCGCGGTTCACCCAGCCAAGGCTATCACGTAGCGAGTTGAAGACACGATGAGCCTGTCGCTCTCCAAGGGGCTGTCCCAGTCGCCGACCACGACTGCTGATCAGAAACGACATGTCAGGGGTATTGGCAATCTGCTGAATGCGTTGCCGTCGGTAGCGCCTTAACGCGGCAACGGTGCCCGGATGGATCGGCAGTTCTCGCGACTTGGCGAACTTGGTCTGTCGAATGGTCAGCATCCCACGCTTGAGGTCGACGTCGGCATCGCGCAAATGAATGGCCTCGGAGACCCGCAGGCCAGTCGAGGCCATCAGGCCGAACAAGGTCTCGTAGGTAACTGGCCGGAGACTTCCCTTTGGATCGAGCCGGCAGGCCGCCGCCAGCAACGCAACGATTTCGTCCTCATGGAAGATATGCGGGGCAACACGTCCCCGCTCAGGACCGAACACCGCTTCCTCCGGGATTTCGGTATCCGGTTCGAACTGCTTCAGGTAGCGGGCGAAGTGGCGAACTATCGCCAACCGGGCCGCCCAGGTCGCCGGCGTGTCACGGTGCCATTTATCCTGCCGGGCCCAATCCGTCATGAGGTCGGCCGTAAGTGGGCCACGGTGATGCCGATCGGCGGCGTAACGGGCGAAACTGGCTAGGAGCGTGTCCCGCGAGCGCAACTCAAATCCCAGGGAGCGCCTCTCGACGAAGTAGTCGTCGATCCGCTGCTGCAAGCTGATGCGCGCGCTCATGATTGACTCCCCGGCCACGGCAGAGCGACTGCCGACAGCTTCGGCGTGTCTAGCTTGGCGTAGATCAGGGTGGTATTGAGCGACCGGTGACGCAGCAGGTCAGCCACTTCCTTGAGCGAGCTGCCGTTCTCGACGAGGCGACAGGCCAGGGTATGCCGAAGTGCGTGGGCACTGGAGTGCAGCAGACCGCTACGACTGCAGGCCCGCTTGATCACCTTCTGGACCGCCGTCGAGGTAACGGGCTGGTCTCGCCCTGCTACTCGCCGGACAAAGAGGGCCGGGTGGCTGGTCGCTGGACGTTCGTGTTGCAGATAGTCAGCCAGCGCCTGCCCGCATGCCATCGGCAACGGCATGACGTCCTGGCGCAGCGACTTCGTGCCTCTCAACGTCACGGTGCCTTCGCGCCAGTCGATGTCGCGGATCATGAGATGTGCGATCTCGCCAGAACGCAACCCCATGTCCAGTGCCAGCCGGACCATCGCATAGCTACGCTTCGGCCAGCGCCGAGCGCCTGCAACGGCGCCCAGGAGGCGGATAACTTCTTCTGGCTTGAGCGCACGTGGCAGGGATGCCAGCTTCCAGTGGACCGGATTCAGAATGACGGTGGAGAGCTTGCCGGGTTGGTCTCCGCAAACGGTCCGGTAACGCAGATAACTACGTAACGTTGCTGCCAGATGGGAGGCATAAGAAGCCGAGCCGCCTGCTCTCAACTGCGCCGAAAGAAACTGGCGAACATCGTCGGGGCGCACCTTTCTGAAGTCGATAGCGCACCGCTCGAATCTGTCTCGCAAGAGCAAGCCGACAACACGAAGTCGGTTCTTACGGGTCTCGGCTGCCAGTCCCCGTACATCGCGCAGATATGCCTCGTAGCGATGCAATTCGGCAGTAATGTGCGGTGGGAATGATGCAAAAGACGGCGCGTTGGACTTGGCCGGGTACAAACGGGTTGGCTTCATAACGGTCCCCTCAGGTGGAACCGTTACTCCAGATCATCGCTGAGATTATGTCGAGTTCGTGGGGCGTCACCTGCCGCCACACCCTGTGATTACCGGTTCGTGCCGCCGACCAGCACAGCTACTTTCCATAATCAACGACTTGGCATAATCGGCCTTATGCGAAGCTTTCCATAAGGCCGATGAAGCACCGTTCGTCCTCGCAAATTGAAAGGCCGCTTGGTGGGTGGATCCGACATCTGAACGTCCGAGCAACGGTGCGGGCGAATGACGCCTCATGGCCGAACCCGGACCGATAGCTGAATCGAGAACCGCTTGCCGGCCCGCAGCGGATGATCGTCGCAACTCCACAGCGGCCGCTTTGCCACCCTTCGCCTGGTTGGCACTGACTGACGCCCGCCGGTCCCTCGGTTCCGCTTCGAGGTTGACATCCGGCTGTTATGTCAAATCCGCACTGGTCCGAAACGCATCACAACCTTGCGCCTCGAGCCGGCTCCAATATTGCCGGCTGCGATCGCCTCGAACCTGCTGCCCCTCAGTGCTGGAACGGCTCCGGCGCACTCTGTACTACGATCGCCGCCGGCTCCTGCGGGTCATGGCGGGGCGAAAATACCGTAATCACCGAGCGCTCGGTCCAGGCACTGCGCACGATCCTTTCCACGGCATGCTCTCGGGCGTGATAGCGGTGCTCCACCCCGCAGAGATCCAGCAGCACGAACCCCTCGAAATCGCCGAAGCGGTCGTAGACGAGCCCCGACACCTTGCCTGTGTGCGCGGTGCGCTCTTCCGTTGGGCACGGTACCTCGTGCGGCGGATGATGGGGAGGATGGTGCGCGGGCGGCTTCGGTACCGTACCCGTCGGTGATGGGAGAACGGTATTCGGGTCACCCCCAAAGCCGTCCACGCGTCCGCCGATGAGGGCGAGATAACGATCCCACACCGGCCGCCAACGGCTGACGGCGGAGATGCTTTGCGAGATCCACTTAAGCCACGCGAGCAGCCGCTCCTCGCGATACAGTAGCTGCTCGCGCGTGCGGATGACTACGTTGAACTGGAACTGGCCGCTCGTGCGTCGCCAATCGATGGTGTTCTTGCCCCGCGCTGCGAGCCGCGCCCCGCGAGCGATGATCGGAGGCGGCTCGAGCTCCGCATCGGTGATCTGGCGCACCTGGATCGTGTACGCATCACCTTTCTCGATGCCGGGCGGCAACTCCACCGTGAGCAAGCCGGCATTCGCGGCAGTGCCCTCCGGCAGAGGCACAAACGTCACGCCTTCCGCCGGGAAGCCGATCGTGTGCGCATCGTCAACCGAGAGGCGATGGCTGGCGTACAACTGCCCTGCGAGCCCGACGACTTCGGTGGCGCTCACGGCGGGAAGATACAAGCTCGCGAAACTGCCGGCCGGCGTGTTGCCCCAGAAAATCATCAGCTCGTCAGGTGAATCGGCACCCGGCGCTGACGGCTTGATTTCGACAGGATGCGGCATGCGACGCGATTCAATCAGCCCAGGATTAGGCCCATGGATCCACGCGATGTTGCGCTGCGCGAGCTTGTCGCTTTTTCCGGCGTCCGCCCCGATCGGAATCGGTGTGTCGTCGTAGCTGATCTCGGCCACGAGGCACTGGTGCGGGGCGCGCGTAATGACTTGATTGATCGACGAGAGCGCGATGCCGTTCCAGCCACCGTCCGGGTTACCCCCGGGCGGCGCCGCAGGAAGGAAAGATTGCTGGGGCTGATTGACGTCGATCCAGCAACCGTAGAACGTGTCCACTTCGACACCCGGATTCACGACGATGTTCTTCGCGTTCGGTGGGTCGTTCTGCGTGCTCATGTCTGCGGGCGAGGCGAGGTTTACGCGCGGCGACGCGAAGCACGGAACCGTGACGTACTCGTTGTCGCGCACGCCCAGCAACGCAATCTTATGGCCGTTCAGTGCGCCATCGGAGGCAGTGCGATAAGTCGTGTTCGGGTCGAAGTCGGTCAAGGTGGTCTGCGCGTTCAGCAATCGGAAGAACACACGTACGTTCGTGGCCTGGACGCCCGGTGTCTTGCCGAGAAGGCGCACGCGCGCAACGGCGAAGTTGAATACGAAGTTGCCGTCGTCATCCTTTTGCAAGAACTCGAGTGCCGAGCGCTTCTCGTCTTGTTCAAGGTTGTCGAAGCTGTCCCCCGACACGTTTCCATCGTTAGTGGTCAGGTTCTGAATGACCGAAGCGATAAAGGTAGTTGCGTCGGCCGCATTGGTGGTCATCGTCGCGCCGAAGCGGCTCGCGGTGCCGCCGTTCGGTACTGCCACCTTAAAAAAGCGCAGATCGAAGCTTAGCCAGGCAGGCTGCGTGGGAACCGCGGGGTTCACATTCGTGAGGAACGGATTCTCGCCTTTGGTCAGTACGAGCGCGGCCGAGTCGTTGCGTGTGATCGAGCCGACCGAGAAAGTGGCTGTGAGCGTAAGCGTCACGGACTGATCGAGCCCGAGCTGTTCGAAGGCCGCGTCGCTCGCGAAGGAAATCGTGTACGGGTAGAGGAATAGCTGCGTGACCGATGAAAATGTCGGGTCCGCAGGGATCACGGGTGCCGTGAACCTTCCGACGGTTGGAAGGTTCACATTGATCGCGGAGATCTGAGGACCCGTGAGAGTGGGGTTGAGCAGTGGATCCGCGGTAATCGTGATGACCGGTGCGGGAGTTGGCGTCGGCTTGAACAGATCGGCGAAGGAATTGAAACCGAGTTCGGCGCCGGTGAAACCGTCCAAGGCCACCCAGTACGCATTCGGGTACTGCGCCGTGCCCGGAAGCTGAACCCGCACTTCGTCTTCGCCGTAGGTACTCTTGTCAACGATGAGGGTGCATGCCTGGTCGAGAGGCGCGTAGCCGCAATTGGCCCCGGATGCAGGGCAATCTGCTGCGCCTGCAGGCTTCACGATCGCGCATATGTAGTATGCAAACGTGAAGCCACCGGGCGGCGTGGCCTGATTGAATCCGACGAAGTTGTCGGAGGCGTCGAAATAGATGCGCGTGAGATTCTTGCAATTGAGGTCGCACGGGTCGCAGACCTCGGGATCACCGCCACCAGCCGCGGGATCCACAATCATCTCGGCGATCTCGTGGCTTACCACCATTGCATAGACATCGGCCGTGTCGGCGAGCGTGAGGCCCGTGGAGAAGACGCCTGCAACGATGTACGGGATATCGGCCTTGTCGTGATAACCCGCGTTGCCGCTCACGTCTTTGGCGGAAACGCCGCTGGGTACCACGACGAAGATGCACGAGTCGTCGCCCAATCCGTTGTTGCTCTTCAGCGAGTTCACCCAACCCTTGAGGTCATCGTTGTTGAAACTGGTGCCGTTGAGGCTAACTGTCTTCGTCAGCAGCGTCGACGAAATCGCTGCCTCGTTCTGGCCATACAACGAGCAATATTCCTGGATCGGAACGATTGCGTGCTTGGCGTACGCCACGATCTGATTCATGTCGGCCGTCGAGACAACCTTGCTTCCGCCAGACGTGTTGAAAGTGATCTGCGCCAAGTGGACTGTGCCGCTGAAGAGCGCGTCCCGTTTGGGCGGGCGCACTGTCGGGAACGGATGCGCGCGCAGCACTTCTGCGATCGCCTTGTGCCGGCGAAGTGCGGGAGCATCCGGGTGGATGCGATGAAGCGCACGCAGCAATGGGATGGGAACGCCAGTTCCAAAGCCCTCGAGATCTGCATCGATGGCAAAGAGCTCAGGTGCGTGCTGCTGCAGGTGTCGCGCGTTCTTGAGCGATCGGGTATGGCAGCGAAGGGGAGCGATAGCCATTGGAGCTTCTCCTTGGTTGTCGTACAACTCCGTAGGCACTCCTGCGTCGAGGTTCGCGCTGCGTCACCGCACGCTTCGCCGCAGGAAGAAGCAGCGCAGCAGCGACATTGGAGCTTTAGTCAGTGATACCTTGCACTCCGCCACGGTCGCGGTCCCTTCGGCGGGTTGGTTATCGGCGTGCCGTCGGCCCGCAATGAGCGCATCACACAGGCTTGCAAAGCAGGGACACGAGGAACTATACGAAAGCCAATGAGTAGTTTGATCTGTCTCCGGCTGCTCGGTTGATGAACGCAATGCCGAGTTGGGTGGTTGCATATTCGTTGAACGTAATCTGGATCAGTCCCAACAAGCACAGATAAATCCAGGTCAGCCTCGAACGCATCACCCCCTGGTTCCTGCCGTTGCTGCATTTCTTTTACGGCGGGCAAAATCATTCCGGACGATTGTTTTGCACCAACGTTGCGCAATGCGATAAGTACTCGTAGCGAGTTGGTGGTAATGGCGGCCTGCAATTTATCGTATGTCTTGTCAATGGTTTTCTTTGCCAACTCAGTAGGAGGGTCGGTTTTTCCTGCAAGCTCAAGGAGTTTCCCCAGCAGACCACCGGACGCACTGATAATCGCTGCTGCAATGGTGGGGTCAATCATGATGCACTCCTGGTTGCACTACGTTTGAAGTAGCGCGCGCTCCTCGTCATTGACTAGATCAAGGGGAACATTTCCGGCTGCCGCGGATGTGCCGCCAGCGGGCGGGGAGAAGCATGGGTTACGGCCATAGCGGCCCCGATGCTTCTTTTATAGACGAAGGGAGCGAAGCAATTCCCGTTAGATTCGGCCTTAATCCAGTACCAACTGGTCTCGGCTCCTGACTGCTAAATTCTTCTGTCCCAATAGAATAGGCCGAAGCGGGTATTGGCAATTCTTCGACCGGGCGCCAGATTTCGGGCGGTGCGATCAGTCCTGGAATCGGCGTCCGCAACACACCGGGGACCGGTCATCCAGCGGCCCGATGTTAATGTCTCGTCCTGGCCGGGTGCCGATTCATGCACTTTGCATACGCAGCTTGAACCCCGCTGGCCTGCGATCGGCATCACGCGACCCACTGCCGCCGTTCGACGCGGCGCCGCGTCAACGGCTGCTTCGCGGAGTATTACCGACCTTCGTAACTCCATCCAAGCGTGCGGGCCACACGCCGGTGGCGCAATGGGATCTTCGAGCCAGCAGCACGGAAGACCAACACGCTGGACCGTATGCGACGCCGCTTGGCAGTTGGAGAGCCTCTAGCGCAGGCAGTGCGTGCGCATTACGGCAGCGCGAACACAACAATCGCGTCGCCGCGCTTGTAGTCGAGTAGCTGGTTGCCGCCCGCCGCAACCGCCACATATTGCTTGCCGTGCACCGAGTACGACACCGCTGGGGCGTTGACGCCGGCGCCGCACTGGAACTCCCACAACTTCTTGCCGGTGCGCGCATCAAATGCGCGAAACAGGCCGTTGCCTTCTCCATTGAAGACGAGATTGCCCGCCGTCACCAATACGCCGCCGATCAGCGGCTGATCGGTTTTAAACGACCAGACGATCTTCCCGGTGTCGACGTTCACCGCTGCGAGCTTGCCCCACTGCTGTTCGCTCGGAATGGTCTTGAATGAACCGCCAAGCCACATCTTGCCGCCGCCCGGATACGGCGTGTCCTCGACCTGGTATGTCAACGGACGATGCAGGTTGGCCGCATACACGAGACGCGTCTCGGGGCTGTACGCCGTCGGCGACCAATTGACTCCGCCGTTCGCACCCGGCAGCATGTGCGCGCCCAGCGGCGTTGGCAGCGTCCACATGTTCTCTTGCGGGATCATCGCCGGCGAGAAGCGGATTAACTGGCCCGATGCGCGATCATGCACATAGACATGCCCGGTCTTTCCGGCATGGATTACCCCAGATACCATGCGTCCGTCGCGGTCGCGCACATCCACCAGGATTGGCGGGCTCGCCGCGTCGAGGTCCCACACGTCATGCGGGATGTACTGGTAGTGCCACTTGTACTTGCCGGTGTCGAGGTCGACCGCCACCATCGAGTCGGTAAACAGATTGTCGCCGGGACGTATTGCGCCATAAAAGTCAGGCGAGGGGTTCCCAACCACGAAGTACACCGTGCGCGTTTTCCGGTCGATCGCTGGCGTCATCCACACGCCGCCGCCGAGCGTCTTGTAGAAGTCGCTACCCTTCTCAGCAAGTTGCTTCTTCTCGGCATCGATATTGCGTTTAAGGTCCCGGCCGGTCGCATCCCTGGTCGCCCACACGCCTTCCTGTCCGGATTCGGGAATCGTGTAGAAGGTCCAAAGCAGTTGACCTGTGCTGGCGTCGAACGCTTTCACGAAGCCGCGAACGCCGTACTCACCCCCGTTGGTGCCAATCAGTACCTTGCCATCGACCACAATCGGCGCCATCTTCTCGCTGTAGCCCAGCTCGGGATCGCCGACCTCGGTTTCCCACAGGAGCTTGCCAGTCCCGGCGTCGAGCGCAATCAGCTTTGCGTCGAGCGTGCCCATGAATAGTTTGTCGCCGTAGATCGCCACGCCGTGGTTGGTCGGTCCGCAGCAGAAGGCAGTAACGGGTCCCAACTTGTGCTGGTAGTGCCATAACTCCCGGCCGGTCGCCGCATCGATCGCATAGACATGATCGAACGACGTGGTCAGGAACATCACGCCGTTCACCACCAACGGTGAGGTTTCGAGTGGTCCGTTGACCGCCGTCTGGAAGACAAATGCCGGCTTCAGTTTCGCCACGTTCGTGGTATTGATCTGTGCGCCCGGGTAGTAGCGCGTCTGATCATACGAGCCGTTGGGAAGCAGCCAGTCCGCCACGTTGGACGCGGCGGTGTCCAACTGGCTTTGCGTGACTGTCGGGCGTGGCGACGCCGACAGGAGCATATCGGCCGACCCGCCGGTGACCTCGGGCCCTGCAAGGGCGCCGGCTGGCGCCACCGTCAGCGTAGCCAGGAAGGCGAATACGAACGTTCGACGAAGTCTGCTATCGCGCCTTGTATGGGCGTTGGGCTGCATAGTGACCTCCTCGGGACGAGGAAACGTTCGGATCCGAACCAAGGACAGAACAACCCAATAAGTTTAGGTTGCGTGTACGACACCGACAAACTTCAATAAACAAAACACCTGAAGACCCGGACAAGTCGTCGCCCCGGCGCGGCCTTAACGGCGGCTTCCAAGGTTCAGCTGACGTTCGGGTGTCCTTGCGAATGCACGGGCGGATGACCGTACCTGGCCGGACCCGGAAGTTCGTCGTCGGTCGGTGACCCGCGGTCCTCCCGTGGTGCTGAGCTTCCGCAGTCGAGCCGAAGCAGCCCGTCACCGATCCCTGTTGGCAACGTCGGTAATGGGGTATTCATCGGTCGCTCCCGAGGAATTTCAGGTCATCGTGCATGCCCGACATGAAAGCAAAAGTTTCCTGAGGCGTCTAGATAACGCGTTGATGGATGTCAGCTATCCATTTCCACGGCGTATGCATCCAACGCATCCATTGGTAAATGCAGTTTCTTATCTGCCGTGAGCGCTTCCAGCAGATGTTTCAAGGTGACTTGCACCCGTGGCGCCATGAGTGCGCGATGGGGGTACTGCATCACCATTTCGTATGTTCCGGGCTGGTGGAACTCATGAAGGACTATTTTCAATGAGCCGGAACGCAGATGATCCAGAGCAAGATGGACCCCGACTTCAGCAATCCCAACGCCATCGCACGCTGCCTGGACCAGCGATTCAGGCGCTGAAAGCGTTAGCATTGCTTTGTTCCCAGGGTCGAGTGTAGTGATGCTTCCGTCGTCGGCCTTGAAATTCCACGGCGCAACGTGACCGCTCAGGAACCTCCGCGCGATGAGACGATGCGCTTGCAATGCTTCAGGCGCTCGCGGCGCGCCATGCCTTGCCAAGTACTCAGGAGAGGCAACCAGCACCGCATTCAAGCGACAGATGGGACGCGTCACAAGGGCAGAATCCGGGATGTTGCCACCCCTCACGGCAATGTCGTACCCGTCCCGGACGATATCGATGACCCGGTCGTCAAAATCGACCTCGATGGACAGGTGGGGATGGCGAGCCAGCAATGCCGGTAAGGCCGGGAGCACGTGATTGCGCCCGAAGGCCGAACTTGTCGAAATGCGAACTCGTCCGCTAGGCGCTGCTCGCTGTACGGCAACCGTATCAATTGCGGCATCAAGCGCCTCCAGAGCAACCCGCGCTTGCCGGAGAAATGCCTCGCCTTCTTCAGTCAACTTCAGGTTGCGGGTCGTCCGATTCATCAATCGCACGCCCAATGCTTTTTCCAAGCCCGCCACATTCTTACTCACGGCCGCCGACGTGACGCCCAGCAGCCGACCGGCCGCCGCGAAACTGCCGGCGTCCACGGCTTGAGCAAGCGAAATGATTGCTCGAACGCGCTGTGAAGAATCCATGCCATCCTCCAAACACCCAATACGCCTTCCGCAGCGGACAAAGATTCTAAACTGAGAGTTGATGGTGATTCAACCAGCCCAGAACTTCCGGTAATGGCTTGTAGTGGTCAAAAATGCGGAATTGCCTACTCATAGAGCGTAAAAACCAAATGCTGATTACCGTCCTGTATGACAGCGGCTACGGCCACACCGCAAAGCAAGCTCAAGCAGTTGCAGACGGTGCTCGGCGAGTGGCCGGAGCGCAGGCACAAATGATCGCCGTTGCGGACGGCGATGCGCCGTGGGAGAAGCTGGCTGCCAGCGACGCTATCATCTTGGTTCGCCCACCTACAACGGCACCATTAGCGCGCGGCTCAAAAAGGTGATGGAGGACTCGACTCGCTCAGCGTGGATTCCGCAGTCATGGCGCAACAAGATTGCCGCTGGCTTCACGAATTCGGGGGCCATGCACGGCGACAAGCTGAATTCACTCGTCACGATGGCCTTGTTCGCCGCCCAGCACGGCATGATCTGCGTAGGCCTGGACGTCTTTCCTGGCAAGTCGCCGGAGGAGAAGAATCGTGTCGGCGGTTGGCTCGGTGCGATGGCGCAATCGAATGACGAGTCGCCAGAGCTCTCTCCCATCAGAAGCGATCTGGATACGGCTGCCTATCTCGGCCAGCGCGTTGCCCAAGTGGCCGGGCAGTTCATGGCAGGAGCCGGGCGATGAAATTTCTTTGTCTCGACATACCGCTGCCTGGTGCCAGCCCGGAAAAGTATCGGCCGCACCTCGTGGAAGAGGCGCGCTACGGCTGGAGACTCTATAAATCTGGCTTTGTGCGCGACATTTACTTTCGTCAGGATCGTCCTGGCGTCGCGATCATTGCCGAGAGCGATTCAGTAGATGCCGCAAGGCAAGTCCTGGCTGAGTTTCCACTCGCCAAGGTCGGTCTCATCGACTGGGAGATCATTCCGCTCGGCCCGTTTGTTGGTTGGGAGTCGCTTTTCGCGTCTGGCGACGCTTGAGCGGCTCGGCAGCGTGCATCGCGACGCCAGTCCGTTGTTGATGGGTCGGCTGTAGAAGACAAGCCACGGGCTCCCAGCCGCATGCCATTGGTGTTTCCACAGATCATTGAGAGATGAATATGGAATATGTCAACCTTGGCCGAACAGGCCTGAAAGTGTCACGCCTTTGCCTTGGCTGCATGAGCTATGGGGAGCCGAACCGCCTGCCTCAATCCTGGTCACTGGATGAAGAGGCATCTCGTCCGTTCTTTCGGCAAGCCCTCGAAGCGGGTATCAATTTCTTCGACACTGCAAATATCTATTCGGGCGGAAGTTCGGAAGAGATCACGGGGCGGGCGCTCAGCGACATGGCACGGCGCGAAGAGATCGTCGTCGCCACCAAGGCCTTCTTTCCCTGGCGTAACTCGCCCAATACCGGGTTTCTCTCGCGCAAGGCGCTGCTGCAGTCGATCGACGACAGCCTGAGCCGGCTCGGGATGGATTATGTTGACCTCTATCAGATTCACCGCTTCGACCACGGCACGCCTATCGAGGAAACGATGGAGGCGCTGCACGACATCGTGAAGGCGGGAAAAGCCCGGTACATCGGTGCCTCGTCCATGGAGGCATGGCGCTTCGCGAAAATGCAGCACACTGCCGAACGCAACGGGTGGACGCGTTTTATCTCCATGCAGCCACAATACAATCTTCTTTATCGGGAAGAGGAGCGCGAGATGTTGCCCCTTTGCGCCGATCAGGGCGTCGGGGTTATTCCGTGGAGCCCGATGGCTCGTGGCAGGCTGACGCGCGACTGGAGCGAAACCACTCGCCGCACGCAGAACGATGCCTTCGCGCTGAAAATGTATCAGAACGCGGAAGTCCAAGATCAGAAGGTGGTCGAAGTCGTGGCACGTATCGCCGAAGTTCGCCAGGTGCCGCGCGCGCACGTTGCGCTGGCCTGGCTGCTGTCGAAGCCGGGCATCACGGCTCCAATCGTCGGCGCAACAAAACCTGAGCATCTTGCCGCCGCCATCGGCGCACTAGACTTCTCACTGACGCAGGACGAAATTGCCGCACTGGAAGCGCCGTATGCCCCGCATCCGGTCGATGGGATCGTGCCGCCGCTTCCGGAACAGCCGCCGACGATCACGCCGCCTCGAAGCTGATTGTTTCGACCACCGGAGCGGAAGGGTGGCCGTGTCTCGCGAACACGCCACCGCCCTCGGAAATGTTGTCCTGGACAAACGTCAAATGAAAAACGATATATGAACAGTCTGTTCATGGAATACCGCCGCCGTACCGTCTTCGTACTCGTGGTGATGTCCACGCTGGTGTTGTTGGGTAAACACAGTAACGTCTATGCGCAGGAGCCGAAAATGTTAGTGCGCATCTCGGAAATCGAGATATCTGATCACCATCTTGAAGAATATCAGCGCATTCTGAATGAGGAGGCTCAGACCTCCGTGCGCCTTGAACCGGGGGTGCTGTGCATCTTCCCGACCGCTCAAAAGGACAATCCAACGCAGGTCAGGATTCTGGAAGTTTACGCTAACAGCGATGCCTACGATGCGCATATAAAGTCGCCGCATTTCCAGAAGTACAAGAGTTCGACGTTGGGGATGGTGAAGTCGCTGCGACTGGTGGACATGGAAGCCTTGGATGCAGAGACGATGCCGCTAATCTTCAAGAAAATGAGCGGTCAGCCGTAACGCAAGCTGGTCAGATTGGAAGAAAAGGATTGCCATGAAAGAGATGATGTCTCTCTTGTTTAGGGCCCTGCTGGGCACGGCCCTCTGCTTGAGCCACCTGTCAGTTCAGGCTCAGGCCTCCACGGCTGCGAGGCCGGCGTACTACGTTGCTGAGTTTCAGGCGACCGATTCCGAGGGCATCAAACCCTACAGTGCCAAGGTGGAATCGACGTTCAGGCCGTTCAGCGGTCGCTACATCGTTCGCGGCAGTGAACTGGACGTGAAAGAGGGCTTTGGCGCGCAAGGGCGCCTGGTCATGATCAAGTTCGATTCACTGGCTCGGGCACAAGCTTGGTACAACTCTCCCGCCTATCAGGCCATCATTCCCATCCGCCATCGGTCCGGCAACACCCGGGCCTACATCGTTGAGGGCCTGGCGGAAAAGTGAACGCATCTGTGCCGGTGGTTGCGGACGCTCGGACGCACCGCATACGAGATGCAGCTTTCCCGCTCAGCGCCACCTTAAGAGGGGAAGCGGCAAAGCACCAAGCGTAGCGCCATGCTCCTCATGGTGGGCGCGATCTGCAACGGGGTAAAAAGCGTCGTCCCACACCGGCACACGTAGCCAATAGACGGAAACGCACCGTGACCCAATCCCAAAGGACAGCGTCCAGCACTTCAGAAACCCTCAACGTCCGCCAGCAGGCCATTGTGCCTATTGCGGCTTTTGCCGCTGCAGGCAACATCGCCAGGTTGAACACTGCTCTGAGCCAAGGGCTTCATGCCGGGCTGACCGTAAGTGATGTCCAGGAAGTCCTGATCCAGGTCTACGCCTACGCGGGCTTTCCGCGCAGTCTCAATGCACTGGGCGAACTGATGAAAGTGGTGGAGGCGCGCAAAAAGCAGGGCATACAGGACCCTGCCGGCCGAGCACCCAATCGCCCAGTCCCGAAGGGTGATGCGCTGATGGCAGCCGGAACCGCCAATCAGACGAAGCTGTCAGGTGGTCCGGTGAGCGGTCCTTTGTTCGACTTCGCACCAACCGCCAATCAATTCCTTCGGGCGCATCTCTTCGGCGACATATTCGAGCGTGACAACCTGGATTGGCACAGCCGCGAGCTGGCCACCGTGGCAATGCTCTCAGCACTGCCCGGCGCGGAGCCGCAGTTACTTGCGCACATGCGCATCAGTATGAACATCGGCATCCCCGAAGGACAAATTGCGCCAGCTTACCGAGGTATTGGCCGACCAGCTGGACGCGAACATGGCCGGCCGTGCGCGCGACGCGCTGGGGCGGCACACTGCACACCTTCCTGGCGAGAAGCAGTAATCTGCAGCGGTGAACGCCTCCGCACGGTCGGCATCCATGCGACCACGGGTGGTATGTCCCTCAGCCCGATCAGCCCACGGGCAAGATGCCGAGCACCTCGGAGGCGGCGGTGCTCCATATCGGCCCTTATTCGAGTCTTCTTTACAAAGCCGGCGCCAGTCGACATGCTTCTCGCTGCTGTCGCCGGCACGCGCGAGCGATAACTTACGCTCGGGCCGCCTTGTGCAGCTGTCCGCTTTGAGGAGTGTAGCTGCCTCTTGTATGTCCCACAGTTTATGAGACTCAATGACGACTCCTGGCCGACTACTGCCTGTCGGCAAGTGGGCACCCGAGAAAATCCGCAAAGAACGATCTTTTTTGGCCCGACGGTGCGAGAAATGCACGGATTGGAGTTGGCCCTGCCAGCTAGATAAGGGACGGTTGATCGCCCTCCTCGGGGCAGGCGCGGTCCATACGCGTGGCGGAAGCGGGTATGGCTCCGCCTTCAAGGCATCGGCCGGCAGCAACCGCAGGAAAGATCTGGCTTCGTCAGTGCTTCGGCACGAAAGTCAGTCGACGTGCTCGGATTGCGGAAGGACGACGACGGCGCGCTTCTCGACGCCGGGCTTGTGAAATCGCTTCATCAACGGATGCTCGTCGGCGTTGACAATTGACAGTCAACATGGTCATGGACAAGCTCTGCGAGCCGTCCGGGTTGTCCCACGCGCGCCATAGGCCCGCTATGGCACATGCGTTGTCGTCAGCCAGCCCGATGCACCAGCGTACAGGCTTCCCAGTCTCATACGATGGCTCATAGAACCTGTGACACGGGATAAGGGCGAGTTGCAGCCGGTTCCACGCTCCGCTGAAGCTGCGCTTCTGACCGACAGTCTCGGCCCGCGCGTTCATCGTGTCAAAGACCTTCACCCCGGGCGGAATCCGCTCGCGTGGGACCATTCCAAAGCTTGCAGCGTCGGTCGATAGCTGACCGTCGATGTGGCGGAAAATCGGGGCAGCGCAATCCTTGATCTCGCGGCGGTATTCAAAAGAGGGTTTGGGGAACAGGCTGAACGCTTCGAATTCCATCTGTCCGGGCGCCTCGTAGCTGGTACACATGACCTTTTCCTCCGTCAGTCGATGGGAGCAGGAATGGGGGAGCGCTCGGGTCCTTGCAGGAAGGCGAGCAGGCGCCGCTCGGCACCCTCGTACTGATGCAGCGGGGCGGTGCGCAGCTGGGCGTCGTGGAGGGCGAGAAGCGCGGTGAACGTGGAGACGCAATCTTCGTCGAGTGACCAGCCGTCCTGCCTACCGCTCTCGTGCGCCTTCATCAACGTGATTTCTCCGACACACTCAGCGGCCTTGAACAGTTCGACGGGTTCGCCGCCATACCCGGCGCACTGAAGGAACCACGCCATGTAAGTCGCCCGGGTAAGTTCGTTGACGATGCGACCATTGCCGTGGCCGCGACGCCAGCAGTCCAGCGCGACGTGATAGGACAGTGACCGCTCGCGCGCCAGTGCGGCGCTCATCGGCAACAGCCTCGTTTTGGTAAGTGGCCTGCGCGCCATCTTTTTCTCGCCTGCGCGCTTCCGGCTTGACGCCATCTTGTCCATCGCTCCGTTGGATCGCCCGCCATCATTGAACGGGCTTCACGAAATGGTAACAGCACGGGGCATGGTGCCCCGCCGGACTACCGGCTATCCGCTACTGCATTCGCGGGCGGAGCAATCGCAAAGGCCGCACGGGCTTTGCCCGCCATCCAGCCGGGCGCGCGTCCACGTCCACTCCAGATGGCTCCGCTGGACGGGTCTCTGTACTGTGGCTCCTGAGCGCCGGTCTGCCTGAGCCTCGGTTGACGACGGCCCGGCGCCTCCTGAAGGTCGTGCAGCGGGATATGCCACTCCTCCATCCTGGCCCAGATCTCGCGAATGGCTTCGGCCTTTTCCTTGGCGAGCGCACTGTCGATTTCGCGGTCTAGCGTCGCGAGCTCTGTCTTGAGCTTAAGGTAAGTCGACATGTAATTCTCCTATGCTTTCGTGTGCAGGTGCTGGGCCTGAGCCGCGTCGAGGCTATCGAAGTTGCCCCGGTGGTCACGACCCTCCCACAGCATGAAGCGCGGTACGCCAGCGACGACGTATCGCCCGATGGTCCAGCCACTAGGGTGCGACCAGCCATAGGGCGAATCCTGCTTCCATTCGGTCTGTGAGGCTACATCAGACATGGGGTGTCTCGTGGACTGAGCGCGTTGACTGGTTAATTCATCCGCGAGTCGCGAGAGCGCGCTCGATGTTCCTGTCAGTCTTGTACTGGCTCAATGCATAGACCGACCAGATCGCGGCCGGAATCCAGCCGATCAGCGTAAATTGCAGCAGCAGGCAGATGATTCCTGCAAAGGGACGTCCGATCGTGAAAAACTGAAGCCATGGGAAAACGACGGCAAGCAACAAACGCATAATGGTCCTTTGTGGTTGAGAGTCGTCAAGAAAGGCGCCAGCGACTGGCTGGCGATTGGGGCGGGTTTTCGCCGCAATCTGCTGATGAAAAGTTCGCGCGTCTACTCAGGGCATCGCGCCTTCGTCATCGCGCATGCAACGGAAATAACGGGGGTCATGTTTCTCAACACGTTCCAGTTTCCCTGTGGCCGCAAGCACGGCCTGGCCTGCAATGGCACCTGATGCATTATCCGGTCGTACTCGTTGACGATCGCTATCAAGTCGTCGCTCAATACGGCGGGGACGGTCCATTGCTCCCGGTCCTTGCCTCCTTCGAGCAGATGTACGACCTGCCGGCCTGTTTCGCGGATCATGTCCAACGGCAAGGCGCCGCGCCCTTCGGCCGTCAGAGTGGCTCAGAGACGCGCCACCGCGCGAGGCGGGCGTTTGACATGGGGCGCTGGAGCCGCGCGCCCTCCGCACGTGTTCGGCCATCGTCGACCCAGGGGGGAGCGGGATGCCGTCCCTGATCGAGCCTCAACTGGCGACGCTCGCAGACCGTCCGCCAAAGGGCGGCGACTGGTCCTACGAAATCAAGTTCGACGGCTATCGGGTGATGACCCGCATTGCGCGGGGGGCAACGCAGATCTTTACGCGTAATGGCCACGACTGGACATCGCGCATGCCGCGGCTGGCCGAGTCGTGCAACGAACTGCAAGTCGACGATGCGTGGTTCGACGGCGAAGCCGTCGTGCTTGATTCCATCGGGCGCCCCGCCTTCAACGCGTTGCAAAACGCGTTTGACCGGCGCAGCACCACTGAAACCTTCATGTTCGTGTTCGACATCCTCTGGCTGAACGGGGCCGACCTTCGCGAGCAGCCGTTGCGATCGCGAAGGGCGCTTCTGCGTGAATTGTTGGAAGGAGCGACGTCCCACGCGATCCGCTTTTCGGAAGACTTTCCGCAGGACCCTGTGTCTCTTGTCGCCTCCGCATGCAAGATGAAGCTCGAGGGCATCATCGGCAAACGCGCGGACGCGCCTTGTCGTCCAGGCCGCTCGACGGACTAGATCAAACTAAAGTGCCACGCCAAACAGGAGTTCGTGGTCGGGGGCTTCACCCGTACGAAATGGGCGCGCGCGGGCGTGCATTCGCTGCTACTGGGCGTGCATGAAAAGGACGGCTCGTTGCGCTACGCGGGCAGAGTAAGACCTTACTTTTCCTCCCGCGCTGCGTCTGCGTTTCTTGCGCGAGCAGAACCCCTGCGCTGCGAACAGACCGCTTTCTACAATCCACCACAGCCAGACAAGGAACGGGATCATCTTTGGCTTAGGCCGTCGATCGTCGCTGAGTGCTCCTTTCTCGAATGGACGCCGGGCGGGGAAGTGCGTCACCCCGTCTTTCATGCGGTCCGTGATGACAAGGCGGCGTCATCCGTTACTGAAGAACCTATGGTTGCCGTGGAGTTTGACGACCCGGTGGACGCAGACGCAGGCTCTACACGGGAAGTGTCCGGCCCGAGGGGCGCGGTGAAAATCGTGGGCATCCGGATTACCAACGCGCAGCGCGTGCTGGACGAGGTCACCGGTCACACCAAGAAGGAGCTGGCGGAGTACTACGCAGCGATCTCCGAGTGGGCCTTGCCGCATCTGCATATCCGTCCGCTCGCCCTTGTGCGCGCGCCCGACGGAATCAATGGCGAACTGTTTTTCCAGAAGCACAGCGAGAAAGCCCGTATCCTTGGCGTGATCGAACTACCCCCCGAATTACATCCGCGGCACCCTCCGTTACTGGTCGCCGGCAGCGAAGCGGCGCTGATCGGTTTGTCACAACTGAGTGTCATTGAGATCCACACCTGGTGCCGTCGCGCCAGATCTGGATCACCCCGACCGCATCATCTTCGATCTAGATCCGGACCCGGCGCTGCCGTGGACAGCGATGCTTGAAGCGGCCGAACTGCTGAAGGTCGTGCTTGACGAAATCGGCCTGCGCTCTTTTCCAAAGACGAGCGGGAGGAAAGGCTTTCACGTCGTTGTGCCGGTGACTCGCCGTCAGGGCTGGAGCGAGACGAAAGCTTTCGCTCACGCGGTGGCGCGGCACATGGCGCGGGTCGTCCCGCAGCGTTTTTCCGCAGTCCTCGGCCGTAAGAATCGCGTCGGCAAGATATTCATCGACTACCTTCGCAACAGTCGTGGAGCAAGCACTGTTGCGGCGTTCTCGGTCCGCGCCAGGCCAGGGATGGCCGTATCGATGCCTGTCTCTTGGGACGAACTGAAAGAGGTGAGCCGCGGCGACGAATGGACGATGAAAAAAGCGATTGCGCGCCAGCGGTCGCTCAGAGTGGACCCGTGGCTAGGCTACTGGCAGACGCGACAAGGCATCACTGCCGCCATGCGACGCGCCGTCGGGATGCATTGAATGCGCTGCTAAGTTGGGTGCGGCGGCAAACCTGCGAGCCGCAAAGATCGATGTCTTTTAGTTAGGCCGTTCGCCGATTCACCGAGGCATCGCCAGGGTTCCTCGGACGGGTCATTACACCGGAATCGATCTCAGCCGAGGCCGACGCCGCCTGTCAGCCGCCCCGCGGCCGTGCGCTGGCAGCGATCTCTTATACGATGCGACTTGCCGTTGCCGGACGGATTACCCTTTTCCGATGACACCGGGAAAGACGGGCGTTTATCATGGAAAGGAGCGCCCGACGTTTCTCTCTCGTAACAGGCTCGATTTTGAGCGTATTCCGAGAACGGAGAAACGATGAAAACCAAACGCGCACGCGTACTGTCCCCTTCCCAATCCAAGCATCTTCTACGCGTCACAGGGGCTACCAGTCGGCATCCCGAGCGCGACACGCTGATTTTTCTGCTCGGTCTTACCTGCGGTATGCGCATAAGCGAAATTGCCCGCCTCGAAGTAGTTGACGTGCTTTCGCCGTCAGGCAGGCTGCGTGAGGAAGTCAGCCTGCCCGGTTCACTCTAAAATTCAAGAAAATGGACAGGCCGCCTGTGCCGAGTTGGGCTGCCCTCAAGAAACGGATTTTTTCGTATTCTAAGCGCCCGAACCACGCGTTGTGAACGTCTTTGTGCGACCCACTCCGGCCCGACGACTTTCTCAAAACCGGTCGCTCGGCCACACTCAGAATTCGCGAAATGGGGTGCCCCTAAGCGGTCGTTGGCGATCTCTACCCAAACGGCCAGAAGCCGTCATTCACCCGCATTAACCATCGCCGATCCGGCTGGCAGATCAGGTCTTACAAGCGGTCGCTCATGGTCGAACTTTTGCGCCGCGCCGTTCGTCCGTGCCTGTCAACGCCTACCCTCGTTGGCGCAGCGCATTCGCAACGACCTCGAACGCAGGGGTCGGCTGTCGTCGGCTCGGATAGTAGAGGTGGAACCCCGCGAAAGGCTGGCACCAATCAATCAGCACGCGCGTCAATTCGCCACTCTTGATATGAGATAAAACGCGCTCTTCGGGCACGAAGGCGAGGCCCGCGCCGGCGAGCGCCGCTTTTGTCGCCATCGTCGCGGAATTGAAGATCAGTTGCCCTTCGACGCGCACTTTAAGCGCGCGTCCGCCCTTCTCGAACTCCCACGCATAAAGGCTGCCGGCCGTCGGCATCCGGATATTGATGCAGTTGTGCGCCGTCAGGTCCTGCGGCGTTTTCGGCTTTGGGTGCTTCGTAAAATAGCTGGGCGTACCAACAACTGCCATCCGCATATCAGGAGCGATGCGCACGGCGACCATATCCTTTGCGATCGATTCGCCAAGCCGAACACCTGCGTCGAGTCGCTGCTCGACAATGTCCGTTAGCCCGTTATCGATGACGATTTCGATGGTGATATCGGGGTAGTCCGGGAGTAGCCGTTCGATCGCCGGCCACAGCAGCAGCTCGGCCGGATGCTCTCCGGCGGCTATACGAACTGTGCCGGACGGCTTGTCGCGCATGGCCATCATCGCCGCCAACTCCGCCTCCACTTCTTCAAGCCGTGGCCCGACTGCCTGAATTAACCGTTCGCCGGCCTCTGTCGGCGAGACGTTGCGCGTTGTCCGCGCCAACAGTCGTAGTCCGAGCCGTTCCTCCAGATTGCGGATGGTCTGACTCAGCGCCGATTGAGAGACGCCGAGCTTTGCCGCGCCCTTCGTAAAGCTGCCCTCGCGGGCGACAGCCAGGAAGGCAGTGATATCGGAAAGATCGGAGCGCGCCATTTATAAGCCTGTCTTCTAACTTCATGCGGATTTTAGCTCTTAATCGCATGAAGCCACGCTGCTACATTGAATGTCAAGGCAATTACCGTATGGAGCTCCCTATGAAGATCACTAAATGCGGCTCGCAGCCCTCTGCAAAAGGCCCGGCTGAATACTTCACCGGAACAGTCAGGATCGACGCGCCGTTCACAGGCGAGGAGCCGGCCCGGATCGGTGGAGCAACAGTGACGTTTGAACCGGGCGCGCGCACGGCATGGCATACGCACCCCCTCGGTCAGACGCTGATCGTAACGGCCGGCCTCGGCTGGGTGCAGCGCGACGACGGTCCGATTGAGACCATCCGGCCGGGAGACATTGTCTGGATCGCCCCCGGTGAAAAGCACTGGCACGGCGCAACGGCGACCACGGCCATGACACATATCGCCATCGCTGAGTCACAGGACGGAAGCCCGGTCGCGTGGATGGAAAATGTGACGGACGAGCAGTACGAGGCCGGCACGGTCACAAACAAGTAAGGAGTCGAATGATGGAAAAGCGTGTTCTCGGAAAAAACGGTCTGGAAGTCTCGGCGATCGGCCTGGGCTGCATGGGCTTGAGCTACGCCTACGGCCCGGCCGCGGAAAAAGCGGACGCCATCAAGCTAATCCGCACTGCATTTGAGCAAGGCGTGACGTTCTTCGATACGGCGGAAGCCTATGCGCAGGGAGCGAATGAAGAACTGCTGGGCGAGGCCCTGGAGCCGTTCCGCGATCAGGTCGTGATTGCCACCAAGTTCGGTTTTGAAGGCGGGGATGTCCAGAAGGGCGTGAACAGCAAACCTGACAATATCCGCGCGGTGACGGATGCCGCTCTTAAACGGCTGCGCACCGATCGGATCGATCTTCTGTATCAGCACCGGGTCGATCCCGACGTGCCGGTGGAAGACGTTGCAGGCGCGGTCAAGGAGCTGATCCAGCAGGGCAAGGTCAAACATTTCGGGATGTCCGAAGCGGGGGTCCAATCGATCCGCCGCGCTCACGCCGTGCAGCCCGTCGCGGCGCTGCAAAGCGAATATTCGCTGTGGTGGCGGGAGCCGGAAAAGGAAATCCTGCCGCTGCTCGAAGAGCTCGGCATCGGCTTTGTACCGTTCAGCCCGCTCGGCAAGGGCTTCCTGACCGGCTCGATCGACGCGAACACCAGCTTCGATAAATCCGATTTCCGCAATGTCGTGCCGCGGTTTTCGGAAGAAAACCGTAAAGCCAATCAGGGCCTGGTCGATGTGCTGAAGCAGATTGCGGCCGGACTGAACGCAACGCCCGCGCAGGTTGCTCTTGCGTGGCTGCTTGCTCAGAAGCCCTGGATCGCCCCGATCCCCGGCACGACAAAGCTGCATCGCCTGCAAGAAAACGTAGGCGCCGCGGATCTGGAACTGACGGGCAATAACCTGCGCGACATCGACACTGCGCTTTCGGCTATCGCTGTGCAAGGCGACCGTTATCCGGCCCACCTGCAGGCGCGCGTTGGCAAATAAACAAGGAACACCACCATGAAAGCATTCGGTTTCGCCGCACAATCCGCTGAATCTCAACTCGCGCCCTTCAGCTTCGAGCGGCGCGCGCCCCGGCCGGAGGACGTCTCGATCGATATCCTGTTCTGCGGCATCTGCCATTCCGATATTCACTCCGCCCGCAACGAATGGGGCGGGACGCGCTATCCGTATGTGCCGGGCCATGAGATCATCGGCCGCGTGTCGGCCGTCGGCGACAAGGTTACGAAATACAAGGCGGGCGACCTGGTCGGCGTTGGCTGCCTGGTCGATAGCTGCCGCCATTGCGCGTCCTGTTATGACGGGCTCGAACAGTATTGCGAGAACGGTTTTACGGCGACCTATAACAGCGAAGACAGGATCGGCGGCACCCCGCATAAATTCACCTTGGGCGGCTACGCCGACAAGGTCGTGGTCGATGAGCGGTTCGTGCTGCGCATTCCGGACAATCTGGACCCTGCCGCGGCGGCTCCGCTGCTCTGCGCCGGCGTGACCACCTATTCGCCGCTGAAGCACTGGAAAGTGGGAGCCGGGCAGAAGGTCGGCATTATCGGCCTCGGCGGCCTCGGCCATATGGGCGTGAAGTTCGCGCATGCAATGGGTGCGCACGTCGTGATGATTACGACGTCGCCGGCGAAAGGCCAGGATGCAAAGAAGCTCGGCGCGGATGACGTTCTGATTTCCAAAGACGCGGACGCGATGGCGAAGGCTGCCGGCACGTTCGACTTCCTGCTCAACACCATCCCGGTCGGTCACGACACCGATCCCTACATGAACCTGCTGAAGCGTGACGGCACGATGGTCATCGTCGGCGCTGTCGAGACCCTGACCCATGCAAGCGGCGTCCCGTTCATCTTCAAGCGCCGCTCGATGGCGGGTTCGCTGATCGGCGGTTTGCCCGAAACCCAGGAAATGCTCGCTTTCTGCGGCGAGCACAATATCGTCTGCGACATCGAAACAATCGCCATGAATGACGTCAACACGGCCTATGACCGTACGGTTGCCGGCGACGTGAAATATCGTTTTGTGATTGATATGGCGACGCTCAGCGAAGCGGCGGGGGCTGCGATAGCGGCTTCGAGGTAAGCGGCACGATTCGGCTCGGAAATGAGATGCTCGCGCAAGAGCCTGCCGTTCTCCGGGCGTTCGGTGAATCAGAAGAGCGTGGGCGGGCGCGATGTCGCGCGTTTCTTCACGATCGAAGCGATCGAGGCACTGCGCATTCAGGCGCGGGCGATGCGCGGCAGCCCGCAAATCGACTTCGTCAACGAAGCGCTCCCGCTCGTTAAGGCGGACATGGCCTATGCGCGGCGGCTCGCGCTCGACGGCGTCGCCTCGCTAGACACGGGATGGGTGCCCGACGCGGCGGAACTTGCCGTGATCGACGCGATCCTCGATCCGCTTGCGGGCCGCTCGTTCACGAGCATGGCGGAGTTTGAGGTGTATTTCCGTGAGTTCCTGCTCGACGACCTGTGCGAGATCGACAAGGGTAATGTCCATGGGCCGGTCAAGGCCGCTACCGATGTGCTGCGCGACCTCCGCGATCATTTTCGCTTCGCCGCCGAGTACGCCGGCTTCACGCCTGAATCGCATGCTGTGTTCGTTGGCGAATTCGTACCGACGCTGAACCGGATCGTATTCGGGCCTCCGCGACACCGCAACGACGAGCTGCTTGCGCTGCTAGACGCGGGCATCGTCGAGCTTGCGGGCGGTCCGGTCGCGCACACCGGGGTGGACGAGGCGCGCGCGCAATTCGTCATCGAGACTACTTTCGCCGGTCGTGTCGAGCGGCGTCACGCCGATGTGCTAGCCCTGTCGCGCATCGACGTCTACAGCCCGCTCAACGATGCAGCGCCGCTGACAGCCGACATGATTCAGCGAGGTGTGATCCGGCCGCACATGAACGGCGACTACCACCCTGGTGGCATCGACATCGACACGAACAATAACGTGCTGAGCGCAGACGGCCGTGTGCAGTCGAACTTGTGGGCGATCGGCTATCTGGTCGAGGGGCCGCACTATTACACGCAGGAGCTTCCGCGCCCGGGGCGGCTGTCGCGGCTCACGCTCGATGCGCAGCAGTGCGTCGAGGCGCTGTTCGCAAGCCTGGCCGCCACCGCGCGGGGCGGCCAGATAGGCGGTGACGTGGGCGGTGAAGCGGCACTCGAGGATCGGCAACTGATCGGCGCGGCCGGCTGAGGCTTCGAATTGCGCCCGCGCGGCGTCGTTGCGGGCGCATCTATCTGTTCTGACACTAGGAGATGGCAAGTGCAACTTTATTCCTTTCATCGCTCCACGGCATCGTTTCGGGTACGCATTGCACTGAACCTGAAAGGCATTCCGTTTGAGACGATTTCAGTAAATCTGACCAGCGTGCCCGGCGAGCACGAGACCGACGTCTATCGGCAACTCAATCCGCAAGGACTTCTCCCCACGCTGGTCGACGGCAAGGTCGCTGTGCACCAATCGATCGCGATCTGCGAGTACCTCGAACACGTGCAACCGGAGCCCGCGCTGCTGCCGGGACATCCGGCCGACCGAGCGCGCGTGCGCGGGCTGGCCGCCGCGCTCGCCTCGGACATCCATCCGCTGCATTCTATTCGTGTCAGTCGACACCTGGCTCGCGCGTTCGGCGCGAGTGACACGCAGCGTGGCGCGTGGGTGCGTCACTGGATCGAGGAAGGACTGTCTGGCATTGAGCGATTGCTCGCGAATTCGACGCAAACGGGCTTGTTCTGCCACGGCGACGCGGTGACGCTCGCCGATGCTTTCCTGGTGCCGCAGGTGATTGCGGCGCAGGCGTACGACGTCGACACGGCGCGCTTTACGACCGTGGCCGCGATCACGGCGCGCTGCCTCACGCTGCCGGCGTTCGAGGCCGCGCTGCCGGCACGGCAACCCGATGCGGTGCCGGCATAGCGGCCCATCACGCGCAAATGTGCCGAGGCTCTTTTCGCCGCTATGCGGCCCGCCGGGCCTCGGCCTTCGTGGGCCGAGCGATCGCGCGGCCGGAGCCGGGCGACGGTTCGGGCAGCAAGCGCGAGAAAATTTCCCGTGCCGAATCGGCGCTGTCGGCGCGTCGCGAAACCTGGGCAGAGACGATCGCCCCATCCACGAGCATCATCATTTGACGCGCGAGCGCATTGGCTTGCTCGGGCACGGAGTCCATCAACACCGATTCGAAATACGCTTGCATGCTGGCCTTATGCTCCGCGGCTGCGCGCGCAATGTCGCCGCTGTCGATGCCGTATTCAGAAACCGCGTTGACGAACATGCAGCCGCTAAAGCCACTGCATTTGATGCGCTGATCGAGCCACTCGAAAATCGCGCGGATCTGCGGGCGGCCGCGCTTGGCACGCCCGACGAATTCCGTGAGCGAAGCGCGGGTGCGCTGGTCCCGCTCGCGTAGCACTGCGACCACCAAGTCGTCCTTCGAGCGGAAGTGGTTGTACATCGTCATCTTCGCGACGCCGGACTCCGCGATAATCCTGTCTATGCCGACCGCACGATAGCCATGTTCCTCGAAAAGGCGCAACGCGGTTTCGATGATGTCCTGCTTCTTCCTCAACATACGGATCCCCTGGCCGGCTCGAGTGGCCTTCGATAAACGCTCGCGCGGGACCGTCGCAGTCGGCGATCCAAGGCCGATGATACGGCTTGCGATTACATCAAAATATATACCGACCAGTACGTACATGTAAATAGCTTTGTCCGACTGCGGGCCCGTGCTCGTGGCGGCGCGTGCGAGGCGCCCCCTTGTCATGCCACGCCGTTACTTCGCGGCGGCCTGGCGCCGCGCGCGTGCCCGCAAATAGGCATTGTTCAGAATCAGCGCGGCGCCCGACATGCAGGCGCCTGCGATCTGCACATTGGTCGGGATCACGCCCTCCAGCGACGACACGATGAAGGTCGTGATCGGCACAACGTCCATGAAAAGCACGCCGTTGAGCGGCGTGAGGATCTTGTTGCCAAGGTTCCAGCACAGGATCCCGCCGAAGCCAGCGACAAGCCCCATGTAGAGCAAGTGTGGGCCGATAGCGCTCAGCGCGGACAGGTGGGGCACAGGGATCGCGTGGGCCGCGAACAGCAAAAGGTTGACTACCACGATTGTGCTGAGGCCGAGCCAGGTCGTCACCGTGGTGTACTTGAAGGCCGACCAGGTTGGGAAATACATTGCGCTAAACGTGTAGACCACCCAGCACGCCGCGCCGAGCACGATCAGCGCGTTGGCCGCGTAGTTCTGCGGTTCGTTCAGCAGGCCGAAGATGTCGCCCTTTGTGACGACGAGCGCTACTCCGCAGAACGACATCACGATGAAGAGGAACGAAAAGAGTGGCGGGCGGATCCTGCGCACCGCGGAGTTTAGCAGCAGGCCGATCATCGGCTGGGTGGCCATCATGATCGACGCAGTCAGCGCGCCGTCGCGGCCGGCGAGTTGCTGCCCGAGGAACACGAAAAAGCCGAAGCCGGCGAAGCCGATCGAGCCAAGGAACCAGGCAAAGCCGACCCGCTCACCCTTCAGACGCAGTGTACCGAAGCCCTCGCGCGCCACCAGCAGGATCAGGAAGGCGGTGCCGGCTATCAGGTAGCGCAGCGATGTGAACGTGAACGGATCGATGTGCAGTAAGGCGTCCGTCATCACCGGAAACATGATGCCGAAGGAGAGTGTGGCGGCGAGGCAGAACAGCACGCCACTCGTGTAAGAACCCCAGGCAGAGGCCTGGGACGGGGTGGCGGCGACGGCTGGCGACGGGTTGGTGGTGGACACGGCGAACTCCTGGCGCAATTGGAAAGGTTGGCTGGCCGCAGCCAGCCGGTTAGAGCGGGATGCTTACTCGGAATGGGCAGTGGCCTCGGCACGCTCGAGCCCGTAGCGCGCGAAGATTTCATCGGTATGCTGGCCGAGCGACGGCGGGTCGAGCACCGGACGCGACGAAGCGACGTCACGCCGCGGCATGCCCGGCACCGCGACGCGGCGCCCGCTTTGCGGCGGGTACTCGACTTCGAGCAAGGTGCCCCGTTCGGCGAGATGCGAGTGCGCGAGGATCTCGGGCACGCTGTTGACGGGCGCGACAGGCAGGCCAAGCAGGAGCATCGCGTCGAGCCAGTGTTCGACCGGCCGCGAGACCAGAATCGCTTCGAGCTCGACGTAGAGCGCGTCGCGGTTCCTATTGCGCAGCGCCTGGGTGGCGTAGCGCGCATCCTGTTCGAGAAGGGCGAATTCAGCGATGGAGCAGAGCTGTCGCCACCGCTTGTCGTTCGCGAGCGATACCACGATGTCGCGCGTCGCAGTGCGGAACGACGTGTACGGCGCGATTGTTTCGTGCGCGTTGCCGTAGCGCTTGGGCTCCTGGCCCGACATCTGGTGCGCGACGATCGGCTGGCCGAGCATCGTGATCAGCATGTCGAGCATGCTGATGTCGATCGCGCGGTTAGCGTGCGTCGTGCCGCGCGCACGGCCCAGTAGAGCGGCTACCACGGCGAACGCCGCGCCGAAACCGCCCCACAGGTCCGCGATGGGTACGGCCGCCTTTACCGGTCGTCCGTTGGGCTCGCCGTTCAGCGACATCACGCCGCTGATGGCCTGGATGATGAGGTCCATAGCGCCTTGCTGGGCGAGCGGGCCGTGCTGCCCATAGCCGGAGATTGAGCAGTAGATCAGCTCCGGATTGCGTGCCTTCAGCACCGGCTCGTCCACGCCAAAGCGCCGCGTTGTGCCGGGGCGGAAATTCTCGACCACCACGTCGGCATGTGCGGCCAACTCGACTAACTGGCGCTGACCCGCCTCTGTGTGCAGGTCGATCTCCACGCTGCGCTTGTTGCGGTTGAAGCCGATGAACGCGGCACCGCAGGTCTCGGCGAACGGTGCTCCCCAATGACGCGCCTCGTCGCCCGCGCCGGGCAACTCCACCTTGATCACGTCGGCGCCGAGGTCCCCGAGCACCATCGTGCAGAAGGGGCCGGACAAGGCGCGCGTCAGGTCCAGTACGACGATTCCATCCAGTGCTCCACGTTCCATCTCGCTTCCTCTCGGGTCTGAAGGCCGGCAGTCGCCTGCGGCGCGAACGGCCGTTTTCACGGCCGGCGAGCAACGATCCAAACTAGACAAATTCATCGTAAAATAAACGTACAGTTCTGTCTATAATTGAATGCGAAAATGGCGAATTTCGTCAGTGATGTGGCCGGTATTTTCGGAGCACGGGAGGGAGCATGACGATCGCAGTACTCACCGTGCCCGGCCTCTATGGCTCGGGCACAGAACATTGGCAGACGCGATGAGAGAGGAAGTTTGACGGCGTGATGCGCGCGGAACAGGACGAGTGGCGAACGCCGCGCGCGCACGACTGGATCGCGCGGCTCGATCGCGAGGTCGGGCGCTACGGCCCCGAACTGGTGCTGGTCGGCCACAGCCTGGCTTGCTGTCTGATTGCGATGTGGGCGGCCGCGACGGCTCACACCGTGCGCGGCGCGTTGCTCGTTGATCCGACGGATACTGAGGCCGAGACGTTTCCGGTAGGGCCGCGCGGTTTCACGCCAATGCCGGCGCAGCGGCTGCCGTTCGCGTCGATCGTGTGATGAGCGCCGACGATCGGTTCGTCTCGGTCGAGCGCGGCAGCCGATTCGCGAGGGCATGGGGCAGCGAGCTGGTGTTGTTGCCCGAAGGCGGCCATTTGGGCGCCGACAACGGCTTGGGCGACTGGCCGGCCGGGCTTGCCCGGTTGCGACGCCTGCTCGGGCGCGGCGCGCCGGGGCTCAGTGCATGACGGCGCCGCGTTCGCGGTGGTCACCATCCTTGTCATGGGTCGCAGCGGTCACAACGGTCGCATCCGATATCGATCGGCAGTCGGAGGAGGACATGGATTCATCGTTGCTCTGCGACGGCCGGCTGTCTCCGCGGCTCCCAAACGTGATTGCGACCAACAGCATCAGTTTCGTTGCGACCCAGCCCGACGTGACCATTTGAACGTTGCGCGGCTGCCGCGCTGGCTGGACTCGTCGCGACACGCGAGGCGCGTGTCGGGTTGAGCCGATAGAGGAACGACGCAACCGCGCCCCGCGGGTGGTGCGAACGATCGGACAGTTAGGAAAGGCGGCGAGAGCTTTGATATGCGGCACGCGGGCTGCGGTGCGCAGGAAGAAGACAACGACCACTCGAAGATAAAGCATGGATCTGATCGAGCTTGAAATTTTCTGCGCCGTCGCTGAGGGCCGCAGCATCACGCGCGCGGCGGCGCAGCTCAATCGCGTCCAGTCGAACGTTACGACGCGGATCAAACACCTCGAGCATGATCTCGGCGTCCCGTTGTTCTTCCGCGGCGGGCGCGGCATGACGCTGACGCCGGCGGGCGAGCGACTGCTCGGCTACGCGCATAAGATCTTGGCGCCGGCACGCGAGGCACGCCATGCGCTGGGAGCGAGGGTGCCGAGCGGCGTGCTGCGCATCGGCACGGTAGAGAGCGTCGCGGAACTTTGGCTGCCGTGTGTCATCGGCACCTATCACCAGCGTTGGTCCGACGTCCAGATCGAGGTCTCGACTAATACAAGTCGCGCGCTCGTCGATCAGGTACGCGGGGGCGCAATCGAATGTGCATTCGTGGCGCAGGTTGAGGGTGGGGCGCACGTTCAAGCCGAACTGGCAGCCGACTCGTTGATCGGGGAGTCCGGCCTGCATGCGACCAAGATCGGCGGCGATGAACTGCTGGCTGTGCTGCCCGCGTCGAGCGGTATGAGCGCGGCCCGGCGCTACACGATCGCGACTACCGCCGAGGGCAACGCCTATCGCGCGCTCGCCCATAACTGGCTCGCCGACAACGGCGTCGATATCGACCCGCAGCAGGAGGCAATTGAGCTGTCCTCGTACCCCGCCTTGCTGATGTCAGCGATGGTAGGCGATGTCATCGCGCTGTTCCCGAGATCAGTCCTCGAACCGCTAGAGTTGCCGCGCGGCAGCAGCACGGTGCGGTTCGCCGTCGAGCATCTACCTCGTCAGCAGCGCTGGCTTTACGAGCAGTGCGTTCGATGAACTGGTGCGCCTGCTGCCGGCGGCCGGCCGTTGTGACAAATCGCCTGCGCCGTGAGCAGGCCAGCGAGCAGGCGGTCGCTCGCTGGTTTGCGCGGGTGAGGATTTTCATGTCAATCAGGAGGGCGCAATGAACATGGTGGATGAAGCCGCGCACGACGTCGGCGAGCTACAGGCGGACATCAATTATCTGGAGCCAGGCGTCGATCGTCCGGTATCCTACATGTTCGACCCACCGCGCGGCGCGGCGCGGCCGACGCTCGCGCTGACGTCGCGGCGCATGCCGATTCTTGATGCGAGACCGCTCGGGGCGGCAGGCACGCTCGGGCTCGACACGAGGTACATCTCGAACCTCCGATTGGCCACGGTCTCTCCCGGCAAAAGGCCGGGTCTAGCCGATCAATGAAAGTTCGAACCCTCGTTGCTCGTTTCCTGGGTGGCGCCCCATTACGCCGAAAAACAACTGGCGCCTTTACGCCGAAAACGCCGTGGCTCCGTTACGCCGGAAATCCGTGGCGCCATTACGCCGAAAGCGAATCGGCGCCTATATACCGGAAATTCACAGCGCCCGTCGGTGACAGGCCTGCAGTGAGGCGGGCACCTGCGTAGCTCCCGCTTGGTATTAACACTGACGCGGTTCGGGTTGACAGCGTTCCTGACGACACCTATCGTTAACTGAAACTGCGATTCGCTTAAGATCGCATTTCTGCCGCGGCTAGCGCATGCGGCACTTCGCCTGCTGCCCCACTGTATCGAAAGTATTAAAACGACACGGAGACACAAATGAATGTCAGGATTTCGGCGATAGCCAGCGTAGCTGTCTCTCTGATGACGGTAGGGTGCGGCGACGGGGGTGTACAGACTGCGTCGCCGCAGCAGCCGACGTTAGCGGAAATGTGCACCACCTCGACCATGCAGAAAGCAATGCCGACGGGCGTCACGGTCAAGGACATCCCAAATTTGTGGACGAGCCTGCCGGCAGTATTCCGCGCGACCAAAGGAGGGGTCAACCTGCTAGCTGAGAATGCCTTGGGCGATGGTGCACCCGCCTATTGTCTGGTTACCGGGAGCTTCGTTACCAATTCCGTAACCGGCAAGACCGCAAATTTTGCAGCAGGATTTCCTGCTGCAGATAAGTGGAACGGCAAGTACCTCCAGATTGGATGCGGTGGCAACTGCGGAAACGTTGGTGAGTCGGGAGCTCCCAATCCAGCTCATCTCCGCGCTGGTTTTGCGGTCTGGCAAACCGACGACGGTCATGTAGACGGTTCCATTGCTGCAACGGGAACATCCCTCGAGTCCGACAGTAGTTGGGCCGTAAGTTCTCCAGGTGTGCAAAATACCGATGCCGTACAGGATTATCTGCATCGCGCGGTGCATACAATGGCGGTACTTGGCCAGCATGCAACGGCGTCTGCATACAACGTTCAGACCGTGAAGCGTTCATATTTTATGGGCTGTTCGGACGGTGGTCGCGAAGCGATGGTTGAAGCAACGAAGTATCCACTGGACTTTGACGGAATCGTAGCGGGCGCACCGTATAACCCCCGCAAAAATCATCCTAACTTCATGACGCGCGCACTTGTTCAGCTTCGCGGCACGAGTGCTCAACTATCAGGCGCGCAAATGAAGCTTGTTGCCTCCGCTATGACGACTGCCTGCGATGCAGCTGACGGTGTCACAGATGGGCTGATACAAAATCCAAACGCGTGCAACTTCAATCCCCGCAAAGACATCCCGATGTGTGCAGCAGGCGCTGCCGGAAGCGATTCGTGCTTGAGCTCGGATCAGATCGATAGTGTGGCCGCGATCGTCTCGGCTGCCCGCGACCAGACCGGCTCCATTCTTGCCGCGGGTTGGTCGCCGGGTACATTAGCGGACGCAGCCGACACCGCCGCCTTCCCGTCACAGCCGGCTGCGGGTCCCGACCCGTTCGGTCCTCAACCCTACCTCACGATGTTCAACGACTGGGCGTTTTCGAACTACACGCTCAAGAACATCGTTTTCAACGGTGACCCGAAATATGATGGAAGAACGACGCTCGGACAGACGTTTGGGCTTTCGGATCCTGCGGACCCTTCGACATTCCATGTCACGTTCCCCTCGCAGACTACGGGCGCGATCCAGAACGCGTTCCTCAATGGCACGTGGGATGATCCGGCGGCTCTTGCACCGTTCATTCAAAAAGGTGGAAAACTGTTCATGTATCACGGTCTCACCGATCCCTATCTGAATGCGAACAACACGGTCACGTACTATGAGAATCTTGCGTCCGCGGAAGGGGGATTTGCGGCGCTGAAGAAAAACGTGCGACTCTTCCTGGCCCCGGGCATGGATCATTGTCAGGGCGGAGCTGGTCCCAACGCTTTCGTAAGCCAGTATCAACAGTTCTCTCCAACAATTCCATTTGACCCGCAGCACGATGCACTTGCTTCGCTGGACAATTGGGTAGGAACCGGCCAGGCACCCGACAGCATTATCGCGACGAAGTATACCGACGACGACTCAACAAAACCTGTGTCGCGCACCATGCCGCTTTGTCCCTTCCCCGCACAAGCACATTACTCAGGTTCTGGATCACCGGCAGACGCTGCAAACTGGAGTTGTGCGGACGGGGACAACTCGATGCTCCGCCTGGGGACCGCAGGCACGTTAGCCGGGATGCAGTAACCATTGACTTGTAGTGGGGCAGTAGCTCACAAGCAAACTGCCTCACTCTTGTATTCAGTCAAAAATAAGCGTCTTGCCCGTCTTGCAGTTAATCACATCATCGTCGAAACCAGACCTGATGCGGCGTCTGCCAAGGGCTGAGCTTTCAGGAAAAGCCGTTGGGACCGGGGACCGTTGGCTTTTTTGGGGGGCAACAAAGTAAGCCCGGACTCGGGGCTCGTCAAACGCAGATTCTGTTCAAGCGGCAAGAGTCTCGCACCATGGCCGACTAATCCGCAGTAATCACCTCGAGCGACCGGCCGCGGTGAATGCCGGCAAACTGCACTTCCCGCTTGAGCCTCTCCAGTTTGTGGCCCATCGCCTAGCAAGCCGGTTCGTCGCCGAGCTTAGGATTCAATAGGCGGGAGGAGAGAACGGTCGCGAGTCGCCCGACACCCCTCGCAGACAGAAAGCGATAATCGCCGTGGCGTGGGCAGCTTGCTCCGGCGCAGGGTCTGCCGGGTTAATCGTAAGTGGCGCCACCAGGCCCTCAAACAGGCATCCCACGATGCAATCCGCCGAGGCGGCGGCATCCTGAACGGGGAATTCGTTCCCCGCGATTCCTTGCTCGATGATCGTCTTGAAGACTCGCGACAGCGCGCGGTGATAAACAAGGCGAGCTGCCTCCACGTCAGGCTCGACCGGCTCGGCAACGAGAGCATGTGCCAGGCGATGCCCGCGCAATGCTCTGCTTGCAAAAGTCCATGCCGCCGCACCAAGCCGATCGCGAGCAGTTCCATCACGCATCGCAATTCCGGCGACGACATCTACTTCTCGCTGCGCGGTCGTCTTTACAACCTCGACCATGAGTTCTGTTCTGGACGGGAAATATCGATAGAGCGTTCCAATCGCAAGCCCGGCGGCGTCTGCGATCGACGACATCTGCGCTTCGCGAAATCCCGATTGCGCGACCAGCGCACGCGCAGCCTTGAGGATCAGCGGATATTTGTCTGCGCCGCGGCGACGGATGCGAACGCGCGGTACGTTAAGTAGATCTTCCATTTCAGCTCACCGTCGGTGCGGATGTCCTATGAGGTCAGAAGGGGCTGCTGAGAGCGTCCTCTTGAAAGTCATTATGACATGGCAGTTTGCGACAAACCTCCAGACGCGCCGGAAGTGCGTGCTAATACCTAGGTTTCCGAGCTTGACAGCGAGGCGGTGCCGCACTATTGTTAAGCGAATCACAATTCTACTTAAACAAGATGATTGAGCCGCCCTCGGTCCTAAAAAATTCAGGAGACAGATATGGATATCAAAACGACTCTTTTGGACCCGCGCCTGCGGATAACCGAACTGGTGAGTCAATACTCCGATCCTTCTGCAAGTGTGGCCTGGCTTCTGTGCGACAGGCACAATCCGCAAAGCGTGGCGTACGAGGTCGTTGATGCGACGCTCGAGGCTAAACGCTTGACCTATGGTGAACTGAAGCGTCAGTCCGAGGCATTTGCCGCCGGTCTTGCATCGCTTGGGATTGGAAAAGGCGATAGGGTTGCTACGCTGGCCGGCAAAAGTCAGGAATTCCTGATCGCGCTGATGGCGATCTGGAGGCTAGGCGCGGTGCATGTGCCGCTCTTCACGGCATTTGCACCGGCCGCGATAGCGCTGAGGCTAGCCGGCAGTCATGCGAAGGTCGTGATCTGCGATTCCGCTCAAGCTCCAAAGCTAGCCACGGGCGAAGATATGCCGGAAAACCCTTCGTGGCGTGTTGTAGTGATCGGGGGTGAGCAAGCGGCAAGCGCCGATCCGCTGGCCGTTACTTTCGAATCAGTCCTCAAGGGCGGTGCGCAGCAGCCGGTAAGCGCGGCTGCCTCACTGGGCGGGGATGCCCCCTTCATCCACATCTTCACCTCCGGTACCACGGGTCGGCCGAAGGCGGTGGTCGTTCCGATTCGAGCGCTCGCCGCATTCCATAGCTATGTCGAATTCGGTATCGGCGTACGCGATGACGATGTCTACTGGTGCGCTGCTGACCCCGGCTGGGGCTACGGCCTATACTTTGGCGTTATCGGATCCTTGTGCACCGGCGTTCACAGTATCTTGCTGAAAGCCAGTTTTGACCCGCTGACCACGTACCGCGTCCTGGTCGATCGCAAAGTGACAAACTTTGCTGCTGCGCCGACCGTTTATCGCTCCTTGTTGTGTTCGGAAATTGAGCCGCCTCCCGGCCTTGCACTCCGTTGCGCCTCAAGTGCGGGCGAACCGCTCACACCGGATGTGAATGAATGGGCAGTCGGCGCCCTTGGCCTTGAAGTGTTTGATCATTACGGTCAAACGGAAGCTGGCATGCTCATCAATAACCATCATGACCCACGTCTCGCGCGGCCTGTGAAAGTGGGCTCAATGGGTGTCGCGATGCCGGGATGGAAGGCGGTTGTGCTCGATCGCGACAATGACGTCGAGATCGGAGTCGGCGAGGTGGGCCGAGTCGCGTTCGAACTGGCGGAAAGCCCGCTGGCCTGGTTCAAGGGCTACCAGGACGATCCTGCCAAAAGCGCGGAGCGGTTTGCCGGCGACGGAAGATGGTATCTGAGCGGCGACCTGGGCCGCGTCGATGAAGACGGTTTCTTCTTCTTTTCCTCGCGAGAGGACGACGTAATCATCATGGCTGGCTACCGGATCGGCCCGTTTGAGGTCGAATCGGTGATCGCCGCGCACCCGGATGTCGCCGAATGCGCAGTGATTGCGGTACCGGATAAGGTGCGGGGCGAGGTTATCGAAGCGTATGTCGTACTGCGTCGGCCTGAAAAGGCGGGGCCCGAAATGGAACATGACATTCAGCAGTGGGTAAAGACCCGCTATGCGGCTCACGCTTACCCTCGCCAGGTCCACTTTTCCGCCGAGCTTCCCAAAACTCCGAGCGGGAAGATTCAACGGTTTGTGCTGCGGGAGCAGCGCAAAAAAGACGGTTCTATTGCCTCGATTGGTGCCGGGACGAATTAGTCTTGCCGCTATTAAAGAGTGACCAACCTATGAATGCAACGCCTTCCGTAAGCGCGATCGAAGCTATTGTCCAACGTCGGTCGGTAAGACGGTTTTTGGATACGCTTATTACCGCGGGCGTGATCGACGACATTCTCAACCTGGCTGCAAGAGCCCCTTCAGGTACGAACATTCAGCCTTGGCACGTTCATGTGGTAACCGGCAATGCCAGAAATCGGCTGTCCGCAGCCGTATTGGAGGCCGCTCGCGAAGGCAGGCGGTGTGACGAGTATGCCTACATGCCGGAAAAACTGCACGACGTCCATCTATCGCGACGACGCAAGGTCGGCTTCGACCTATACAGTCTTTACGGGATTGAACGCTCAGACCATGTTTCCCGCAAGGAGGCGATGCTTCGCAATTTCAAGTTCTTCGGTGCCCCCGTCGGCTTGTTCTTCACCATGGACAGATATCTCCTGGCGGGCTCCTGGCTTGACAGTGGCATGTTCATGCAGAACGTAATGATCGCGGCACAGTGCTACGGAATTGCGTCATGCCCGCAGCAAGCCTGGTGCGAATATGGTGGCGTCGTCCACGACATCCTGAACATCCCTGACAGCCACATTCTGCTGTCGGGCATGGCGCTCGGATATGAGGATACGTCGGCTGACGAAAATAGATTGAGGACGGAGCGAGCGCCTGCTCGAGAGTTCGCGATTTACCACAATGAATAACGGCGTGGTGCGAACCAGCCAACGGAACACGCCCTAATAGCGCCATCCCGTTCCGGCGGGAAAAGCGAGCTCCGCGCCGCTGACGCGACCCGCAGACAATAAGGATCCCTATGCGTATCGAAGGTAAGACGTTTCTGGTGACAGGCGGCGCCTCTGGACTTGGTGCCGCCACCGTCGAGGCACTTGTGGGTAAAGGTGCTGTGGTTGTAGTTGCAGACCGGAATTCGGACGCCGGCGCCGCTCTCAGACAACGTTACGGGTCTGCCATCGAGTTCATTCAGGCTGACGTGACGAGCGAAGACAGCATCGTGAAAGCCCTCGACCTGGCTGTCGGCCTTAGTGGGACATTTTCCGGTGTCGTTAGCTGCGCCGGGGTCGCGCCGGCGGAACGCATCTTCGGCCGAAACGGAATACATGGGCTGCAAAGCTTTCGCGCAGCCGTGGACGTCAATCTCGTCGGAACGTTTAACGTATTGAGGGTCGCGGCCGACAGGCTGATCAAGCGTGACCGTACCGGCGGCGAAGAGGAAAATGGCGTAATTATAAACACTGCATCCGTTGCCGCCTACGACGGCCAGATTGGGCAAGTTGCGTACGCCGCGTCAAAAGGCGGCGTCGTCGCGCTGACGTTGCCCGCGGCTCGGGAATTGGCAAGGCATTCAATCCGCGTAGTGACCATTGCCCCAGGGATCATGGAAACGCCGATGCTTCTCGCAATGCCGGACGAAGTCCGGGCATCGCTGGCCGCGACGGTGCCCTTTCCGAGCCGTCTTGGAAAGCCACAGGAGTTTGCGTCGCTCGTTTGTCATGTAATCGAGAATCCGTATCTAAACGGGGAGGTGATCCGACTAGACGGGGCGATCAGGATGGCTGCGAAATGAGTGATGGCAAGGTCAGGCTGGAGCGGAATGCACTTGCATCGAACGACCAATGCACCTCACGGCACGTACTGGAATTCAATGCGCACTGCCGAGGCTTGGCTCGCCCACGCCTCGACCACACAAGGGCGAGCCGGTCCGGCGGCGGTGACGATAGACCGCGCAGCGGCGCGCCAACTCGTTGGGGGAAGCATTCCGGGCCCAGTTGGCAATATCGCCGGTTCTCGACCGTTGCGAATCCAATGCGGATACCCGTCGACCGAACGGGAGTGGCGTCGGTAAGTGAGGGCCGTACCTACTGCGCTGCCTGATTACATGAGCCAGCTTATGTAGCTAACAGTTCCAGCCGCACATCTGCTATTGACTGAGGAGATACAAAATGCATCGTATAGACGTACGTAAGTTGGCCGACGAAGCTAGCTTCAACCGGTTCCACGCACTGGTTCTTTTCTGGGGAGTGCTCATCCTTGTTCTCGATGGCTACGACCTCGCAGTCGTGGGCGCGGCGCTACCGTCGATCATGAAGGATATGGGCGTTGAAGCTACGAAGGCTGGCTTCATGGTCAGTTCAGCACTATTTGGAATGATGTTCGGCGCAATCTTCTTTGGTACCTTGGCTGACAAGCTTGGACGTCCCTTAATGATCGCCGTCTGCGTTGCCCTATTCAGCGTCTTCACGGCGACTGCTGGATTGACACACGAGCCGCTCACCTTCAGCATCGCGCGCTTCGTCGCCGGGCTAGGTATTGGCGGAGTTCTACCTATCGTCACGGCCCAGATGGCAGAGTTTGCGCCCCGCAGGATTAGAGCTCGGCTGGTGACCTTGGTCTTCGCGGGCTATTCGGTAGGCGGTGTCCTGGTGGCATTAATTGGGAAACAACTGATTGCAGCGTATGGCTGGCAGTCGATGTTCTACGTTGCAGGTGCACCGGTGCTATTCATTCCGCTGCTTCTGAAGACGATGCCGGAGTCAATGCCTTTTCTGATAAAAAACCAGCGCTACGATGACCTCCGGAAGGTCGCTAAGAAACTGGTACCTGAGTACGATCTTCATGAGACATTTGCCGCACCGACCGATGACCGGGCGTCAGACGCCTCGGTGTCCATGTTGTTCAGCGATGGACGCGGCCTCAGCACGGTAATGATCTGGATCGCCTTTGTGACGGGTCTGTTCATGGTCTACTCACTAAGTTCGTGGTTGACGAAGTTGATGGCTATGGCGGGTCACAGTCTCGGCTCGGCGTTGACGTTTGTGCTGATCTTCAACGTAGGCGCGATGATCGGTGCGGTGCTCGGCGGTTGGCTCGGCGACAGACTCAATATCAAGTACGTACTTATCGGGTTCTACGCGACTGGGGCGCTTTCCTTGACGTTGATGGGCTATACAAAGTCAACGGAGCTGTTATATCTCGTCGTGTTCATCGTTGGGGCTTCGACGCTTGGCACGCAACTCCTGGCATATGCATATGCTGGTGAGTACTATCCGATGGCGGTCCGCTCGACTGGGGTCGGATTTGCATCGGGTCTGGGACGTTTGGGGGCAGTCTGTGCGCCAGTAGTGATCGGTACCCTGGTGGCGATGAAGTTGCCGCTCGAGCAGAACTTCATGGCCATTGCGTTGGCAGGTCTGATAGGAATGGTCGCCGTCTCGTTAATCAATCAACGTTCGTCGGCTGCCACGCACGTCTATAACGCAGTTGCGGGGGCTGAGCGAGCCGGCACTGTATCGGACGTATCAGAAAGACATGCCCCGGCCATCGGTAGTGGCGGTCAAGGTGGCTTCCAGGCAACTGCCCGGTTTGAGACTGACGTCCATGTTACTGGCAGGACGCCTTCCAGATCGAGGAAGGAATTTTGAAAGCTAACGCCGTGGTGCCGTTCCAGATGGCCCTATGTGCCCAGCTCAACGTCAATCCCGGAACACTGTAAGAGGCATGGAGGATCTATGACACAACACGACCCAATCGTTATTGTCGGGGCTGCCCGCACACCGATGGGCGCACTGCAAGGGGATCTTGCGTCGCTCACCGCTGCGGAGCTTGGGGCCGTCGCTATACGTTCGGCGATAATACGGTCGGGGGTAGCGCCCGAACATGTCGAGGAAGTAGTAATGGGCTGCGTCTTACCTGCTGGCTTGGGTCAGGCCCCTGCGCGTCAGGCATCGCGCGCCGCAGGAATCCCTGATTCGACGGGTTGCACAACAGTCAACAAAATGTGCGGCTCAGGCATGAAAGCCGCAATGTTCGCGCACGATCTGCTGTTGGCGGGGAGCAACCGAATAATGGTGGCCGGCGGTATGGAGAGCATGTCTAACGCTCCATACCTGCTGGACAAAGCACGCGCAGGTTACCGGATGGGCCATGGGAAGCTGATCGATCATATGTTTGTCGATGGATTGGAGGACGCATATGATCGCGGGCGCCTCATGGGGACGTTCGCGGAAGATACCGCACAGACGTATGGCATTACTCGAGAGGCGCAGGATGCTTTCGCTCTGACTTCGCTTAATCGAGCACTCGCCGCCACTGCCGACGGCACGTTCGCAGACGAGATCGCCGCCGTCTCCGTCAAGGGACGAAAGGGTGAAGCTTTGATTGCACTGGACCAGCAGCCCCGGATGGCGCAGCCCGAAAAGATTCCCACACTCAAGCCCGCCTTCAGAGATGGCGGAACCGTTACCGCCGCGAACTCTTCTTCCATTTCCGACGGAGCCGCTGCGCTCGTGATGATGCGTCGTTCAGAGGCGCAAATGCGTGATCTAAAGCCTGTCGCGACTATCGTTGCCCATAACACTTTCGCCCAGCTACCCTCGCTCTTTACCACCGCCCCTGTGGGCGCGATCAAGGGTTTGCTCGAGAAGGCCTGCTGGAGTGCTGCGGAGGTTGACCTATGGGAGATCAACGAGGCTTTTGCGGTGGTGGCGATGGTAGCCATGCGCGATCTGGGCCTGCCTCACCAGAAAGTGAACATCCACGGCGGGGCCTGTGCCCTGGGCCATCCAATTGGCGCCTCGGGAGCACGGATAATCGTTACTCTCCTCTCCGCGCTAAAAAAATACGGGAAGAGAAGGGGGGTTGCGTCGCTTTGCCTCGGAGGGGGTGAAGCCACAGCGATAGCTATTGAGCTGGCGTGAGTTGGATCCGTCGTCGCTGCACGCGTGAGTGTCCGCGCAAGCCCACCCATAGAATTGAATAGAGCTGCATGTGTCGGACGAACGGATCTTCGCGCTCTCAAACGTTTCGGGGCGCACCTGTCCCATACCGTCGTGCATCCCGACTCGTATCTACACGACTTCCCGCTCATTCAGTACCGCGCGACGTGAATCGTGGGACCGTATTCCGAGCTGTGCACAGCTGATCCGAGGTCGCATGGACTGTAAGCGCTCGGTCATCCCGTCTTGAGTTGGGCTGAATGTCTTGGGAGCATCGTATCCACTTAAAACAGGTGGATACGTGAACACTATCGAAGAAGCGCCGACTGGAAGGCGGCGGCGTCGCCGCTACAGCCCGGAGTTTAAAGCTCAGGTTGTTACGGCTTGTCAGGGCCCGGGAGTGTCGCGCGCGGCCATCGCCCTGCACCACAAGTCGATAGCGGTTAGCTGGCCGACATCAGAGGCAGCACAATGCGCCGCCTGGCTGCGTGAGTGGCTCGCGTGATCCGCATCTGGTGTCCATAGCGCCTGTATGCGCCACGCCTGCTGTTGCTCGGGATGCCAGCCCGGGAGTTCAAAGGCCGCCCATCCGGGTGTCGCAAATACCAACCTGTTTCGAGCCGGAGAGCGGTCTGCGCTCAATAGCGCGATGCGCACTGTGGCAAGCCATCTGATCGGCGCACTCCTGAATAGCGACGACGCCGGAGCCTTACCGACTCCGTATGTCGCGACATCGCCCCCCGGCGGTCGGTCAAATTCCGCCGGGTATGGTCACTTCAAATTCCCCACCTGACGACCGTCGATTGAGCTGACGGGAGAAGTGTTGCAGGACGTCTATCTTCGTCTCCTTCGAACAAGAAGGAGTTCAGAGAGTGAACGTCTTGAAGCCGCACCTGCAAAGCACCGTATTCACACTACTCGAGCGTAATAAGAGCCAGCGCCAGATCCAGCGGCTCGCGGGCATCGACCGCAAGACGATCCGTCGCTATCAGGCGATCTTCGAGTCCGAGAAGTCCGCTTCGGCAAACTCCTCCATGGTGACCACCGGCTCCGCAACGTTCGTCACGCAAACTCCTCCACCGCCGCGACCACCGGCTAGCGACGATTCCGGCAAGACCACAGGGTTCAATTTCGCCCGCTCGGCAAGCGAACCGCATCGCGAATGGATCGAGCAGCAACTCCGCCTGAGGCGCAACGCGCAGGCGATCTATCAGGATCTGGCCGATCAGTTCGCATTCACCGCGAGCTACGAGAGCGCCAAGCGTTTCGTGCGCGCCTTGCGCCACATTGATCCAGAGCAGTTCGACCGTCTCGCGTCGCCCCCGGCGAACAAGCTCGAGTGGACTATGGCGAAGGCGCACTGACCCCGATCCGAAAACCGGCCGCTACCGACGCCCGCGGTTGTTCGTGATGCCGCCCCGATTGCCCGAAGAGAAGACGAATCGAGAATCACGCGTGAGAGGTCGAGTTGGCCAGCTGCGCGTAGCTCGGCGAGCAGCAGTTCGTGCCCTCGACTCTCTGATAGATCCGCCTTTGTTACCTGCGTGGCTCGCACCCACCGACCTCGACCAGTTTGTCCGGGCATTCAGCATTTCTGGCTTTCGCGGTGGATTGAATTACTACCGCAACCTCGACCGCAATTGGGAAATGCAATCGGCTTTCGAGGGCCTGCTCGTCAAGGTTCCCTCCCTGTACCTTGTCGGCGAGCGAGATACAGGTCTGGCAATGCCAGGCATGCACGAAATTATTGGCGGCATGCCTCAGATCGTGCCCAAGTTGTCAGCCTCTCGAGTCGTTCCGCAAGCAGGGCATTGGCTGCAACAGGAGGCGCCCAATTTCGTCAACGCGGCATTGATTGAGTTTTTCCGCGAGCTTTGATGTACACCGGCGCAGTGTGACGGTTCAACTACAGTTAGCAGCCGTTCTGCCCGCAGATCGGTATGTCGGAGAAGGGGCGATCCCGGCCTCTCGTTGCCACTGCGAAAAGCGCGCCGCTCGCTCAACATACGCAATCACCGATCCAGGCACGACGCCGATAGCCACGTCGGTCCCGCCGATGGCCGGCCTTTCTGGCCTAAGACATTTCAAAGGAGCATCCGTGCGAGGGGCATCATGAAAGCACTTATCGTTGCTGCGACATTGGCGGCTGGCTGTTCCATCACCTGCGCGCAGACTTACCCGCAGGGAGCGCTGGCTGACCCAGGCATGGGGGCCTACAGAGCGCAGTTGGAAGCGCAGAAGCAACAGATCGAACTCCAGAACGAACAACTCCAATTACTGAAACAACAGCGCGAGCTGGATTTGCTGAGGCAGCAGCGCGAACTGAATTCGCTGAGACAACAGCGCCAATTTGACTTGCTCAGACAGAAGCGCTAGATCGCTGTAAGGCGCGGCCCACGCCTCAAGATTTGGCTGAGGCGACTCCAGCCAACTTCGGCCAGTCACATCCGAGACCGGATCTTCTCGGAGCGGACGGGTCGCATCAAACAATCCATTACTTTGTAGCCAGGCCACCAGCAATAACCCTTAAGTTTTCCGTGTTTGTTGTCGTTAAACAGGATTGCCCGGCAAGCCGGTGGCCAGGTGGCAGATATTGAAAGATGGAACTCTCATATGCGATTGAGCAACATGAAAATAGGAGCGCGCCTCGCGCTGGCGTTCGCAGTCACGTTGCTGCTGACGTTCGCACTTGCAGCCGTATCACTGAGTGGACTGAGGGGCTTCAACCAGGACGTCAATAACGTCACGCGCTCGCGCATGCCGGTGTTGTGGGATCTGCACAAGCTGCTCGAAATCACTCGAGGGCAGGCGGTGATGGAACGCGACGCATTGGCCGCGTTGGCAGGCAACCAGTCGGAGGTCGTAAGCGGCAATCTGCAATCGATCGGCAATGGTCACGATATCGTGTCCAAGGCAGTCGAAGAAATCCAGCAACTCCTTGACACGGACCAGGGCAAAGAGCTCTGGGCCAATGTAGCGTCCGCCCGTCAGGCGTATTTGTCCGACCGGGCGGCAGTCATCGCGCAGATCAAGGCCGGCGACGCCGAAGGGGCACGCCAGAAGTTACTGAGCGAACAGGTGCCGCTGGAGAACCAGTATCTCGGCGCAGTCCAAGCCCTGATCGATTATGTCGGCAACCAGGTAGCGACCGAGCACGACGCATCGAGCGCATCGTATGCCGACGCTCGCATGCTCGTACTGGTGCTCGCGGCGCTCGCGCTGGCGATCGGAGGGATTTGCGCGCTGCTGGTCACGCGCTCGATCGTTCGGCCGCTGCATGTAGCCGTCGACGCGGCTGAGAAAGTTGCGCAGGGCAACCTGGCCACGGGGATCGACGCAGATGGCAGGGACGAGACGGGGCAACTGCTTCGCTCGCTTCGCACCATGACCGAAAGCCTGTCTAACACCGTCGGCGAGATCCGCATGGGCGCCGAGTCGGTAATGACTGGCGCGCGACAGATCGCGCAGGGCAACACCGACCTATCTTCTCGCACGGAGGAACAGGCGGCGTCGCTGCAGGAAACGGCGGCGAGCATGGAGGAACTCACGGCCACTGTCAAGCAGAATTCGGAGAACGCTCGCCAGGCGAGCGGCCTCGCGGACAGTGCGCATGCTGTTGCCAAAGAAGGTTCGGCAATCGTCGGGGAGGTAGTCGGGACGATGGCGGGCATCGAGGAAAGCGCGGGCAAGATCGCCGAAATCACCGGCGTGATCGAGGGCATCGCATTCCAGACCAACATCCTCGCACTCAATGCGGCGGTGGAGGCGGCGCGGGCGGGCGAGCAGGGTCGGGGCTTTGCGGTAGTAGCCAGCGAAGTGCGCTCTCTGGCGCAGCGCTCGTCGGTAGCGGCGAAGGAAATCAAGGAGCTGATCGAGACCTCGGGCAGCCGCGTGCAAGCCGGAACCGACTTGGTCGCGCGGGCAGGAAAGACGATGGACAAGGTTGGCACAGCGATTCAGCGCGTGACCGACATCATGGGCGAGATCGCGTCGGCTTCGAGCGAGCAGAGCCGCGGCATTGAACAGGTGCACCAGGCGATCAGCCAAATGGACCAAGTCACGCAGCAGAACGCGGCGCTGGTCGAAGAGGCGGCGGCCGCGGCTGGCTCGCTGGAGGACCAGGCGAAGCAGTTGCGCGCTGCGGTAGCGGTGTTCCGCACGGCGCAGACCGATATCGCCGCGCCAGCAGCGCGCCCGCTGTCTGTTGCGAAGCCGCCAGCAGCGAAGCGGCCCGTCTGTGTAGCCGAGCGTGCCGTATCAACCACGAAAGTCCCCGCGCCGATACCGCGGCGCGCTGACTCGCCGGTGACGGTCGAGGGCGCGGACTGGGAAAAGTTCTGACAGTGTCTGTGTGCGCTCGAATTAATTGAGTACGGAACGCAACTATAGTGAGTCTGCTTCGGGCCGCGTCAACGCCGTGTCAACGCCGCGACATAGCCTGGCGGCGCACTCAGTATTATCAGATGCGCCTCGTTTTTTTTGGCAAAGCAGCGGCAGGCAGGCACATCGTCGTCTTTTCCAGGCGGTTCGACGCTGGCCGGCTTGATGAGTTAATCAGCTCGATTACTCGACCGGTAGCCGAAAAGGGTCGCGAAGCCGATCTTTCATCGGTCCGTTTATAAGAAATTCGTTTATGATTCGCGTTGGCAGGACTTGGACTTGATCAACCTGAGAAATTCATTCGATGAAAAGCCGGCGTTTCGCCCTCGACGTTCCTTTCGTAACGATTTTGCTGGTCGCGTTATATCTGCCCCGGCCTGTGCTGGCAGCTCAAACGCGCTGTGGATGGATCGAGAACGACATGCCGTCCAGCCTCACCCTGTCGGATCGCGAAGGTACGTGGACCATTGCATCGATCGACACGCAAGCTAGTGGCTTCGACCATATGCCGGACACCGATAAGGGCGACTCATGCGGTTGCCTGTCGGTCGAGACCGACAAGACATCGATGACAATCACCAAGTTGCTCGGGGGGAGGCTCAAGCCTGTATCAGCTTGTCAACAGGATAGAAGCCTGAAGCAATAGTGGTCGTCGAATGGTCTCCAGCGCAACGTCGTGTACGTGCTGATCGGCGTCGTCGACCGCGTGGGGTCGATCTGGTGCGTTCGCCGTCGGCGCGCATTCGGCCAATTCCGGTCACTGGTCCATGCTATCGCGTGGGCATTCGGAGGTCGGCTTTGCAGCGACAATGGACCTTCACGCACCGGCGGTGTCATTCGTAGCGTCGATCGTTCGCGCTTCGCGGGGTCAGCGCGGGGGCCGCGCTTAAATCATCATCGCGGTATCGGCGCTCCTGGCGCAAGGAAACGATGCAGATCGGTCCAGGGTACGGTTAATTTGACAATACCGGACTCGAGTGCATCTGCCTCACCGGGGTCGAAGGTAATAAGAAGGCCCTCCTTGGTGAAGGACCACGCCGTCGGATCGCGCACGTCCTTGCTGACACGATCAGCAAAGAATGGGTCGACGTTCAACGCGCGCGAGGCGCGATCGCGTAAGAAGGTTTCCCATCCGCTACCCGGCTTGAACACGTCCTCGGCCTTAAGCCGATGCAGGGTTGGCTTGAGCCAGTAGGAGATGTTGTTTGTATCTTCAGATATCGCCCCCCCATGGCATTGCTCGAGGTGCTGCATCTCGACGTTGATGAAATCGGGCGTCGCTGACATGACCGTGAAACTCACAAACTGGTCGCTGGCATCTCCGGGGTCTCCGAAACACCGGTTGGCCCGCGCTGTCGCCGCCGCTCGAACTATCGCGGCATTCCATTGTCGTGCCAGCGTTGAAACCGGGTAATCGATTCTTGGCAGGCCCGTGTGCTGTTCCAAAGGCATGCCGGTATTTGTTTCCTTTCCAATTGACGTGTAATGGTCAATTCGGCTGAACATGAAGGGATCTACGGACATGGAGGCGCTGCGCAGATCTTCGAATCGGTCGGTGTACTGCCGTCGCAGACAGGAGGTAGGGCTTTCATTCCTCTTATGACCAAGACACAGGACTTTCACGACTTCGAGCCACTGATCCTGTCCTCTGCGCAGAATCATTCTTCCCGGCTCCGAAAGCAACGGCAAGGCCGCATGGTAACGCTGCGCCACCGCTGAGTCCTGAGCCGATAGCTTCGGATCCGCGCAAACCGTTTTCTCGAAACGGGTTTTGGCAATGTTGCAGTCAAAGCTTGCTGCCGTCACGGCTGACGGCGCTAAACAGGCAAGCAACAAACTCAAGATCAGTAAACAATGTCCATTAAGAATACGCATTGAGGTGTATGGTCGAACGTTGAAGTTGGCATTGGACCGGTGCGCTGCCGCGGGCATTGTACGTGTGGTCCTTCCAGCTCGCCATATTCAGCGAATTTTGCGGATCAAATGCCTTCCTGGATCTGCGCGGCCGGATAATCCGCCTCGATCCCCGCCAGGCAGCGCGTTCGATTTCCTGCTCTTTTCTTGATCGAGTCAGATGCTGTGGCCAACCGAGAGGAGCAGTGAGGCCGAAAGTCTGATATGGAAGACAGTCGGGGCTGGGTGGGCCAAACGCCACCATGACCGCGACGCACTGACGCACCTCTGTGCTACGCTCGTGCCCTTCATCGAGTGAAGGTGCCTGAATGAACTTCTGTTCTCGGGCGGTGTGCTGGTCCATGGTTGTGTCTTTCGCTGCCGGCGTTGCGGTGGCAGCGGAGCCAGCGCCGATCCAACTGGTCAAGCAGCCCAACGTCGTTCCGCATCTGGCGGCGTTCCCGCGCATCGCGGCACCGGATGGACCAGCGATGCAACGCATCAACCAGCATTTCGCGAATGCCGACGTCCGGGCACGGAAGGCGGCCGAAGGATGCGACTGGAAGCGCAGCGTTACTGCGACCATGCGGGGGCCGCGTTTCCTTGCGCTGATCGCGTCCGACGATTGGTATTGCCCCGGGACAGCCCATCCCGACGCCGACAGCTTCGCCTTGACCTATGACCTGAAGACCGGTGCGCCGCTGAATTGGGATCGGCTGTTGCCGAAGGCGCTGGGGATGACCGCCACACTCGATTACTCCGGCGACGCAACCCCGCTTGGCGTGGTGGCGTCGCCCAAGCTGACTGCGCTCTATGCGGCGGCTGCGAAGGCGAAAGTGGCTGATCACTGCCTGCAGGAGCTGCACGACTCGGACCTGCACTTCATCCTCTGGCCCGACGCGCGGCGCGAGGGCATTGCCATGCAGCCGTCTTACCTGGACCACGCTGACGCCGTTTGTGGGGTGGATGTCGCGATCCCGCTGCCGACGTGGCGCCAGTTGGGCGTGGCCCCGACGCTGCTGGACGCGATCGCCGCGGCACACGAAGCCAAGCTCTACGACCCTACTCCGTAGTGTCAGCCGGTCAGTGATCCTGAGCAGGCCTCTCAACGCCGATGCCTCGGCTGGGGAGCGCATGGTCACTTTGGCGGAACAAGGTAGTTCCAACGCAGCCGCTCAAGGGGGCAGAGGACCAGGCTCCAAGTGAACGGCCGCTCTGGTTATCAGGCCGTGTGGAAACTCGACGGAGTTGCAATCCGACGGGGAAACCTGGCCCGTCGGCGCGTTTGGCTGTCTTTGGGGGTGTCGCGGCGATGACGAGACGCTGAACGTCTCTAACGCGCTCCAAACAAGTTCAAGGGTCTAGTTTTAGGACCTACGGGTGCTCACGCACCCACCAGCCGCATCGCTTTCATCGTTTTCTTGAACCCCAGGATTCTCAGCGCTCGCATGAGATTGTAGGCGAGTACGTTCAAGCTCATCTCGGTCCCCACGTTGGGCAGCCTGCGTGTCAGGAAATGTGTGTAGCCCATCCAGTGCTTGAACGTTCCAAAGACATGTTCGACGGTCCGCCTGCGCACTGTCATCGCGTCCGGTGTCCTGTCGAGCCGACGTTGGACCGCGTCCAGCACCGACTCATGTTCCCATCGGGTGATCCGACGTTCTGTGCTCGGCGTGCATTGTGATTTCATAGGGCATCGAGGACAGGCACTGCTCCAATAACGACGCAGTTGCATACCGCGCTCCTCCCGGGTTAAGCGAGAAATTGCGCGTTCACGGGCTGGACATTGGTATTCGTCGTCCCGAGCAATGTAGATAAAGTCGGCCCTATCAAATCGACCATGGAATTTCGCGCTTGATGTCGTGGGCTTTGGCAGCATTACTGCAATCCCGGCATCCGCGCACTCTTTTATCTGAGGTGCATTGTAGTAGCCGCGATCGGCGACTGCCCGCAGTTTGGTCCTGCCCATCGCATCGCGCGCGGCTTTCGCCATGGGACCGAGCTGCGCCCTGTCGCTGCCAGAGTTTGTGACCTCGTGCGCGACGATCAGATGGTGCTTGGCGTCTACTGCTACCTGTACGTTGTAGCCCACCATTCCCGAGCCTTTGCCGCTCGTCGCCATGGAGCGTGCATCAGGATCGGTCGTCGAGAGCTGACCGTCAGGCTCAGTCTTGAGTTGCTCCTTGATCTGCTCAAGGTTTCGCATCTGCTCGCGCAAGCGCGCGATCTTGTCCTGCAAGCGGGTTGTCTTCGCTTCCAGCTCCGCGGGTTGCGTACGATCGGCGGTCTCCAGCGCGTTCAGATGCCGCTGGATGCTCCCCTCGATCTGCTTCCGACGCTTGTCGACCTTACCCTCTGTGAAGTTGCGATCGCGCGTATTGACTGCCTTGAACTTGCTGCCGTCAATGGCAACCAGCGCCTGCGAGAACAACTTCAGCTCGCGGCATAGCACTACGAAGCGGCGACATACGTTGCGGATGCCTGTTCCACTGTCACGACGGAAGTCGGCGATGGTCTTGAAGTCCGGCGCCAGGCGGCCGGTGAGCCACATCAATTCAACATTGCGTTGGCATTCACGTTCCAGCCGACGGCTCGACTGGACCCGGTTCAGGTAACCGTAAATATAGATTTTCAACAGCACGGCTGGATGATAGGACGGGCGACCTGTAGTCGACGGCATCGCGCCATCGAAGCCCAGTGATGCAAGGTCAAGCTCTTCAACGAACGCGTCGATAATCCTGACCGGATTGTCCTCGGCAACGAAGTCATCGAGGCACTCTGGAAGCAGCGTCACCTGCTTGCGATCTTCACCTTCTATGAATCGCTTCATCCGGTCACCCACGCTGAATGAGTTAATCCAGTCTAGGCGATCAGCGTGTTTTCACACAAGCTCGTTATAACAACGGTCGTCCACAATCGTGAGCCAGAAGGGCTGCTAGGGATCGGGAGTACGCACTGCCGACTGGCCGCTTCCAGGCAGCGGAATTCCACTGGCCGCTTTCCAGCGATGAGTTTGAAGAGCGGACTGACGCAGCCCGACTCACAGGGGACATTCAAACATTCTCGATAAGGGACACTCAGACGGCCGTGAGAGCGCCCGTCTTCTCGGTCAGAAGCCTGTACTCAATTAGGCCGGGTTCCCCAAGTGTGTCGACCGTTATTTAATAAAATCTGTCTGCGCACCGACTCGGACTGCTGCGAGAGCCCACCAGTCGGCGTCACACTGTCACTCGTAGCGCTGTCTCGCAGATGACCACCTGAAGGTACGAAGCCATTTTCCCGCCTGCTGCCGAAGCTGAATGTCATGAAAGCCACCGGTCTGGCCCGGCAGAATCACGAGCGAGTTGCTCGCGTCCCCCACGTCGTAACTATGGGTGCCGTTCGACTCACTCACGTATATCTCATAGTCCGACATTGGCCGTGCGAAAACGACGCGCAGAGACTTTCCCTCGACCCGGAAAAGGTACAACGCTTCAAAACCCGAGCCGCCGTCGGCAAAACCGGGCTCTAACCAACTCGCACGAACGCCAAACGCGTACTCGCCAGACTTGATCTGATAGGGTGCGAGATCGAATTGATTCCAACTGGTCGGCACGGACAGGGCGCCATCTTTCGGATCCCTCGCCTTCACTGCATCAGGCAGGACAATATCCGTGTCGCTCCAGTCGGTCGGTGTGGCGACAGGCCCGTCGGTACGCGCGACAAGCTTCGGTACCCCGCCGCCGGTCGTTTCGAAGACCCCGAACCATATATTGTCACCCACACAATAGCCTGGCCCGTCTTGCGTCGCTCCGACCGCGCCAGCCGGGTTGGTGAGGCATACCATCGCCACGTAAGAATTTGGACGTAGCGGCCATGCTTTTGCGGCTGACAGCACCATGCGCCTTGGATCTTGGCCCGGTGCCAGTTGCTGAACCAGAAACGCGCTGGTGAAACCCGCGGGCAACCTGGTGTCGAAGTTCGTCTCAAGGTCTAACAGCTTGCGCGCCTCTTGTGTCTTGATAGCGGCCTTGACGCCGTCCCACGACTGTATGGTTGTATCAGCGATAGCTGCCGACGCGTGAAGGACACAGATCAGGGGGTAGAGGATGAGGGAAGCAAGGCGCATTTTCATCGGCAGCGACAGAGAGTGGAAGCGCTGCATTAGAGATCCTTGAGTTGCATTTCCTTCGGGAGCCCATAGTGACCGCCGCGGTACTCAAGCTCGAAGGTCGCGCGAACTTGCGGCTGATCCTTGCTCACGCACGCGGACTTCGTTTGGGTGCTTATGCTGTGCGTAGTCTTTTCCGAAACCTTCAGCGCAGCATATCCGTCCTTGCCTGCCGGGCCGATTTCGATCGAGCGTGACATGGCGTCGAATGTGCCCGCACAGTTGCCATCCCAATCGCCATTGCTTGAGTCGACCTCAAGTCGGTCAAGTACGGGGCGCAATGTCTGGCCGTCAATGACGTACAGGCTCAGCGAAGTCCCCTCGTACGGGCTAACACGCGACGACCCTGAATACTTGATGCGCACGCCCAACGCGCGGTTGCCCGGCGTTAGCTGATAGCGTGCGGTGTCGATGGCGAGACCGGACAGGCGCACTGCATCATAGGTGATGGCCGACGGCTGGTATGTATGCGCCACGACGGCACCCGTTGCGCTATCAGTAACGAGCACCTCCAGGTCGTCAGTGCCCGAATCGTCGTTATTTCCTTTCTGTGGCAACGGCAACGCCGCCACCGTCAGGGCAGGATTTGCCGGCCATGCCTTGCAGGCCGCGTTGTCCGTGTCAACGGTACGCCCGGGGTGCAACTGCGCAACCCACGCCTGGAAATGATCTTCGCATCCGGCGTGAGCAAGAATGGGCGTCAGCAGGATCGCAGCAATGATGAGTAGCCTGTATTTCATATCGGTGGAGATGCCTGGAAAGGCCTTGGAAGAAATCGAGACGGGCATCAGAGCCGCGCCGCATGCGGTTCTGCCACCGAAGTACACAACCCGAATGCAGGGGCGGTCCTGATTGCCGGTGGCAATGATTGGAAACACGCCGCCCCTCTTCGGGCACGTGACAAGGCGACCATCCAGTGCGACCTTGATGCCTATGTGCGATAGATCCGGCGGTGCCTCAAGCACTTTTCCGCTGTGATCTGTCGTTTCACCCAGTCGGGTCATATCCTTCCCGTGTTCGTCCTTCATGTGAGGATTGTTGCCTCACGCGTTTCGTCTTACGGCAATGCCATGCAGCCGTTAGGTTCAATACGGGAACATCTCGTTGTCTTGGGGTGACGTTGTACTCTCAAGAAATGAAACCGTCTGCGATAATAGCCGATATTTGTCTGAAGACATGTCAACGCTTGAAAAGTTAATTCGGACGGTAAGTTGTCGGAACGGCCGCTCTCCTTGATGAGGCAATTTCAAAGCTGTCCAGCGACTGCCCGGTTGTGGCCGGAACACTCTTTCAATGTTCGCATTAGCGGATGATCGTGACCGATTGGTGCCGCGAAGCCTGAATGCGAAATTTCAATAGGCGACTCCCGCTGAACGAAGTGTGCGACTTCGAAAGTCGCTTCGTTATCGCACGCCGTCTCGATGTTACGTGAACGTTTCCGTGCGGGAGCCATAGTGCTTCGTGATCTCCGCGTCGGTCATCAGTTTGGACGATTTCAGGATTGGAGCCGTCACCGGATAGAGTCGATCGGGATCGGATCCGTACATATACAAATAGCCATCATTGCCGTCAACATGAAACTCGGTCTCACCAAGTTCCCCAGCGCCTGCACGTTTTTTCGCGCTTTTTAGTTGATTTTCCAGAGCGCGAATTCGCGGACGGTCCTTCGGGTAATAATCGAAATGGACCATCATTACCGGTGCTGGTGGTTTCTGTGACCGCTCCGAAGCTGCTGTGCTGCCCGCGAACAAAGCGAGGCACAGAAACGTGACGAATGCTCTTCTTAGCATGGGCACGATATCGTTGGCGAACTAAAGACCAATTGTCGACGATGTGGCAAACCCCGTCGAGCGTCTCTTCATGGCCGATTGGGTGAGGTCGCCAACGGCCGCTTAGTGGCACTCCCGTTTGCAAAACCTGAAATTGGCTGACTGACCGGTTTGGAGAAAGTTGTCTGACCGGAGTGGGTCGACTGCGGAAGCTCGCCACCACGGGAGGACCGCGGGTCACCGACCGACGACGAACTTCCGGGTTCGGCCAGTTAGAGTCATTCACAGACAACTTGGGACTGGCCGTTTTCAAGCTGACTTGAGCCGGTCGGCCGCCGATCTTGGGGCATGCACGCGTCTCGATGAGCGGGCGCCCCGATTCAGGAAGGCACGCGCTCGCGGCCGAATGACCAGCTGGTCATGCAGACCGCGTACCAATAGTTCAAGCTCACCTTGTACGGCAGACGCATTGTCGGGCTCGATACCCGCAAGCATTTTTTCTTCGAGCACGTGCATGCATCGGATCCGTAGCAGAACGGATCGGCAGGTGAGGTCCGCCGCCGAATGTTATTTTAGGGCGTTTCAGCCCCGTGCCATCAGCCGCTCACGCGAGGTCAACCGGGCCGTGGTCGTCGCAGTGATCGCCGTGCGGATGGTGCAGGTGGCCGTCGACGAGATAGTCGACGTGATCGCCATGCGGCACCGCTTCATGGCCGCACCCAGGTCCGTGAACGTGGCCCGGGTCATGGCCGCCGCAGCCAGGCGTGCATTGGTCCGGATTTTTGGCGCTCACTTCAAGCCGGTGCTCGTCTACATGATCGCCGTGCGGGTGATGCAGATGACCGTCATGCAGCTGATCAATATGATCGTCGTGCTTGATCGCAGTATGTCCGCAGTTCGGGCCATGCTCATGGTTGTGGTGAGCGTGGTGAGGTTCGTTGCAGGTGCTCATGTGAAGCCTCCGTGGTTGAAGCGCTGCCGTCAGCTGGGATGGTCAAACCCACAACGGGTCGACAGCAACGACCCGACAGCACGGTAGTCCGCGGACACTGCTGCCCCAATTGTTCAGCTGCTCACGTCCTTACCATGGTAGGTCATGCAATGGCTCGTTGCGTAGGAAAGTGGGCAGAAGAACCGGCTCGGCCGACCGATCGGCGTGATGGGCCTACCGCCAGAATCGCGGGCGACACTACCCCTGGACGATCGCGCCGGTCCCAGGTGAGGGCATGAGGACCGCCCTCACGCGGACGACTTTAGGTGCCCCGCGCCTCCGGACTGACGGATAGACTCAGCAGTCCACTCGCGTAACCCACCAGGATGGCACAATCGTCCGGGCTCCATGCCAGCACACTGACTGCTACGTCCCCGCGCTGACTCGCGACGCGGCTTTGCGAACCTGTATCGTAGACTGCCAGAATGCCGTCGTCGTCGCCACTCGCCATACGCGCGTCTGCATGGCTGAATTCGATGGTGTTGATGCGCGCCGTGTGCGCCGCCGCCGTCAATGGCTCCGTGCCCTGCGGTCCAGCACCGGCGAAATCCCAGATAACAAGCGATGCACCGGCCCCCGTGGCGAAGTAGCGGCTGTCGTACCGCCATCCCATTGCCGTGACTTTGGCCGGATAGCCGCTCATCTGGAAATCGTCAGCGCTTTCAGCGTCCCACAGGTGAATGGCGTTCTCCTGCGTGGACGCGGCGAGCGTGCGGCGATCCGGGCTGACGGCCAGTTGCGGCAGTGAGCCCTTCCACGCATAGATGCGTACTGGTTTAGCCGCGTCGGTACGCCAAACCTCAACGCCACCGTAGCAGGAGGTCATGAGCCGGTCCTCGCCCTGCCAAGACAAACCGGTCAGCGTACTGGAAGCCGGTTCGAAGGCGTACAGTTCGTCGCCCTGCGCATGCCAAAGACGTAATTCGCGTCCTGCGGTGGTCGCCAGGACTCCTTTTTCCGACCACGCCAGGTTCTGGACCCAGCCGCGACCCGCGTTCAGTCGGCGCAGTTCCGTCCCCTCGTCCGGCGCCCATAGCGCCGCACTGTTGTCCAGTCCGCCGCTTGCCAGAATCCGCGTGTCTGGCGACCAGGCGAGACTTCCCACCCCCATGGCGTGAGCGTCATGGCACCACATCTTGCGGCCATCAAGCGCGTCGTGAATTGCCAGGGTGCCATCCGCATGTCCCACCGCAACCCGTGTTGCATCTGGCGACCATGCCAACGCGCTCACGTAATCGCTCCCCTGTGCCTCCCACATGACCCGCAGCGGCGGTGACTTCTCGATGCGGCTCATACGAGACACGCTCTCAGGCCTTCAGTTAGCGCCTGACGGTCGAGTTCACGTCCGATGAACACGATCTCGCTGCGGCGCGGCTCACCGGCTTTCCAAAGCCGATCGACGCTGCTGTCCATCAGCATATGCACGCCCTGCAGGACGACGCGACGGTTCTCGCCCGCAATATTGAAGATACCCTTCATGCGATAGATGTCCGCGCCTTTTTCCGCCAGCAGTGGACCGAGCCAACGGTTGAGCTTGTGCTCGGACAACGCACCTTCGAGGCTGATACCCACCGAATTGACGGCCTCATCGTGAGTGTGGCCCGCGTTGAATTCGCGGCTAATCAACGGAGTGATGCGCTGCCCGTCCCGCTCGAGCCGCAGATCGAACTCGTCTGGACCGTGCTCAGTGACCAGTGCATACGGACCCGCCTGCGAAATGAGCAGTTGCACGCTTCGCTCCGCACCCTCTTCGGGAACGCGCAGGCTGACTGCGGTGCTACCGGCCATCAGCTTTGCGTTTGCGGGCTGTAACTTGCGCTGCCTGGTAAAGGCGATGTTCGCGCTGGCCACCACTTTGTCCATGTGTTCTGGTGTGACGCCCTTGGCCGGCGTCAACAGCGTGCCGATTGTGCGATCAGGGCCGCCACCGTAGCGCAGTTCCGTAATACCGGGCGGCAGTTCCCAGATGCCGACCCACTCGAACGGATATTCCGGTTCGAGGAAGGTCGGTCGATCTTCGAGTACCCGGCTCAGGTCAAAGCCACCCACATCCATCACCGTCTTTACGGGTATATCGGCGTTGACCGTGCGGTGGATGCGTGCCAGCCCGTTCATGCCGTGCAGACGCTGCTCCAGCATGTCCAGTTCCGGGCTTGCCACGAGGTCGGCCTTGTTCAGCAGGATCACGTCGGCAAAGGCAATCTGTTCGCGCACCTCGTCGGTGTCGTCGATATGCAGCTTCACGTGCTTCGCGTCGACGACCGTGACGATCCCGTCCAGTCGGAGTGCTGAGCGGATCTCATCGTCGACGAAAAACGTTTGGCATACCGGACCAGGGTCGGCCATGCCAGTCGTCTCAACCAAGATATGATCGAAGCGATCGCGACGACGCATCAGGTTGCCCAGGAGAGGACCTTGAATTCACGTACAAGCGATTGATTTTATGAGGATAATCCGTGATTCGTGTTCGTCCGTGTACTCATTGATGTACTCATTTGCGGCCAGCTTTAAATTCGTACCATTTTTTGCGTGAACGCAACGCTGGATCAACGTGGATAGAGTCAAGCAGGACGTCCGGTTTACCGACAAACATCTTGGCCGGTAGGCCGAGGTGATTGTCGCTGCGTCAGGGGGTCATTGTTGTCACTCCGTTCGGGTTGTCAGTGGGTAATTGACGGCGGCGCTCTTTCTGTTTGCCGCTCGCTGTGCGGCGCCGATAGCTTTCGACATTCAGCTCAAAGATCGTCGAGTGATGGACGAGCCGGTCGATGGCCGCCACCGTCATGCCGGGGTCCGGGAAGACGTCATTCCAGCCGGAGAATGGCTGGTTGGCGGTTATCAGAAGACTTTTCCGCTCGTATGTTTCGGCGATCAGCTCGAACAGCACGCTGGTTTTGGCCTGGTCCTTCCTCACATACGACAGATCGTCCAGGATGATCAGGTCGAACCGGTCGAGTTTGGCGAGCGCCGAAGGCAGTTGCAGACCTGACGTGCGACCTGAAGCTTCTGAACGATTTCGCCGGTTCGGGTGAACAACACACGATAGCCGGCATCGATCAGGGGGGTGGCCAGCGCCATCACATGCGCCTTTGAGACCATAGGCACAACACCGAAGTCGAAGGTGGCGAGCGTCTTGGTCGGATCCAGATGTGACTCGGCACGATGACGTTCGATTCTTCGTTTGGCGCGCTCGGCAAGTTCATGTTCGAGCAATGCACCGAGTAGCCGCGAAGCCTGCCAACTTTCCTTGTCCGAGCGTTCAGCGAAGTCCGGCCACAACCGTCCGATCGTTGGCAGGCGCAGTTCGTTGAGCATCAGCGCGATACGGCCAGCATCGTAGGCGGCGTTCATATGGGCACCTCCTCATCGAGCAACGTGTCATAGAGCGCGGCGGACGGCATCTCGACGACAACCACCGGACACTCGGACAGGCGCGGCGCGAACTCTTCGAACAGCGCCTCCAGATCGGGCAGCTCACCGAGTTCGAGCAATGCATCGAGTCTCTGCGCCAGCTGCGCCTCGACGCCGTGGTTTCCTGCCAGCTCAAGCAGGCCCACCATGGTCTTGCACGCGCTGCGCGGCGTCAGCGTCTCCTCGAGTCGCTCCCAGGTCCGTCGGTAAGCGTCACGCGGAAACAGATCGTCACGGAACGCGAGGCCCCTGAAGGCCTGCGGCTTGCGTTTGAGCGAATCGATGAAGTGCCGGTAGTCGATGCCGCGACCGCGCCGTTTGCTCGTGTGCGTGGCTCTCGCCGTGCTGTGCACAAGCGCGCCAGACAGATAGCAATCGAGCCGGTCACTGTAGAGGCGTACCTTCAGGCGATGACCGATCAGCCGCGACGGCGCGCTGTACAGGACGCAACGCACGGTGAACGTGCCACAGCGTGTCACGCGCGCCTCTTCCTCGGCGAAGTCGGTGCTCCGGTGCTCAGGTAGATCCAGCAGGTGTTCGCGCTCGATCTGGAACGCTGCAGCATTGCGCCGGTTGCGGCGCATTACCACCCCGCGCACAAACTCGTCGTACGCCGCGCGGTCTGCGAAGTCGCGGTGACCGCGCAACTCCAGAGCATGATCGACCTGATCCTTCAGATAACGATGCGAGAATTCGACGCTGCCATTCTCATGACCCATGCCACGGTTGTTGCGCGTGCCTTCCATCCCGTAATGCTCGAGCAGCGCCGCATAGCGAACCGTGAAGTCTTCCTCTTCCTGCCGGTTTCTGAAGGCCGCCGACAGGCTGTCGGAACGATGTTCTCGTGGGCAACCACCAGCCTGCCACAGCGCGTTCTGCAAGCCGGTCGCGATCGCCTGGAAGCTCTCCCCGCCATCGACCACGCTCGCGTACTCCCAGCGCGAGAACGCCAGCACGAAGTGATAAAGCAGGTGGTCAAACGGGACGCTGCCGATCGTCACGCCCAGCTTGCCCATGTGCGTGAAGTCCAACAGGCCTCGCGCGCCCGGCTGATACGTTTGAGGGAAGAACACTTCCTGGTTCGGCCCTTCGAGCGCGCGCCACTGGCCGACATGCCGTTCGAACGTGCGACGCATGCTGTCAGGAACGCGCTCGGGATGGTCCTCCTGCAATTTGCGCAGCAGGGTGATCGTCTTCAGCTTTGGCGAAGCGCGCAGCAATGGGACCACTTCGCTCTCCCAGACATCGGCAAACGGATCAGGGCGCGAGCGCCAGTAGCGCCGGGGCTGCTGTGACGGTAGACCGGCTTCGTGTTCGACACGCCGCGCCGTGAGCTCGCTCATGCCTGACTTCGCCGCAGCGAGCTTCTGCGGATGGTGTTTGCGATGGTTCATGTAGAGGCGGACCTGCTGCTCGGTGATGCGACTTCCAGACATGGGCTGACCGCCTCTTTTCAGGTTCAGTCAGCCATCCTAAGCCTCGCCGATCCGGCGCCGCCGGCAGTTCGTCGTCTCCGGCGGCTACGCCGCCTCCGACTCCTCACTACCGGCCAAGATGAATGTCGGTACACCGGACGTAGTCATTGTCGCCGCCCAATCAACGTTAAGGAATGTCTGATCAAGTTCGGCTGATGCGTCGGCGATCGACCGGAAGAGTCGATTTTTTGGGAATGGGGCCGAAGTGACCCATTTTCGCGCCGAGTCGCGGGCTTTTTCGCCCCGCAGCGCCCCTTGGGCGCGCACCAGGCGCATCTTCCGCTTACGTCAGCATCGCTCGCCTCGCCAGACAAAGATCGGTCAAGCCGATCAAGGTGAACACTTGGGCCGCGTTCTTCGCCAAGCCCTAGTAGCACACCTTGATGTAGCCGAACTGCCGTTTGATCACGCGAAACACATGCTCGACTCGGCTGCGAATCGATGACATCTTCGGGTCGAACCGCCTGTTCGCCTCAGTCAGCTTGTGCTGCGCGCTCGACTTCAGCGCCACGCCCCAGAACACGCCCGCTTGGCGTGCCGCACGCTTGATGCGGTTGTCCACATACCCCTTTGTCGCCTAACACGGCTCGGTCTTCTTCGCGCAGCAGCTTGGGCAACTGGCTCCCATCCGGCGCGTTGGCCGACGTCACCGAAACGGTATGCGCCAAGCCGCTTTCCACATCAGCCCTGACATGGATTTTCATGCCGAAATACCACTGATTGCCCTTCTTGGTCTGGCGCATCTCGGGGTCGCGCTGCTTGCTCTCGTTCTTCGTCGGCGGCGGCGCGTGAATGATCGTCGCATCCACCATCGTGCCGCCCTTGAGCGGCAGGCCCTTTTGCTCCAGCACTTCGTTGATCGTGTTCATGATCGCCGCCGTCAACTGGCGCGCTTCCAGCACGCGCCGAAACTTCAGGATCGTCGTCTCATCCGGCATCGATTCGTCGAACAGCTCCAGCTTCGCAAATGCCCGCATGCACGCAATGTCGCACAGTGCGTCTTCCATGCCCGGGTCCGACAGATTGAACCAGTGCTGCATGAAGTACATGCGCACCATCGTCTCCAGCCCTCGCGGCCGCCGGCCTCGGCCCGCCGTCGGGTAGTGCGGCTCGATCACCGCAATCAGCTCCGCCCACGGCACCACCGTTTCCATCTCCTCCAGGAACTGCTCGCGGGTCGATGAGCAACCTCCGCCCGGGATGAGTGCTTGCGAAAATCGAGCCAAGGGCGGCCTGCTGATCGGCTTCGGACAGTAGCGATAGAGCGAGCTGCCGGGACAATTGACCGCGTCGTACTGACCACTGAGCTGCAACGTCAGCAATCTTCGAACGGCGACGTAGCGAAAAGTGTTTCGTCGACTGACGGCGACAGACCAGTCCTGGTCAGTAACAAACCATCGCACCACACACGTTCGACGCGTCCCCACGCACAGGCTGAAGCAGCGTCCGGGAAGAAACCTCGTCCGTGATAGTTGGCGCTCGTGTTGCAGAGCAACGGAATACCCGTCAGCTTTTCGTATTCGACCAGAAGTTGCGCCACCGGATGCTCGGAAGTTCTTGAGATGGTCTGCAATCGGGCAGATCCGTCAAGATGCACGACGGCAGGGATTTTTTCTCGCCATTCCGCGCGCGTCTGATGATCGAACAACATATAGGAATCAGGGCTCCCCGGGTTAAAAATGGTCGGCGCGTGATCCTCGAGGCAAATTGGCGCCACGGGACGGAAGTGCTCTCGAAACTTGATGTCGTTGAGATGATCCTTCATTGTGGGCAAAGTCGCGGCGGCCAAAATGCTTCTGCCCCCCAATGCTCGTGGTCCGAGCTCGGCCCGGCCGGCAAGGAAAATGACGGGCTCGCTACTGGCGAGTATGCTGGCGAGTTCTGCAATGGAGCAAGTAGACGCCGTCCATCCGGGCGGTACTTGGCAACCTTTTAAGGCCGGTCCGCTATATACCGACCACTCCAGCGGCACGAAGCCCTTCTCGGCTGCCAGCGCGCAACAAGCGGCGCCAATCGCAGACCCGCTATCGTTGGGAAACGGGGGCACCCAGATTGCGTCGAACAAACCGCTCGCGCGCAGGGCGCTGTTCCATTTGATATTGAGTCCGCATCCGCCAGCGATGCACAAATTTTTCGGGCCCGCAATCGAATGGCGCTGCAGCGCGATACCCATTTCATGAACGAGAAGACGCTCGAGGAATACATGGAACGAGGCGAGTACGTCTTCGGGCGGCTTGGCTTCTAGTCGCAGCGCGCTTGCTTCGAAGAACTCTCCTACAGCCGCTAGTGACGCGTCCGCGCTGTGGATGTTCTCGCGATAAGCTTGCGCACACTCCGTGTCGCCAGCAAAGCGTGCCTGATAAAGCCCGCGAAATACCTCAACGATCTCTTCGTCAACGGAGCCCAGCGCGATGTAAGCCATCAGCTTGCCGGCCACACCCAGATCCCACCGGGCACCGCCCGGCTTCTTATAAGGACCAAAGTGATGACCCGCCGCAGCGTAGATGTGACCTATCACGGGGAACAGGCAGTCAACATGGCGGGCGTGGTGGCGTTCTACATGATAGAGGCGTGGGACGATGCCACCATCCCACACCAAACAGAATGCAGGTTGCCCGCTTTGGGCAAAGGGACTGGTGCAGTACGCGGAGGCCACATGGCCTGACACGTGAGGATAGCTTTTATAAGGAAAGGACTGGCCGCCGACAAGCAGTCCGGAGCCGTCGAGCGAAGCGAGAAGATCATCGGCTCGGCGTTCGGCATAAGGAGCCCCTTTCAGGCTGACGGGAATCGACCCACTGAGGACGCGAAACTGCGACTCGACTACTCCGTCCCAGCCGTCGATGACAAATTGGTCGATATCGTGCACACCGAAACCATGCTCGGCCAGTGCGATCGCGATCGCGTCGAGGTCGTCGATCGCCTGATACCGCGGATTGTTGTCTCGCTTTTCCTGCTCCACGCAAAAAACCAGTTTCCCATCCTCGACAAGGGCGATCGCTCCGTCGTGCGTCAGTTTTATCCCGCAGATGCGCATTATATCTCCCTGCCTAACGCTGGTAAGTTGGTCCACACGAAGGCGAAGCCGCGTTGCGAAAACGGGCGAGCAGACAGTCTTCATTCAACGACTGCCCGACGCACCTCAAACGATCGATTTCAACCAGTTCTTCTTCTAGGATGGCTATGACTGTCTCGGCTCCGGCAATGTGGCCCCATCGCCGGCAATTGGCGTCATGTGCCGATCCGAAAACCAGCTGTCCACCGGGCGCAAGCATCCGTGCTAAATTGCGGACAGCGGCGCGCACCTCGGCGCTGTCGTCGAGGTAATAGAGAACCTCCGCCACCACGATCAGATCGAACTGTTGCTCAGTCGAAAAATGCTGGACATCGGAGACGATCCAATTGATGTGTGGTGGGTCCATCATCCGTTCGCGTGTCCTGGCAATTGCGCGTGGCACGATATCGATCACGGTGAGCCGTTGGCAGTGCGGTGCCAATTTTTCCGTGAAGGTTCCGCCTGCGCATCCGACTTCGAGCGCATTTGTGACGGATCCCTGCGAAAGTGCCATCCGAAGCATTTGCCTGTGGCGCTCGTGCTCAAAGGGATTGCTGTCGAGCCGCCATGGATCGTCTGCGTCCAATTCCCGACGCAGCAATTCGAAGTTCGTTTGATGTGTCAATTCCGCCTACCTTTGTGGTGCGCCGCTGCAAGTGTCAGGACCTTGGGCCGGGACTGGTGCTCCGTTGGACACCAGCGTGTTGGTACAAGAACTGCACGGCGGCCAAACGCTATTGTTTAACGTTCTAGAAAAATAGCTCGCGAGCGCTGTTACCTAGTTTCAGATCTTCAGCCACTCATTGGAAGGGCGTCGTTACCGTGACAATGCCCGTGAGGGATGTAGCCGAACCCGACGCTGTTCCCACAATCCGCGCAGCTCCTTGACGAGGGTTTCACGTCGAGTCTGCTCATGCGTAATCGTATCGAGAAGATGTCCGAGCACGGCTTCGCCTTCGATCCGCATCAGCAGATCGAACAACTCATGTGAAATACGCACACTGTCACAGTTGGAGCCGCCGGTGCGAATTTCGCACACCGTCTCCTGACGATCCCGCGCTGTGTGAGCGCGGACTCGATAGAGCGATGCATAGGGCGGCAGTGAAACCGCGAGCGCAGTCCAATGTTCCTGCGTTGCGGGCCGCTTTTTGACGAGGTACGGCCCGACCACAAGTCCATCCAGCTCTGTCGTCAGAAATGTGGCAATCGCGTCTGCAACCGAGTCTACGATCGGCTCAGCGTTGTTATTAAAGGAAGTATTGAGCAGAATTGGGATTCCTGTCCGCTTCTTGAACGCATTAATAACCTCCCAGTAGGCGGGATTGGTCTTGCGCGATACTGTTTGCAGCCGCGCTGTACCGTCAATGTGCGTGATGGCGCCGAGCAAGGCACGCTTGGAGTCGCGCACGCGAACTACAAAATTCATAAAAGGGAATTCGCGGGTACCCTCTGGGAGGTCAAAAAATTCGTGCGCATCGTCCTCGAGCACTGATGGCGCGAACGGTCGGTAACCCTCGCGCTTCTTGACCATGGCGTTGATCCGGTCCTTGTTTGCGGCCGGCCTGGGATCGGCAAGAATGCTGCGGTTGCCAAGCGCGCGTGGCCCGAACTCCGAACGACCCTGCACCCAGCCGATCACGGCGCCATTGGCCATCCAGTCGGCTGCTCTGCCTGCCACGTCATCACTGCGTTCAACGTCGAGGTGTCCGGCCCACGCATTTAATTCTTGCCCCACGACTAGATCGCTCCCAATATCGGGCCCCCAATAAACGTCCTGCAATCGCTCACGCGGCGGGGGCCGACCGAAATCGTTTGATACCATAAGGGCAGCGCCTAATGCGCAACCGGCGTCGTGCGCTGCGGGCTGCACGAAGATGTCTTCGAAAAGTCCCGAATACATCAGCTTACCGTTCATGGTGCAATTATGAGCTACTCCTCCGGCTATACACAGCCGCTTCATACCGGTGACCTCGCGATGATGGCAGAGAATGTGAAACACGATCCGCTCCAGCGCTTCCTGCAATGAAGCACCCACATCTCGATGCTGCTGTGTGAATGGCATTCCCTTTCGCCGGACCTGGATGCTGCGGAGCAACGTCGGACCGATGCGATCCAGATAGACGCGGTACTCACCGTTGGCGGAGAGTTGATAGAATTGCTCGAAGAGCCCGCGATAGGGAGCGGGATCCCCATAAGGGGCAAGCCCCATGACCTTGTATTCGTCGAACAAGCCGTAACCGAGATACCGGATTGTTTCGAGATAAAACAGCCCGATCAGGCTTTCCTCGAATCCAGACATCGCAAACGCGCTCACGGCATGCGCCAGATGGTGACTCACGAATGAGACTCGCGAAGGATCGACCTCGGTACCGAATTCCTGCGTTAGTAAGTTACGCAGAAACAGCTTGGCATCCACCGGAATGGAGATGTTCGGCTGGGACAGGAACAGGCGTTCGAGCATGACGTTGCAATAGGCCTCGGTAGCGTAAAACGCGATGCGGTCGATATCGCTGAGCTGAATCCCTGCGGATGCGAGGCAGTATTGAATTGAACTGCTCGGGAATTTGTTAGAGTGCTTGATCCGGTTGAGGCGCTCCTCTTCGACGGCCGCTATTACGCGTCCGTCCCGGACAAGCACCGCAGCGCCGTCATGCAGAAATGTGTTCGGCAGTTCGAGTGGATTTTCATGAACTTTGTCTAGCCCGCCGCTCACTCCTAAGCACAGCATGTCTCTCTCCTTCATCGTGGTAGGAAGGCCCTATTGGCAAGACTCGAACCGCTACCACCTAAGTAAGGTAGGATATCGCTCGCCGCTGGGAACACCGGTCAGACGTACCAGCCCCAAAGAATCTCGCCGCAATTCATGAAAATTCTGTACCGTTTGGTCCAGGGGTTGCGTTTTTTGGCGCTGTAGGATGGCGCGACCAGAAAGCTGAAGCGCTGGAACCCCGAGGAAATCCCCAATCTCTGCCAAACATGCGGCGGGTTCGCGAGGAGGCTCCCGATGCATGTGATTGATCGACAACTGATGCAACGTCATTTCCTCGGCTTCGCTCAGTTCTACGGCACGCTTCATCCGCTACCCCCGGCACCACGAAGGCGCCAGCAGGTTGCGAAAATGAAATGGATCTACCAGGAACACTATCCTCCATGCCGTACGATTCGTAAAATCGATTGTTTTGATGGAACCCATCTACATTATGGATAATTTGGGATCATGCGTTTCAAGGGCCTCGATCTGAATCTCCTCGTCGCGCTCGATGCTCTGATGACCGAGCGTAACCTCACCGCGGCGGCACGCAGCATCAACCTGAGCCAGCCGGCCATGAGCGCGGCCGTCGCCCGGCTACGCGCCTATTTTTGTGACGAACTATTTACGATGAGGGGCCGGGAATTTGTCCCAACACCGCGTGCAGAAGGGCTCGCTGCTCCAATCCGCGAGGCTCTGGTGCACATCCAGCTCTCCGTTATTTCCCGGGACGTCTTCAACCCAGCCAAATCGGATCGCCGCTTCAGGATCATCCTTTCCGATTTCATGGCAGTCGTATTTTTTCGAAAGATCGTGGAGCGTATTGCACGGGAAGCTCCCGCCGTCGGCTTCGAATTGCTGCCACTTGCCGATGATACCGATGAGGTTCTCCGGCGCGGCGAAGCCGATTTTCTTATCCTGCCGGAATTGCTCATGTCGAGCGCGCACCCTAAAGCGAAGCTGTTCGAGGAGACACTCGTGTGCGTAGGCTGCCGCACGAACAAGCAGCTATCAGGGCAGCTCACATTCGAGAGATACATGTCGATGGGGCACGTTGTGGTCAAGTTCGGGCGTACGCGGCAGCCCTCGATCGAGGAGTGGTTTTTGCTTGAGCACGGTCTCAAGAGACGGGACGAGGTCATCGTGCAGAGCTTTAGCATGATCCCGCCCATGCTATTGAACACTGACCGTATAGGGACGATGCCCTTAAGGCTGGTCAAGCATTTCGAAAAAACGATGCCTCTGCGGATCGTCGACCTTCCGCTGCCACTTCCCGCATTCACCGAGGCCGTCCAATGGTCTGCCCTTCACAACAGTGATCCGGCAAGCAATTGGATGCGGGAGATAATATTGCAGGAGGCGTCACGCACGGTTCCTCGGCGTGAGACCACGCGAAGACCAATTCACCCAAGTTAGGAAATGGGATCTTTCAGCAAGCTTTTTGCGGCATGGATTTGTGGGGTTTCGAGGGTTTTGTGGCGACATAACGGATATGGCCACACCAGGCCTGATTCGTCGCGGTGACGGCAAACGCCTGATCGAGCAGGTTCGGCGCGACCGGCAAGCTGTTGCCTTGATCTGCGTTTCTGGTTGCAACGCAACCCCTCTTTGCGACGCAGTCTCTTTATCGGATATACGCCGAATCATCGGTACCGCTGGGCTACCGGTTTCCACGGCTCGCTGAAAAACGTCCACGGCATGAAGTGGAAAAAATTCCTCTACATGCACGTGTGCGAGCGCGAGGCGTTGATTATCTGCAAGGCTTCAAACTGCGGCGATTGTGCCGATTTCGGGATTGCTTCGGGCCAGAATGAAGATCTGGCTGTCTAGGTAGCCCTGCGTGCGCGCCCGCGCGAAGTGTGCGGTGAGTGTCGGCTTTGACTACTGAAACGATCGCCATGAACTGCAATGGAGCTCTGCCATCGCCATGCCGGGGACATAATGTCAATCTGTCAGTTGATCTTCCGGCGGCGGTTATCGGGACCCGGACTGTGCGAGCAAGGCTTCCACGACGTCCAAGCCTATGCAATCGATCGGGTCCAGCCTGCGCAGCTTGGCGATCAGCTTCAGTGCAACGACGCGCTCACCGCGCCGCACGCTGATGAACGCGAGCGCTTTCAGTGTGAAGAGCCAGAAGCGGCCCGGACCAGGAGTGGTGAAGTCGGTGTCGCCCGGCTGTACCGCACACCAGTCGCTGTCGAGCGACGCTTGCCGGGCGGCGACCGCCAAAGCCTTCGTCGCGACCTCCTGCGCCTCGCCAAGTTCACCCCGGTTCGCATGGAACTTATACAGCAGATAGTAGGGTGGCAGGCAGCGCGGGTACGACAGGACCGCAGTCCACAACGCGGCGGCCACGTCGTCATTGCTGTCGCCGCGGGTTCTCTCGATCAGCTGTAGCACGGGGGAGGGAACGCTGTCGCCGAAGAGATCGGTCGATTCGATACCAGTAATGAGATTCATCAATTTGCTCCGATATGGTGAGGCGTCCGGGCACTTTTTGCGTCGCTCGGAAGCCGATGTGACGATGGATGTGTTTATCTACCCGAACTTGAACTGGACGCGATGCCCGCCGCGCGGACACGCCCATTCGAGGTTGTGATGGTCCGTGCACAGAATGCGGCAACTACCGCAGTCCAGCCAGCCGCCGGTAATCAGCGTGACCGAGCCGTTGCTGTCCTTCCGATAACGAGGCCGGGCACACGAACGTGCAGCTTTTTCCGGCAAAGTCGTTGGTGCAGAGTTCAACGTTTTTGATGTGGACGTGCAGCCGCCCGACGTCCACGCGGTAGCGGTTCTGAAACAGCTTTTCCTCGATATTGACAGCGACCGTTTTCATCGGAAGGCTCTCCAGAAATTGTATGCGTCGCCGACCAGCCGGGCAGCGAGCGATTTTTGCGGAAACTGACCATGACATCATGCTTTTTGGTCTTCTTGCCGACGCCATCTACCGTAATCACGGTGCGGGCCGCTTGAACGACGAGATCAGGGTATGTTGTAAAGAACTGTAGATTGCGGTGCGGAATTTCTGGCATGTCGCGGTACTTGTTCAAATCCTTCGTCATGAAGCTCTTGTCGAGCGCGGCCTTATACGCCGACAGCACGTTAGCGCGTTAGCGCGGTAGCCGCGGCAGCCGGCTGCTTTTGCGGCTATCGCCGTCTCGGCGGCGAGGCGTCCTGCGGTCATGGCGAGGTTGGAAACTTCGGGATGCGCGGCGTTGACGAACCCGCCGGACTCACCGACGATCATCCAGCCATTGCCGTACAGTTAGAGAACCATTTGTCGAACTGCGCGCGGATGATCGTATAGCGGTTATACGGCGGTTTGTTGTAGTCGTCGCTGCGTGCGTGTGTTCCCACGAACGAAGTGTCGTCGAGTATCCACATGCGCTGCTCGATGATGTGGCGCTCGAGTGGCGCGCCCCATAACCACACTCACGACACGTTCACCCGCGTGCTGTGGGCTTCGGTCAGGAAGCGGCGCAGATCGCTTGCATTCGGCGCCTGCTTGTACTGCGTGACGAAAGAGCGGATGCGCGCAAGCAGGAGCGGGATGAGCCGCTCCGACACCCTCACGCCTAGAGCGTCGTAGGCCTCACGCACACTTTGAGATCCAGAATGTTTCCCGAGTATCGTCAACCGTTGCCGGCCGAGCTCTGCTGGATCGAATCCCTCGTAGGTCGTGGGGTGCTTCGCGAGGCCGTCGGTGTGAATGCCCGACTCGTGAGTAAAGATCCTCCTACCGATGATGCTCTTGCTGAAGGAAACTGCGCGGCCTGAGGCTTGTTCGACCAGTGATGAAATGTCGAGCAGCGCTCTGGTGTCGACGCCGGTGTCTCGTCGCAGCAGGTGCCGCGCGCCCATCACGACTTCTTCCAGCGCTGCATTGCCGGCACGCTCACCCAAACCGTTGACGGTGGTGCTCGCATGGGTCGCGCCGGCCCCGAGGGCGGCCAGTGTGTTGGCTGTGGCGAGCCCGAGGTCGTCGTGCGCATGGATTTCGATCTCCAGATCGACGGCGACGCGCAGCGCTGCAATGGCGTAGAAGGTCTTAAAGGGGTCCAAGATACCGACAGTGTCGGCAAAGCGCACGCGCTGGGCCCCGTGCTGCTGCGCGCATTGAGCCACTTCTATGAGAAATGAGCGATCCGCGCGCGAGGCGTCTTCCATGCCGAGGGAAATCTTGGGATGGTTTTTCGCTGCCTCGTCGACGACGCGTGCGATCTGCGCCAATACCCAACTGCGCGACTGCCCCAGCTTGCGTTGCAAATGAATATCCGAAACGGGAACCGAGAGATGAACGATATCGGCATCGCAGCGCAATGCCGCGGTGAGATCCTCGTCGGTGAGGCGCCCCCAAACCATCAGGCGGGCGTCGAGGTTCAGGTCGACGATTGCAGCGATGCACGCCATTTCGTCTTCGCCCATGGCGGGAATTCCGATTTCGAGTTCGGGCACGCCGGCTTGCGACAGTGCGGCGGCGATTGCGCATTTTTCCTCGGTGCGAAACGCGACGCCGGCGGCCTGCTCGCCGTCACGAAGTGTCGTGTCATTGATGATCGGATTGAGCATGTCAGGTCTCTTGAGTTGTCGGCGAGGGATTGCAAGCGTTGTGCCAAGCGAGCATCTACAGTCGGAGCACAATTTGCGGGATGTTGACCGGCACAATGTCGGATTATGGCGGTGCATCGTCCGTTTGTTCGTGTCGCGAATGTTACGTTCCGGACAATGCGGCCGCGCTGGAGGTGGCTCGATCGGTTCCATCCGCTAGCGGACAGAATATCCAACTGATGTCGATGGCGTCCCGCAGCGTTTCCGGGATTCCGGTAGCTCAGCATCCCGATAAGCGTCGCCGACAAGCGGGTCTGGCAACGCCAGCTTCTCGTCGATGCCCGCAAGACCCGCCGCGATCAGGGCCGCAAAAGCGAGATTCCGATTCAGATCCGCACCGCCAATGCGGCACTTCACGCGGACGGCGTCCGAGCCTTCGCCGTAAAGGCTGAAACCGACCGTCCGATTGCCTTGGCGCCATGCGACCTTGGTCGGCGCGAACGTACCGATCTGAAATCGCTTGTAGGAGTTGATGTCGGGCGCTAGAAAGAGGGTGATGTCCTTCGAATATTTCAGCAGGCCGCCAAGGTAATGGTGCATCAGATTAAGACGTTTATATGCGGACGCGGTACGAAGGCTTTGCCGCGGGGCAAGGTTTCACAAGGCAATCTTGTTCGTGCAAAGACTGGCGGTGGGCGAGTGCGGAGCTGCTTCCGGTAAGGCTCAGTAGCTCCAAGTTTTCACGGAGTCGACGGATGCACAAATCGTTAGTCGGTAAGCGATTTTATAAATCATCTGCTAGATTCTCAACGAAAAGCACGATCGTCTCTAGATGCTCTGGGAGTGCAGTGGAAGTGAGCCCGCTGGAGTAAAACGGGTTTTCCGTCTCGTGCTGATCGAGCAGCAAAAGGAGCGCGGACCGGCGGTACATGGCACATGGACCGCAGCAGCACGTAACGGCACCGAAGTGCCTGTGCCGCGCGCTCTTCGTTGCAAGCCAGCCAGTACTCCATATCGATCAACCGGGTCAACCAGGCGTCGCTCCGGTTGTTGGCGGTCAACCGACCCATGGCCGCGCCGATCGCTGGATTTTGCATTTTTTCAATGCAAGCTTCGTGACCACGTCTGAGCCGATTATCGTGTCCGCGTCGACGTTAAGCACCAAATCTCCAAACGAGCGGCGTATCGCGGCGATGTATGCCTTGCGCTTTCCCATATTTGGGGGGAAGCGTAATGAAGTTGAATCTGTGGTCGCGCGTGTAGGCATCGTATATCGGCCTCACGGCGTCGAGATTCGCAGAAACATCATCAACCACATAGACCCGCAGTTTTCCGGCGCAGTCGTGGATTGCAATGGACTCTAGGCATGCTGAGAGCGTGCGCGGGTCCTCGTTCAAGCAGGGAACGATGACATCCACGCCCGGCAGAGTGTCGGAGTCGACGAGGCCGTCCGAGAGCGATGACACGTTTGTCGGCTGAGCATAAAGCGCGTGCGTGCTTTTATAGACAGTCGAGAGCAGCGCATAAAACGAGACAGCGACAGTGCTAGTTGCGGCAAGCACGTTCATAGGGTGTCTGGTTCGTCCGGTGAGGTTGAGGAAGCGATCGGATTGCAAACCCCCGGTCATGCAATGCCGGAATCATGAGGGAAAGCGCCGTGAGGGTCTGCTCGCGCCGACCAGCGTGAGCACATTGTCCCAACTCATCGGGAGGGCATCCGTCGTGCAAGAGCACAATTGCACCCGGCCGGACAGAGGCCAGCACTGCGCTGACAATCGCGTCTACGCCGGGACGAGACCAGTCTCGCGGGTCTACCGACCAATGGAGGGGCGCCAGACCAGCGCTCGCTGACGTAGTGAGCACTGTTTCGGTCCACATGCCATACGGGGCACGCATATACCGCGGCGAAGCCTGGGGGCTCGCCATCCTGATGACCCTGCTTGCCGTTAGTATTTCCTGTTGTACTTCGGTGGGTTCGCATCTGGATAGGTCCGGATGAGTCATCGTATGGTTTGCGACCTCGTGCCCTTCTGCGATCATCCGTCGGATCAGCTTCGGCTGGTCCGTTGCGTACGCGCCGATGACGCAGAAAGTTGCTGTCACCCGGTGTTCGGCCAGCACATCGAGGATGTCCGGTGTGCAAAGTGGATTAGGGCCGTCGTCAAACGTCAAATAAACGCTGCGACGTCCGGTGGTGTCAGCGCACTCGCTGCGCGCTTCGGATAAGCAGTGCCTCACAGCTCTGGCCCGTTCCGATCAATGATCGTTCCGGTCGGCCAATCGCTCATTGACCGTCCAATCGGTAAGACGACAATGAGTACGTCCTCGATGCGCGTGGGCGGCGTGTCGAGATGCACTTCTCGAAGGGTCGACCTCACGCGAACTCCAGACACAATAGTCGCCAGACCGGGTCGGCCGAGCAGCCTTGCAATATGTTGCCGCAACGCGTGTCGAACCGTGCCGAAGCCAAATGGAACGCCAAGTTCCTGCAACACGGGATACATCACGCGCATTAATTGAGGGATTCCGAGTCCCTCAAGATCCGGACGTACCGCGTACAATCCTAGTTCGGCCACTAGTAGATCGACTGCGCCAACCTTGATGAAACGACGCAGTGCGCCGATATGAGCCGCTACGCCGCGCGCGTCGTAGCCGATTGCACGGAACTCTGGCCTCGCACCAGCCCAACTGTGATTGCCTTCGAATGGTTTTGCATTAAACGCCCCGGTCGGTCCGTAGGACTTTCGGAAGAACTCGGACAGTTCGATGTGGTCGGCGAGTCGCAACTCATTTTCCCAAACCAGCCTCCACCGCACCTGAGAGCGCATGGAGAGAGGTCCTCTATCTGTGGACACGGCCAAATTCACGACTGCCTCCTATGCGCCGTCCGGCCTTTGAGGGCGGACCTGACGGACGCGAAGGACTTGCTGAGAAAGCGGTTCGATTTCAAGAAATCATCTGCACTCTGGAACAGTTCTGGGATGAAGCCCGAAGAAAAGAGTATTTCCGTCAACGCTTCACGGACCGTTCGAACCTCATCCACGATGGAGATTACATCGAGTGCGCGTGCCTTTCGTACCAGATCTACCAAAGACTTCCCCCGCATCTTCCGCACGATCTGACCGCGATTGACACGAGATCCATTTGGCCGGGTCGCTGAAGCATTTGGCACCTGCAATCGGCTGCTCCCGATTCGACGCGAAGCCAAGGCGAAGTCGAGGGTTGCCTCAACTGTACGAAGGTAACCGGCCGATATAGGAAGGGTTTGGAAAACTTTGCGAAGGTTTGCCGGTAGTAAGTGCCTACGCGACCTGCCAGACGCTTGTCGCGTCGTGTCGGCGCGATCCAGCTTGCCCATGCGGCCGAAGGCCGTGGCCGCATTGGACATGTGCCTCGGTGGATGCTCGACGTACACCTGAGGATTTTTCTCGGAGTCAAGGCAAAGATCGACAACCGTCTTGATATGCCTAAATTCTATTTCTCCGGCCCGACGTTTTGCTAGAGGATTCATGAGAGCGTCCACGAGAAATTGACTTGAAATTTGGTGCCGTATCCGCCGAGAAAGTTCAGCGAGTTCGGCATCGGCGTTTCCTTCGTGCAGGTGATGAAGCGTCGCCAGTGGTGCTTCATGTTCCCACCGTTATGGCCGCCCGTCGGGCCATACACGCCGATGTTGCGCCATGCGTGAGCCAGTCACGGACCGACTGCCCGCTCACGCGGAGTTGCTCGGCGGTGAGCTTGCAATTGGTCCTGTGTCCGAGCAGCGACAGGGCTGCCGCTCGCGTGCGCGTGTCCCGATGCATGTGCTTAATCGACAACTGCTGCAACGTCATTTCCTCGGCTTCGCTCAGTTCTACGACACACTTCATCCACTACCCGGGCACCACGAAGGCGCCAGCAGGTTTTGCGAAATTGAAATGGATCTACCAGGAACACTATCCTCCATGCCGTACAATTCGTAAAATCGATTGTTTTGATGGAACACATCTACATTATGGATAACTTGGGATCATGCGTTTCAAGGGCCTCGATCTGAATCTCCTCGTCGCGCTCGATGCTCTGATGACCGAGCGTAATCTCACCGCGGCGGCACGCAGCATCAACCTGAGCCAGCCGGCCATGAGCGCGGCCGTCGCCCGGCTACGCGCCTATTTTTGCGATGAACTATTTACGATGAGGGGCCGGGAATTTGTCCCAACACCGCGTGCAGAAGGGCTCGCTGCTCCAATCCGCGAGGCTCTGGTGCACATCCAGCTCTCCGTTATTTCCCGGGACGTCTTCAACCCAGCCAAATCGGATCGCCGCTTCAGGATCATCCTTTCCGATTTCATGGCAGTCGTATTTTTTCGAAAGATCGTGGAGCGTATTGCACGGGAAGCTCCCGCCGTCAGCTTCGAATTGCTGCCACTTGCCGATGACCCCGACGAGGTTATTCGGCGCGGCGAAGCCGATTTTCTTATCTTGCCGGAAATGTTCATGTCGAGCGCGCACCCTAAAGCGAAGCTGTTCGAGGAGACACTCGTGTGCGTAGGCTGCCGCACGAACAAGCAGCTATCAGGGCAGCTTACATTCGAGAGATACATGTCGATGGGGCACGTGGTGGTCAGGTTCGGACGTACGCGGCGGCCCTCCATCGAGGAATGGTATTTGCTTGAGCACGGTCTCAAGAGACGGGACGAGGTCATCGTGCCGAGCTTTAGCATGATCGCGCCTATGCTATTAAACACTGACCGTATAGGGACGATGCCCCTAAGGCTGGTCAAGCATTTCGAAAAAACGACGCCTCTGCGGATCGTCGAACTTCCGTTGCCGCTTCCCGCATTCACCGAGGCCGTCCAATGGTCTGCCCTTCACAACAGTGATCCGGCAAGCAATTGGATGCGGGAGATAATATTGCAGGAGGCGTCACGCATGGTTCCTCCGCGTGAGACCACGCGAAGACCAATCCACCCAAGTTAGGAAATGGGATCTTTCAGCAAGGTTTTTGCGGCATGGATTTTGTTGGGTTTCGAGGGTTTTGTGGCGACATAACGGATATCGCCACACCAAGCCTGATTCGGCGCAGTGACGGCAAACGCCTGATCGAGCAGGTTCGGCGCGACCGGCAAGCCGTGTGTCAATCTGGTCGTTGCCTTGAATTGCGCTCCGAAGTGCCTTGCAAGCGTTCGGCCCCATAACTCTCACGGGAGCGCTGATGTGCGGCAGTATCTCCACCTCAAGCCGGGCCCCTGCTGCGCGCGGTGACGCCGCCATCGCTCTATCCACGAATCAAAGACATAGTGCGGGTAGATAGTCGATCCTGCAAAATTCAGTTTGCGGTGGCGAGCCAACCAAGGGTGCGCCTGTCGGCGAACAGGAATCAGCCCATCGAAAGCGGTTGTGCCGAGCAAGCGCTCGGCTGCAGCGTGACATTGGCGAGCCAATGCAGCACCGCGAGGATAAAAAATGCAGGCCCCAGGCCCAGACGGACGATGGCGCGCAGCAACCAGCGCAGGTTGTAACCGGCAGCACACAGTACCGCGTGTAGCGCACCGCCGGTTTGCCCTTTGAGCCAGCAACGCCGCATGCCGTGGTCGTCCTTCACATGGCCGATGACCGGTTCGATCGCGTGCCGTCGCTTGAGCCAACGTCGCTGCGTGCTGGTCAGGGTCTTCCGTTTTCCGCGATTAATCAGTTATACTGATGACACTTAGGCATTGACGCCCCGAACCCCGAGATCGATCGGCACGGCCTTCGGTTGCGGCGTACCCGGGCAGATCCTCCAACAGAATGGTGTCACGGATCGCCGTATAGGAGCCATTTGATGATCGGCGCATAGGCGCCACCTGCGCTGTGTAGCAGAACGCGGTTCGAACTTTCCCCAACTGGGTACGCTTCGCTCTTTTCTGAGTGGAGCGCCCATGGCCAACCGGAGATTCGAATTGTTTGAGTACCGCCAAGTCCTTGTCCGCATGCGGCAGGGCGATTCCGACCGCGACATCGCGCGCGTCGGGTTGATGGGCCCGCCGTGAGGCGGTGTCGCCCTGGAGCTCGGCTGGCTCGATCCAGCGCAGCCGCTGCCGGAAGACACCGTGATCGCCGGACGCTTCGGCCGCACACCACACCTGCCCAGCATCTGCGTGTCGACGCTCGAGCCCTTTCGCGAGCGGATTGCTCGCTGGTTCGAGTCCGACGTCCAGGGCACGACGATCCACAGTGTCCTCAAGCGCAACCACGGCTACTCCGGCAGCTATTCCGCGGTGCGCCTAGACAGCGTCAAGCAGCACGGCCGGTCGGCCAAAACAATTGTCGCTGCCCGACTCATTTAGAACCTGCGAGAAGAGCTCCAGCAGAGCATCACCGCGCCCTTCTCGGAGCTCTTGCAATCGCTGTGGGGAAACAAAGTATGTTGCCAACATGACGTCCTCCTGTAGTGGCGATCGGCCACGAAAGACATTATCATTATGCGGGGAGACAGGGGTTAGATCTGTCGCGTTCACGGCCCCATGGGGCTGACACTTCGCGTAAAAATAGACCCTGCATTTAACCTTGACGTCAGCGAGTGGGGCGAGGCATTCGCCGGCAACCGCATCCTCCGTGCCGCTACGCTCGACCGTCTACGCCACGGTGCCCACCGCATCGTGCTTGACGGCGACAGCTTCCGGTCACCCAAACCGATGCCCGAACACGATAAAACTCGCGGGGGACACTTGTCGCCCCGACGGATCGGTCTGCTTTGCTTGATCTGGATCATGGTTTGCCTCGATTCAGTTGTGCGACAGTTAGCCGCGCAATTTCGAGATGACAAAGACGGGTTTGTGAAACAGACTTGGACATCGATTGAGTAAGGAGAATCACATGGCAATTGCGCACAATCGCCTTACCGCGCCACAGACCGACACGTTTCGGCCTTCGACAACGGCTTCGCGGACGAAGCCCATGGGTTCGAGTGGCACGTCATGCAAGACCTGCACGATGCGTCCGTTTTGCGCGGTGAACCCCGATGAGCTCGCCTGCGACCGGCAAATGGACGACCTCGTTCTCGGCTATCGCCACGTGAGAAAAGGCGAAGCATTGCACCGCGCGGGCGATTCATTTTGCAACGTCTATGCGGTTCGCACGGGATCGTTCAAGAAGCTCTCGCTGCTTCCGGACGGGCGGGACCAGGTCACTGGGTTTTATGTTGCCGGCGATCCGATGGGCTTGGACGGCATCGCTACTGGCCATTATGCAAGCGACGCCATCGCCCTTGAAGACAGCAGCGTATGCGTGATGCCGTTCCATCTGCTCGAGTGGCTGAGCCGGGAAGTCAAAGCGGTGCAGAGTCACGTCTACCGAATGCTCAGCGCGGAACTCGTGCGGCAACGCGGTGTCAGTACGCTGCTCGGCACGATGGCGGCCGACGAGCGGGTTGCGTCGTTTCTTCTGGATCTCTCGCGGCGTTGGCGGGCACGCGCCTATTCGCCGACCGAATTCATCTTGCGAATGACGCGCGAGGAGGCCGGCAGCTTTCTCGGGTTGAAGCTGGAGACGGTCAGCCGCATATTGTCGAGGTTCCAGAGGCAGAGGCTCATCACCGTGAACGGTAGAGAAATCCGCATCCTCGACTTCGCCGGATTGAGCAAGGTCGCTAGTCTTTCGGCCTGAGGTAAGAAAGCGGCTTCCAACGCGGACAGGTCCGGTTGTTTCATGAATCGCATCGCTTGTCCAATCCGTTCGTGACTCCCCCAGAATCCCCCGAATGGAAATCGTCCGCGTGTTTTCGCACCATGATTCGGTCAAACCAGTGCGCAGAGCCGGGGGCGGCGATGCGATTTAGTCGCCTGATCGCTCCACGCGTTCCTGATGTCTTACTTGACCCAAATCAAGGCGCAGGCAGACGGTGTTCGATACGCTTGCGTCCATTTAAAGACGAGAATGATGGTTCGCCGGGAAGCCATGCCGAATCACACGTTGGATGTCGAAATCGGACGACTTGTATCGTGGCCGATACTGGAGTTCATGCTGCAGACGACCGTAAGGCACGCTGCCATGCAGATGGCGGCGCGCCGGTGCCTCCTTGAAAGCCGGATGCGTCATATCGGCGTGCTGGGCGAGCAGCATACGCTGATCGGGCCGCTTGGCTTGTCCGGGCCCGACCGCTGGCCGGCAGGCCCGTTCCTGGTCCAACCAGAGGCGTATCAGCTGTCCTCGGCCCGACAGGGTGTTCACCATTTCGAACCATAGCGGTGTTCAAAGGAGTGTTTCCATGCCGGGTCAAAGGGATTGGCTTCGCCACGGATTTACGTATGTTGCCGGATTGGGACGTCGGATGCTTTGCGTAGCCTCGTCCCGGGTTCCCTTCTGCCGTTAGTTCACCAGTATCGCGGACAATACCCAGTGCCGCGTTCCTTCACGATGGAAGTATCGCGCTCTGATCCATCGTGCGCCCTTGCACGGATGCCGCCCGCAGCACCACTTTCACAACGCCTGCCAGATGGCAGCGTCGACTGCGCTATATATTGTTTCGAGACCAAGCATCGATGACAGTTCGACCAGCCATCGATGATCGGGCTGAGCAGGCCGATGAGAGTGACCTGTTCGGCCGATGCATTGTCGTTGATGACTGAGCGCACTGTCACTAGAAACGTTTGAACATTCTGTTTTGATGGCTTGATGAGTAGCTTGCCGTTCGGATATTTTCGAATGTTATGCCCGAGAAATCGAACCCTTGCAAGACGTGCGTGATCCTGGTCTTTCCGGAGAGAGCGTCAGTCCGCGCTCCTGCAGAAAGACCCCGACCAGTGGCTTGACCTCGTCTTCCAGCAACTCTTTCGAGTAACCGGTGATCAGAAAGTCATCGGCATAGCGAACCAGACTGAGGTAGCAATTAATGAGGGACGACGCCTGTAATCGGCTGCACCTGGAGTAGACAAATTGCAGTTTGAGCGACATCAATTGGACTCGCGTTCTTGGCGGAATCCGCGCGGCGAGATGGCAAGAGGAGAAAATAGGCAAATCAAGGCACTATAGTTTCACCGCCCTGCCATGAAAAGACGTTATCTCTTGAAGTCAGTCCGTGAAATTGGGCGCGAGATCGAGGATGATATGCAACACAATACTCGTAAATCCGAACAAGGTGACAGGGAGGATGGCCCCAACAACGGAGACGTCGTCATGCTGCATATCGCTTCCGTACGCGAAAGGCGTATCTCAAAGTCCGAGACGGACCACGCGGTCCCTATTGTGCAGTGGTACGAGAGCGCGCTTACCGGCATCTTGGAAATATCGAAGGTACTCACCGCCCCCTGCCGGCTCGAAGTCATGTTGGCCAACGTCGTCGATCTCCTGCAATCGTTTGTGCAGATGCGGCTCGGTATCGTCTCTCTCTTCGACGATGATGGCGTACCGGATATTACCGTTGGTGCCGGCTGGGGCGAAGGCAGCGATGAGCGCTACCGGATGCGCCTGCCGCAGAAGGCAATTGACCAGATCATGGCGACGGACAGGCCGCTCGTCGCCGAAGACGTAGCGGTGCATTCGGGCTTCAGTACCGCCGACATGGGCGTGCTCGGTGCTTCCGACAACGTGCGAGTGTCGTTCATCGGCGTTCCTATTCGCATCGACGCAAAAGTCGTGGGCACGCTGACCATCGACCGCATCCTGGATAACGGGGCGAATCTCCGGCTCGATTACGACGTGCAGCTGCTTTCCATGATGGCCAACCTAGTGGGGCAGACGGTGAAGCTGCATCGCTTATTTAAGAGCGACCGCGACCGACTGATGGCGGGGAGGGACGGGCTGCAAAAACAATTGTCCGAGCTCAAGTACCCTGCACAGGAGCGTAAGAAGTTTCAGGTCGAGGGGATCATTGGCGACAGCCCGGCGCTGCGCGGCCTGCTCGAGAAGATCGCGGTGGTAGCTAAATCGAACAGCACAGTTCTCTTGCGCGGGGAATCCGGTACCGGGAAGGAGCTGGTCGCCAAGGCCCTTCACGAGCTGTCGCCGCGAGCCAAGCGGCCCTTCATCAAGCTCAATTGCGCGGCGCTCCCTGAGACGGTGCTGGAATCCGAATTGTTCGGTCATGAGAAGGGTGCCTTTACCAGCGCCTTCAATTCGCGCAAGGGGCGCTTCGAACTCGCCGACAAGGGGACGCTGTTTCTGGACGAGATCGGCGAGATCTCGGCCTCGTTCCAGGCAAAGCTGCTGCGCGTCCTGCAGGAGCAAGAATTCGAGCGAGTCGGCAGCAACCAGACCATTAAGGTCGATGTTCGCGTGATTGCCGCCACGAATAAGAACCTGGAAGACGCGGTGGCAAGGAACGAGTTCCGCGCCGACCTTTATTATCGCATCAGCGTGGTTCCCTTGCTGCTGCCGCCGTTGCGTGAAAGGCGCAGTGATATTCCGCTCCTCGCCGTTGAGTTTCTCAAGAATTTCAACAGCGAGAACGGCCGTACCCTGACCTTCGATGCGAGTGCGATTGAAGTATTGATGAACTGCGGTTTTCCCGGCAATGTCCGCGAGCTCGAAAATTGCGTGCAGCGAAGCGCGACCTTGGCGCCGGGACCAGCGATCGTGAGAAACGACTTTGGTTGCTGCCACGGCCAGTGCCTGTCCGCGCTGCTGTGGAAGAGCGGATCGGACGAAATCGCGCTGCAGCCCGGGCGAATCGTACCAGTGCCCGGGAAGCCGGCTACGCCTCGGGTTGAGGCTGTTACGTCGGGCGCAATTGCGGTCCAGCCTGTCGGCAGCGAGAGGGCTCCGTTAACGGCTGGTGGGGCAGTCCTCGGAAGTGATGCGAAGATGACCAACCGCGAGCGTCTCATCGCCGCCATGGAAAGATCCGGCTGGGTGCAGGCAAAGGCGGCGCGGCTGCTTGGACTGACGCCGCGCCAGATTGGCTACGCGCTGAGAAAATACGGTGTCGAGATCAAGCGTCTCTGAAAGGACTGCCTGACTTGCGGCGTGTCGGGGCCGCGACATCGCGACTGAGGCGAATGGCTCTGACAAGTCAAATCTGGATTTGACGTGGACGTTGGCACGATCACGATCGTGGATGGCACGACAGGTTAGAGCGTGGTCGGCAAAGCCGGGAATGTCCGAGCACCGTCGAGTGCGCGAAAGCGACAAGGAACCGACCAGCGAAACCCGTCAGGCTCAGCGGCACAGCCACCTTGAAAGTCCGAATGTACGGTTGCAATCTACCTACCCATCATCATCGATTGAAAAGTTGGCAAACTGGCGGCGTCCATGTACTGACATTCGTTGAGTCGAAGTTGGGATCGACGGCGGCTGGCCGCAATGGCCAACATTAAGACATTCAGTAAAAGCGATTAACAACGCAAGTTTGTTCCTCACGCATCACTACCCGTCTACCTGGCCCGGCTTTATTCCGCCAAGGTATCGTGTGAGAATTCGCCCGGAATTCCTCACTATCTCCGCCCGGAGTCCAGTCTCTCGCGGGGCATGGTCAGCGTAATGACACCGGCGAGTTGCCCGGACGGGCCGAACACCGGCGCGGCGATACCTGTCAATTGCGGATCGAGGTCTCCTGCTAAGGCGATGACCTGCTGGCGGCGGATCTGTTGACCGAGTGCCTCGTTGCCCTCATGGCAGTAGGCTTGCAACACCCGGCCTCCTGTGCCACGATCCAGCGGCAGTAGCTCGCCCACGCGGATGTGATCTCGCACAGGCTGTGGCGAGTCGACGCGATACAGGCATAGCCGTTGCGCACCTTGACGTACGTGAAACGCGGCGCTTTCACGGGTTGCGGCCACCAGTTCCTGCAGCACGGGCATCACCAGCGACTCGCTGGAGGACGATTGCGCATGGACGGCATGCAGCCTTGCGACGCCGGACCCGAGCACGTAGCAGCCATCGGCGCGACGTACCACGAGATGCGCATGTTCCAGCGACGCGCGCAGGCGCAGCACGGTGCTCTTTACACGCGCGTGCGTTCCGCGAGCGCGCTCAATGACAGCACGGGCGTGCCGTTGCCGAAGGAAGCCAGCAGGGTCAGCGCACGGTCGACTGCTGCCACGCCGGCTGCCAGATTGTCGTCGGCCAACGATGCGATGGCGGGCTGTTTGGACATCGTGCTTCTCCTCAGACGGACCGTTGCAGCAACGCTTCCACTGCGCCGAAGCCGATGTGATCCGCCGGATCGAGCTGCCGTAGTTGTGCGACCAACTGTGTGGCGGTTTCGCGTTCGCCGCGCCGCAGGCCGATGAAGGCGAGCGCCTTTAGCGTGAACAGCCAGAAGCAGGCGGGACCGGGCGCGTGGAAGTTCGCGTCGCCGGCTTGTACCATCCGCCAGTTCTCATTCAACCCGGCGGCATGCGCAGATGCTATTAGTCCCAGATGGGCCGCGTGCTCTGCCTATCGAGTTCGCAGCGTCCGGCATGGAACTTGTAGAGCAGATAGTAGGCGGCAAGGCTTTGCGGAGACGTCAGCGTGACGCTCCACAGGACCGCGACGATCTGCTCGGCCGGCGCGCCGTGCAGGCCTTCGATGAGGCGCCGCACGGCGGCCGACACCTCGCCGCCGAACAGTTCGGTCGACTCGACCCGACCCCGGACAGCAGGTTCACCACACCGTCTCCGCAGGGATGAGGCGCTGCACCCGTTCGCCGCCTTCGAGGTGACGCGTGAAGATTTTCTCCACGTCGGCCATCGTCACGCCGCTGTAGAGCACCGCGTCGGGATAGACGAGCCCGTGCGCGCCCTGATCGCACGGGCCGAGACAGCCCCGAAGACGTGATCGCGACTGTATCGGGCGCCTGGCGTTTCTGTTGTTCCGCCCAGAAGGCCTTCAGCAGCGCGGTCGAGCCCTTGCCGCCCGGCGCCCCGCGGATGCGGCGGCGGCCGGTTCTCGGCGCAAGCAAACACATGTCGTTCTGGTCCGGCCATGACGATGTTCCTCAACCGAACTTGAACAGGATGCCGTGACCACCGCGCGGGTAGTCCCACTCGATATTTTGGTGGTCGGTACAAAGGATGCGGCAACTGCCGCATTCGAGGCAGCCGTCGGTGATCAGCGTCACCGCGCCGTTGCCTTCGGCCTTGTAGCACGAGGCCGGGCAGACGAAGGTGCAACTCTTCGCGGTGCATTCGCTCTGGCAGACGTCGGCATCCTTGATGTGGACGTGCGGCCGTCCTGCATCGACGCGATAACGGTTCTGGAACAGCTTTTCCTCTACGTTGACGGGTAGGGTGCTCATCGGAAGGCCCTCAGGAGTTTGTAGGCGTCACCCACGATGCCGGAAAGCGAACGGGCTGTGCGGAAGCTCGAAAAAATCTCGCGCTCCTTGCTTTTCTTGTCCTTACCGTCGACTGTGATCATCGTGCGCGCGGCGCGCGCCACGAGGTCGGGGTAGGTCGTAAAGAACTGCGGATTCTGGTGCAGCACGGCCGGCATGTCGCGGTACTTGTGCAGGTCTTTCATCACGAAGCTCTGATCGAGCGCGGCCTTGTAGGCCTTGAGCGTGCCGGCGCGGTAGCCGTGGCCCGCGGCTTTCGCGTGGATCACCGTTTCGGCGGCGAGGCGTCCCGTGGTCATCGCGAGATTCGATCCTTCTCGGTGCGCAGCGTTCACGAAACCGCCTGAATCACCAACGATCATCCAGCCGTTGCCGTAGACCTGCGGGATTGCGTGAAAACCGCCTTCGGGAATCAGATGCGCGCAATACTCCTTCATCTCGCCGCCCGCAATCAGCGGTGCGATCGACGGGTGCTGCTTCATCTTTTCGAGGAGCACGTAGGGGCTCGTGCGGTTGGGGTTTTTCTTGAAGTCGCTCAGCATGCAGCCCACGCCTATGGTGAGCGATTCCTTGTTGGTATAGAGGAAGCCAGTGCCCATCATGCCGTCGGTGATCCTGCCGACCATCTCGATCACGACGCCGTCGTCCTCGCCGACGTTGAAGCGCTGACGGATCGTCTCCTCTGGCATGAAGAGAATCTCCTTGACGGCGAGCGCAACGTTGCCGGCCCCGATCTCTCCATGAAAGCCCGCCTTGCGCGCGAGCGTCGAATTCACGCCGTCGGCGAGCACCACCACGTCGGCATAGACATCGCCGTGCTCGCGGTCGCACTGCACGCCGACCACCCGGTCGCCGTCCATGATCAGTTCCTTCACCGTGGTCTCGCAGAGCAGCAGTGCGCCGGCTTCGCGCACTTTCGATGAAAACCACTTGTCGAACTGCGCGCGGATGATCGTGTAGCGGTTATAGGGCGGCTTGTTGTAATCCTCGCTGCGCACATGCGTACCGACAAACGACGTATCGTCGAGCATCCACATCCGCTGCTCGATGATGTGGCGCTCCAGCGGCGCATCGTCGCGGAAGTCCGGGATGATCTCTTCGAGCGCCTTCGCGTACAGGATCGCGCCCTGAACGTTTTTGCTGCCCGGATATTCGCCCCGCTCGATCTGCAGCACTTCCAGACCTGCCTTGGCCATCGTGTAAGCGGCAGCGTTGCCGGACGGACCGGCGCCGACCACAACCACATCGAACTGTGAAGGTTTTCTCATCGTGATTCTCCTCAGGCAGCCTGCTCGCGGCGTCGGGTCAAATGCTCCACAAAAGCCTGCTTCAGCGCGGGCAACACTTGCAACGCATTGCCGACAATCCCGTAGTGTGCAAAATCGAAGATGGGTGCGTTCGGGTCGGTGTTGATCGCCACGATCACGTCTGCGCTTTCCATGCCCACGCGGTGCTGGATCGCGCCGGATATGCCGGCGGCGATGTAGAGCTTGGGCCGCACCGTCTTGCCGGTCTGTCCCACCTGGCGCTCCCCCTCGACCCAGCCGGCCTGCACGCATGGCCGGGTCGCACCCACTTCGCCGCCGAGCACGTTCGCCAGTTCGAACGCCAGCTGGAAGTTCTCCGGGCTCTTCAACCCCTTGCCGCCGCTCACGATCACATCGGCATAGGGAAGGTTGATCCGGTTGCTGCTCGCATCCGGGATAAAGTCGAGCAGCCTCGTGACGATGTCCGTCTCGATCATCCCCAGCGTTCCATGGACGATGTTGCCGGTGCGTTCGGCGTCACGCAGCGGCATCGGCATCACGCGCGGGCGCACCGTCGCCATCTGCGGACGGTACGCGAGCGTCATGATCGTGCACAACAGCGAGCCGCCGAAGGTGGGGCGCGTCGCCGCCAGCGCCCGCGACGCGGGATCGATGTTGAGTTCGGTGCAATCGGCGGTCAGCCCGGTCAGCAAGGTCGTCGCTACGGAGCCGGCGAGGTCTCGGCCCATCGACGTCGCGCCCAGCAGCAGGATCTCGGGCTGATGCCGGTTGACGAGGTCAGTCAGCCCTTTCGTGAACGGCTCGTTGCGATAGCCTTGCAAGACCGGGTCGTGGACGATGTACGCATCGTCCGCGCCGTAAGTGAAGGCTTCTGCGGCGAACTGTTCGAGCGGTTCATTCGCGCCGCCGAGCACCGCGATGCCCACTCGGCTGCCGAGCGTGTCGGCCAATCTGCGCGCTTCACCGAGTAGTTCCCACGAGACGCTGTGGACGTGTCCACGGTCGTGCTCGATAAAGACCCAGACGCCTTTGTAGGCCTTCAGGTGTTCCGGCAGTTCGAGGTTGCGTCCTGCGCGGCCGACGGGTTTCTTCGCGGGGGCGGCGGGTGCGTTCATGACCCCTCCTTCATCAGCAGGTCAGCTTCCAGGGTTGGATGGCGCGTGAAGATCTTTTGCAGCAGGTTCACCGACACGTCGCGCAGACTCGATGCGTCGAGCTCGAGCATCTCCGCTTTCTCGCTGCGCGGCGTCGGTCCAAAGACTTTTCTGACCGCTGTCGGCGAGCCCTTCAGGCCGATCTTGCTGAGGTCTTCGATGCCGGCCTGTTCGCAGTTCCATTTGCGCACCGGGTAGCCGGCCGCATGAATCATCGCGGGCAGCGTCGCAAAACGCAGTTCGTTGGTGTTCTCCAGCATTGTGATCAGGCACGGCAGCGCAGTCCTGAGCACGTGCACGCCGCCCTCGGCGCGGCGCTCGACGGTGATCGTGCGCGCGTCGAGAGCGGTCTCGACGATGCGCGACACGTAGGTCAGCAGTTGCAGCCCGAGGCGTTTGGCGATACCGGGGCCGACTTGCGCGGTGTCGCCGTCGATCGTCTGCTTGCCAGTGAACACGATGTCCACCGCCTGCTCCTTCGCGATCTGCTGGATACCCGCTGCCAGCGCGTACGACGTAGCGAGCGTATCCGCGCCAGCGAATGCACGGTCGGTGAGCAGCACGGCGTCGTCCGCGCCGAAGCTGATGCACTTGCGCAGCGCTTCCTCGGCCTGCGGCGGGCCCATGCAAAGCAACGTGACCTTGCCGCCGAAGTGGTCCTTCAGTCGCAGCGCCTCTTCGAGTGAAAACAGGTCATACGGGTTGACGATCGCCGGAACACCCTGGCGCATGATCGTGTTGGTGACCGGATGAACGCGGATCTGCGTCGAGTCCGGGACCTGCTTGATGCAGACGACAATGTGCATGGTCTTGCTCCACCTGTCAGGCAAGGGTGCGCGCGGGCAGCGACGCGCGCAGACTGTCGAGTGAAACGTGCTGTCGTCCATTTGTGTCCCGGAACACCTTGAACACTTTTTCCTGCGCCGGCGTGGAGGTGACGAAGTCGCCGTAAGCCTTCAGCAGCAGCGCGTGATATGACGCGAACAGGGCGGGTTCGTCGCCTTCCGGCAGCGCGTCCTGCTGCTGGATGTACTGAAAGAAGCGCTTCAGGATGTGCAGTCGACTCACGTTGACGACCTTCTGGTCGAACGGAACGCCGAAGAACTGCAGGAAGTCCTCGGCTGAGGACAGCGCCTTGAGTTGCTGGACAAAGCTTTCCATCACGTTTACTCCTTGCAAGCGGATGAGGATAGGTGTGGACAGAACGTCGGCTCGGCGAAGTACTTGTCGCAGGCGCCGCTGGTGGCGCACGGCGTCGTCGTGCCCGACTGTTCGGGTTGCGCGACGCACTTCGTGAAGCCGACCACAGCGCCGCTCATGACAATTCTCCGACGGTGTAGCGCAACTCGATCAGGAAGCGATACAGGTCGGCGGCGCTGGGCGTTTGCTTATGCTGGGTGGCATGGTGGCGGATACGGGTCAGCAGCAGCACGAGCAGCTTTTCACTGACGGCCAGACCGAGCGCGTCATAAGCCCGGCGCACGCTTTGCGAACTCGAATGCTTGCCGAGCACGACCGAGCGTTCGCGACCGAGTTCGGCGGGATCGAAGCTCTCGTAGGTCGATGCATTCTTCGCGAGCCCGTCTGTGTGGATGCCGGACTCGTGCGTGAATACGCTGGCGCCGACAATGCTTTTGTTCAGCGCGACCGGGCGTCCTGAAGCCCGTTCGACAAGCCGCGAGATGCTCAACAGCGCGGTCGTGTCGACGCCGGTGTTGCGACCCATGATATGGCGCACGCCCATCACGATCTCCTCCAGCGCGGCATTTCCGGCGCGTTCGCCGAGACCATTGACAGTGGTGTTGGAGTGGGTTGCGCCGGCGCGCAGTGCGGCAAGGGTGTTCGCGGTTGCGAGTCCGAGGTCGTTGTGCGCGTGGATTTCGATTTCCAGATCGACCGCGTCGTGCAATCGCGCAATCGCTTCATAGGTCGAAAAAGGATCGAGGACGCCGAGCGTGTCCGCAAAGCGGATGCGCTGCGCACCGCACCGTTGCGCGTGCCGCGCCACGTCGGCAAGGAACGCGGGGTCCGCGCGCGAGGCATCCTCCGCGCCCAGCGAAACCTTGCGGCCGCTTTTGACGGCGGCGCTGACCACGCGATTCACCTGCGCGAGCACCCACGAGCGCGGCTGGCGCAATTTGTGTTGAAGGTGGATATCGGACACGGGGATCGACAGGTGAATGATGTCGGGATTGCAGCACAAGGCCGACGCCAAGTCCGCGTCGGTGAGGCGGCCCCAGACCATCAGATCGGCGTCGAGATTCAGCGCGACGATGGTCTGGATGCAATCGATTTCCTCGGCACCCATCGCGGGGATACCGATCTCCAGTTCGGGTACGCCGGCGCTTGAGAGCGCCTCGGCAATCGCGCATTTTTCGGCAACCGTGAATGCGACGCCAGCGGTCTGTTCGCCGTCGCGCAGTGTGGTGTCGTTGATGATCGGATTCGACACGGGAAGTTGTCCTTTAGGCATTTGATCATACGGTTTGCAAGTACTGCGCCATGCACGGTTAGTGCGAATAGCCGCTTGCCGCGGGGCTTTCCGGTGTTCGCTGGCGCTGTGATGAAGCGGTACCAACGAAGACCTGTCGCGAATGTCGTGTTTCGAACAGCCAGGTGTAGCGATGAACACGGCGCTGCAGAAAGCGATGCGATGCGATGGGCGTGGTCAGCCAGGACGTGCGGACGCGGTCGGCGCGATGCAAACGCTGTATGGATTGGCTATCCATTGCAACGGCGATGCGGGAAGATAAACACAGGCGGCGGCTATCAGCGCGGCTATGCGCTCGCGGCGATGACCGCTATGGCGCTTGAAGAGGCCGCACAGCGCTAAGGACGCATGCCCCCAATGCTCACGCGCGAGCTCGCGCGTATGTGGCGGCTGTTCGATCGTCAGGTCGGCGTCGCGCAGCTTCACGCAGCACGCGAGACGCGGTTGCACGTCGAGGCCTCACGCATTGTCGAACTGGTCGTTCTCCTCGTCGGGAGGCGCCAGTCAGTGAGATTTTCATGATTGCCTCATACGGAAAACGAACTGCCGCAGCCACAGGTGCTCTGCGCATTGGGGTTGTGAATGACGAAGCGCGAACCTTCCAGGCCGTCTTCGTAGTCGACGCGCGCGCCGGGCAGGTATTGCTGGCTCATCGAATCGACCAGCAGCGTGACGCTGTCCGTCACGATCTGCATGTCGTCGTCCGCCACCTGGTCGTCGAACGCGAAGCCGTACTGCAAGCCCGAACAGCCGCCGCCGGACACGTACAGCCGCAGCCTCAGGTTGGGATTGCCTTCCTCCTCGATCAGCGAAGCCACTTTCGCAGCGGCCTGAGGCGTGAATTCGAGTAGACGGGGCATGACGCCGGGTGTGGCGGAAGCCGGTTGGGCGAGCGTTTCCATGGAGGTTCCTCTCAGGCTTGAATGGACTCACTTCGGGCTAGACGAGCAGGTCGGTTGCTCGGCGAGTTACAGGTCGTCGGCTGCTGCGCCTCGAATCGTCTGGCGCGAGCGAAAGTCAGACACGGCCGCCTTGATCGCGTCCTCGGCGAGAATCGAGCAGTGGATCTCGACCGGCGGCAATGGCAGTTCCTCGAGGATCTGATGCGTGCACAACGTCCCGAGCCCATGCCGCGCTCGTGGACGCCGCCGTGCATTTGGCACGCGATCGGCATGCGCGGCCGGAGCTCCACATACAGCGCGCCAATGTCTTTGGAGCCGTCGATCTTGTGAGCCGAGGACGACATCAGATCGACCGGCAGAGCGGCGAGATCGATCGACACCTTGCCGGCGGCCTGCGCGCTATCCACGTGCGGCAGAATGCCCCGGGCGCGGCGGGGCGCGCCGATTGCGGCGATGTCCTGGATCACGCCCGTCTTGTTGTTGACGAACATCACCGACGCAAGCACGGCGCCCGGCTGGAGCGCTGCTTCGAACATGGCGAGACCGGTACTGACGCGTTGGAAATCCGACATCGCAGGCTCCTGAAAACGGGGTAATGCGACCTTAAGGGCAACTTCCATGCCAGTGGATTTTCACGCTCTGGTGGCCTCTTTCAGCTGGGCCGCTGTTGTTTCGCTGTTGTTTTTGTGTCGATGCGCCCGACGAGTGAGGATTGTCGCCGTTCTTTTTGTCGGATTTGTCGTTACGCGCGCGGGATTGCCATGCGCGATGGCTTGCGTGGAAATGCGCTTACTTCAAACGCCGTGTCTTTGCGTCGATCGTGCGCCTTGCGCTGGTACATCGAAAGCGCTCAGCGCACGAAGGGGAAGTCAATGGTGAACATTCAGGCAAGCGTTGCCCGGCAAGCGCTGGACGGCATCTACTAGGTGAGCAAGACGCTGGTTTCGTCGCTCGATGTGGCGAAAGCCTTCCGCGAGTCCCTGAACTATCTTGTGCAGACGATGGAGTGGCGGCGCGCCTTTGTGGTGCTGGCCGAATCGGACGGGCAACTGCGCGCCCTGAGCGCTAAGGGTCTTTCGCGTGACGAGCAGTAGGGTCTTCAGTTCCGGCCCGGCGAAGGCACCGTCGGCCGCGCGTGAAGGAGCGGCATTGGGGTGATCGTGCCCAACGTGAACGATGAACCGGCGCTCCTGTTCGCATGGGTGGCGCGGTCCAGATAGCAGCGAGTCGTTCGTCGCGACAATTGCGCGGCGTTGATGGAGTGCCTGCGGGAAAGCGGGCTGTTCGGCCACGAGAACGGTGCGTTCACCGGCGCGGAGGGGCCAAGTAAGCGCTGCTTCGAACTGGCGCACGGCGGTAGGCTGTTCCTTGACGAGATCGGCGATATCTCGCCGTCGTTTCAGGCCTCGCTGGTTCAGAACATGCTGTCCGGGTCGTGTGAGATTTGTCGCAACACCGACACGACGCAACGAAATTGTAGGGATACGTCGCGCGCCGGGATCAAACAGAACTGCGAAATATATCCTAACCCGTTGATTCCTGGCGTTCTTGTCGAGTGGCATGGATCTGGCTCTATGGCTTGCGCGCGGCCGCCGTTGGTTGCGAGGAGATATCCATGCAAGCGAGTTCAAATGCGAGCGACTTGCCCGCAGCGGCCTACATCAGCGTCGGGCAGATTAAATCGCTCGGCGTGAAGATCGAAGACCCGTCCACCGGTGGCGGCTGCGGCACGCACGGTGGCGAGGGTAGGACCAGCTGCGGCGCGTCGGGTAGTCTCGACGACATGCCGCCGGACATCTGGGAGAAGGTCAAGAATCACCCGTGCTACTCGGAAGAAGCCCATCATCACTATGCGCGCATGCATGTGGCGGTGGCGCCAGCTTGCAACGTCCAGTGCAACTACTGCAACCGCAAATACGACTGCGCGAACGAGTCGCGTCCCGGCGTGGTCTCTCAGAAGCTAACGCCGCAACAGGCAGTGAAGAAGGTCGTGGCGGTCGCAAGCGAGATTCCGCAGATGACGGTGCTTGGCATCGCCGGTCCCGGTGATTCGCTGGCGAGCCCGAAGAAGACCTTTGAGACGTTCCGGATGCTGCAGGAACAGGCGCCGGACATCAAGCTGTGCCTGTCGACCAATGGCCTGGCGTTGCCCGACCTCGTGGACGAAATCTGCAAGTACAACATCGACCACGTGACAATTACCATCAACATGGTCGACCCGGCGGTGGGCGAGAAAATCTATCCGTGGATTTTCTGGAAGCACAAGCGCGTGACCGGTTACGAAGCAGCCTGCATCCTTCATGACCGGCAGATGAAGGGTCTCGAGATGCTCACCGCACGCGGCGTGCTGACCAAGATCAACTCGGTGCTGATTCCCGGCATCAACGAGGAGCACCTGATCGAGGTCAACCGCGACGTCAAGAAACGCGGCGCGTTCCTGCATAACATCATGCCGCTGATCTCGGAGCCCGAGCACGGCACTCACTTTGGCCTGAGCGGCCAGCGCGGACCGACTGCGCAGGAACTCAAGGCCGTGCAGGACGCCTGCATGGGCGGCGCCAACCTGATGCGTCATTGCCGCCAGTGCCGCGCGGATGCGGTTGGCCTGCTGGGCGAGGACCGCAGCGAGGATTTCACGCTCGACAAGTTCGAGCAGATGGAAGTGGTCTACGACCTCGTCCGCCGCCGTGAATACCAGCAGCGCGTCGAAGCCGAGCGTCAGGCGCAGCACGACGCGAAGCAAGAAGCGCTGGCTGTCTCTCGCGAGATCGACGTCGCCGACGACATTAAGGTGCTGGTCGCGGTCGCAACGAAGGGCGGCGGCCGGGTCAACGAGCACTTCGGCCACGTCACGGAGTTTCAGATCTTCGAGGTCTCGGCAGCCGAAGCGCTGTTCGTCGGCCATCGCCGGGTGGACCTGTATTGCCGGGGCGGATACGGCGACGACGAGCAACTACCGTCGGTCGTGCGCGCGCTCCACGACTGCCACGCGGTGCTGGTCGCGAAGATCGGCGCCTGCCCGAAGGACGAACTTGCACAAGCGGGCATCGAGCCGGTCGATCAGTACGTCGGCGAATTTATCGAAAAAGCGGTGCTTGCTTGGTTCAACGACTACCGCAGTCGCATCGCCAGCGGCGCCATCGTGCACCGGGACCGCGGCGATGCTTCGATCCGCCAGGGTGCTTACACCTCGTCAGCCTCAGCGGCGTGACAACCCCACACCCTTCCAGACAGGACAACAGGAGAGCCTCCATGCCTCTGAAGATTATTGCGTCCACCTGTACGGGATGCTCGGCCTGCGAACCGGAATGCCCCAATGTCGCGATCATCGAGAAAAGCGGCGTGTTCGCGATCGACCCCAAGAAATGCACCGAATGCGAAGGCCACTTCGACGACCCGCAGTGCGTCGCCGTGTGTCCCGTGGACGGCTGCATCGTTCAGGTTTGAGTCTGGCTCGTGGCCGGGCCGGCCATTGATCCATCAGGAGACTACGCATCATGCTGTCCAACGTAACTGTTACGAGCGCCGCCGAGAAGTTCATGCGTCGTATCGTGCGCTTTTCGGGCCTGCCGGCTGGCGCCGGCTTTCGTCTGGTGGTGAACGCCGGCGGCTGTTCCGGCTATACCGCGGAATTCACCGCCGAGCCGGCGCTGCAACCAGGCGAACAGGAACTCGACATCAACGGCCTGCGCATATTCCTGCCGGCTGAGAGCCGGCTGATGCTCGAAGGCATAACGATCGATTTCGCCGACACGCCAACCCAGTCCGGCTTGATCTTCTTCAATCCGAACCAGGCCGCTTGTGGTTGCAGCAGCAGTGCGGAGTCGGCGCCGCCGGGCCTGGCGACCATCGATGTCAGCGCGATTGGCCGCGGGCGGCCGCCGCTGCCGCGTCAGATCTCCTGAAGAGGAGCGATGGCGATGGACTCCGGCGACCGTGCCCTCGACGACGCAATGACCGCGTTTGCGCAAAGGGCGATTGGCGGCGGCTTGCCGTCGGGCGTCAATGCATTGATCGCCGAGGCGGGTCGGTTGCGCGAGCGCCCCGACGAGGCGCTCGCGCTGTTGCAACGCGCCCGCGCCGCCGCGCCGCGCCATCCGGTGCCGTTGATCGCGCTGTACCGTTTTTACTTCTACGGCCATCAATTGGCGCAGGCGCGTGCGATCGGCGAAGACGCGCTGGCGGTCGCCCGCACCGCGCTGGGCTCAGATTTCGGCGACGAACCGCTTGCTGCCGCGATCGTGACCACGCGTTATGACGCGGCCGCGCGTTTTTATCTGTTCACTCTGAAAGGCCTCGCGTACCTCAACATGCGTCTCGGCGACTTTGAAGAAGCGCGCATGCTACTGCGCGAATTGCGCCGGCTCGATCCCGAAGACCGGGTGGGGGGCGCGCTGCTTTCGCAGGTCTTGTATCGTCATGAGACCGGAGTCGGGTCCGACGATGCAATGGATGCGCTGAGTGAGTATCCGACGCGCGGCTGGACGGGGACGCAACCATGAGCGTACAGAACGTGCGCGTACCAGGCGGCGACATTGCACCGCGCCACTGCCAGGGCGGCCCGCTCGACTGCGCCGGCTGCGGGTATGTGCGGTTCCGCGAGTTGCCGGCGGAGCACGGTTGCGGGCCAGCGAGTCACGCTGGTGTGTTTTGTCTGCCCGCATTGCTCGGCGACCCGGACGAGATGGTCCGGCTGCAGCTCGCGTTGCGATTGCCGCAGGCGCAATTGGCGCGCCTGATCCACGATCCACATCGCGAGGTGCGGATTCTCGTGGTGCAGCGCCTGTCGCCTGCTGCATTGGTCGGCATGCGGGGCGATTCCGACTACGGCGTGCGCGAATGGGTGGCGCAGCGTCTGCCGCTCGCGCTGCTGCGGCAGATGATCGGCGACCCTGATCGCGTAGTCCGGATGCGACTGGCAGAGCGTCTTGAGATGCCTGCGCTGCTGCGTATTACCGACGACAGCGAGGCCGAGGTACGCCGCATCGTCGCCGAGCGTCTGCCCGCGACGCTGCTATCGCGCCTCGCGTTCGATCCCGATTGGCGAGTGCGCTGGGAAGTCGCGCGGCGCGCCGCTGGCGATATCGTGGCGTCGCTGGTGGATGACGCGGACGAAGAGGTGCGCGCGCTCGCGCGGCAGCGCCGGCAGTCGGGCGAGGTCGCTAACCTGATGACCACCGGACAGACGCAACGATCAGCAGGAGTGAAGCATGGCTGACATCAATCGCGACGACGACCTGATCGAGGTCGCGTTTCCCCCGCGCTTCAACTACGGCGAGCGCGTGATCGCACGCGCGGTGATCCGCAACGACGGCACCTACAACGGCAAAGACATGGGCGAAGTGCTGGTGAACAAGGGCGAGATCGGCTACGTCACCAGCATCGACACCTTCCTTCAGCAGTTCTATATCTACGCGGTGGATTTCGTCGAGAGCGGCCACCGTGTCGGCATGCGCGCGAAAGAGCTATGCACGCTCGACAACCTGCCCGACGACGTGCTGCAAGGCCTGGGCGAGCGGGCCGAAGCGCTGCACAAGATCGGCACGCGGGTCCAGCCGGAAACGTCGCAACCGCAGGAGCCGTCAGCATGAGTATCGAACCGGTTCAGCCTGCTTATCAGTGGGGCATGCGCGTGATCGCGCTGGATGACCTGTGCAACGACGGCAGCTTTCCGGAGCGCGGCCAGGACGATTGTCTGGCCGAGGCGGGTACGGTCGGCGAAATCGTCAACGTCGGCCAGGTGGTTGAGAGCGGCGAGCCGGTCTATCTGGTGGAGTTCGGCAACTGTGTCGTCGGATGCACGGAGAATGAAATTGCGCCCGCACCCGCCGGCCTGCTACCCGAAGAAGGAGCCATGTCATGACGGCTCAGGCGAGCGCGCCAGAAGCGGCGCCGCCGCGCGACGGTTTGCGCGCGGGCCGCCCGTTCGACCTGACCCAGCGCCAGATCGAGCAAGCGTTGCGCGAGCGTACCCGCTACCGCTATGTGCAGCCGCGCGTGCTGCGCGATGGGCGGGGGTTCCGTGTCGAGAGCCCGTGCTGCTCCCGCAATGTCGACGCGAATGGCGGGATGATCGACATAGCCTGGCTCACGCGCGATGAAGACGGTATGTGGCACCTGAGCGCGCGCGATCATGCGTCGCACCGATGGATGCCCCAGCATGAGAGCACCGATCTGGGCGAGCTGCTGGACACGCTGTGCATCGATCGCGAATGCGTGTTCTGGCCGTGAAGCAAACTAACGGAGCCGGGCGACGATCTATTCCGACCACAACGCGACCATGCCGCCAGCCTCCGCCGTGGCAGGCGACGCTGTACATCCTGACGGATGTGTGGGGCAACGCGTCGTCGCAGCATGCCGTCGGTCAGCAGGCGAAGGGCACGCTCGCTGCGGCCCGCGCGACGATCGCGCGAGCGCTCGGTTGCAAGCCCACAGAGCTGAGCTTCGCCAACGGCGCCACCGAAGCCAATCACCTCGCCGTGTGCGGGCTGCACGCGGCGGCGCCGGAGGGCCGGCACCGTGGCGTATTCAGCGCGATCGAACATGCTGCGCACCTGAAGCTGGTGCGTGCGCTGGCTGCACGCGGCGGTGCGGCTGTCGCTCGGCGAAATCACTACGGCGCAGGATATTGAGTACGTGCTCGCCCATCTGCCGCCGTTGCTTCGTCCCTTGCTGGAGGAAGCAGCGCATCTCGCTTGAACCTGGTTTGAACCTCTCATCAATCTCCGGAGTCCGCAACCATGAAAGTCATAATCCGCAAGGACAGCAAGGGCGCGCTGAGCGCCTACCTGCCAAAGAAGGACCTGGAAGAGCCCATTGTCGCGATGGCGCAGCCCGAGATGTGGGGCGGTCTCGTCACGCTCGCGAACGGCTGGCAACTCGAATTGCCCGCGATGGCCGACGATACGCCACTGCCCATCACGGTCGAAGCGCGGCGCATTACTGGCGTGGAGGAGTGAGATGAGCCTGAACGCCGAGCAATTGGACTTTGCGGCGGACCTGCTCCGCACGGCACCGACGCTACGCGACGCTGCCGCGCAATGGCACGAACGTTATCCCGAGGTGCGCACAATGCATGTCAGCGCAACGGTGATGCGCGACCAGACAGCAGCGCTCCGGTTCGGTGTGCGCAGTATCTATTTCGCGATATCGGCCGGGTATTACAGGTCCATCACGCAGCGGCCTGAAGAGGCCGATGCGTTGATCCTGACTGAGGACAAGGCGCATGGAAATCGATGAGATCGCGTTGAGCGAACCGGCTTGCGCGGCGCGCGAGATCGGTCTCGTCAACGCGGTGCTGCAATCCTCACGTTGGAGCGACGGGCCGATGCTTGATTCGTTCGAGCGCGCGTTTGCGGGCTGGGTTGGCCGGGAGTATGCGGTCGCGGTCGCGAGCGGCACGCTCGCGACCTGGATTGCGTTGCGCGCGACGGGGATCGGCCCGGGAGACGAGGTGGTCTGCGCGTCGCACACCTGGCATCAGGTGGCGCAGGCGATCACGCTGGCGGGAGCCGTGCCGGTGTTCGCCGACATCGACTACTGGAGCGGTTGTCTGAGCGCCGAAAAAGCCGCGCAGAAGATCGGCCCTCGCACGCGCGCGATCCTCGCCGGCAACACCAACGGCCACCCGGCCGCGTGGGCGCTGCTGCGCGAACTGGCCGACGCGCAGCGCTTGCGGCTGATCGAAGACAGTACTGAGGCGTTGGGCTCGCGCTACCGGGGCCGCAACGTGGGCTGTTTCGGCGACGTATCTGTGTTCGACTTCTCCAGCCCGTCCGCGCTGTGCACAGGAGCGGGCGGCATGCTTGTCACCGACGATGACGAACTCGTCCATGAACTGCGTTATCTGCGCGAGCGGCGCGTCACGGACCGCGCGTCCGTCTCGGTCGGCTCGTGGGTGCCGCTGCAGGCGGGCATCAGTGATCTGACCGCCGCGCTCGGTCTCGCGCAACTGGCCGAACTCGACACGCGCCTCGCGCAGCGAAAGCAGGTCGAGACTTGGTATCACGAAGAGATGCAAAGCTTCGAAGGGATCAAGCCGGCCTACGTGGCCGAGGACGTCGAAGAAGTGCACTGGATGCTCTATGTTGTGCATTTGGGCAAGCGTTTTACGCAGAGCGCGCGCGCCCAGATGATAGACGACATGAAATCTTGCGGCATTGAGACGGTGGCCTACAGCCATCCGCTGCATCAGCAGTTTCACTACATGAACGCGGGCGATGCGATCAGCCGCAGGAGCGGCCTGTTGCCCGACACCGAGCGCATCGGCGATCGCGCGCTGGCGCTGCCGCTGCACACGCTGCTCGACACCGACCAGGTCAAGTACATCGTCAAGACGCTGAAAGACACCGCGACCAACGTGGGCGCCGGCGCCGCCATTTATCTGTGAGGCGCACTCCATGAACGTTTCAGTCCAGACCATCGCCGAACGCCTGTGTGCGGGCGGCGTCATTCCGTACCTGGGACCAGCGCTGCTCGCGCTGTGCCCCGATACGGCCGTCCCAGCCACGCCGCTCGCGCTCGCCGAAATCATCACGGCCAAGGTCAGCGTGCTGCACAAGATCCGCACCCGGCTGACCCAGGCGGCGCAGTTCATCGAGAACTTCAAGCATCGCAAGTCGCTGGTGAGCGTCATGAATGAGGCCTTCGCAATGACGCCGACGCCGTCGGCACTGCGCAACCCGCACTGGCCGCGTGAAGCGTGGCCGCTTTTCATCGTTCTTTATCCGTAGCCTTTTATGAAGATCCCATCATGACCACAATGACCGTACTGCCTTCGGGCAAGACCTACGACGTTGCCGCCGGCGCGACCCTGCTGCAGGCACTGCTCGCCGTAGGCGAGAGCATCGAGCACAAGTGCAACGGCAAGGCCGACTGCGGATCTTGCCACCTGTTCGTACAGGAAGGGCGCAAGAGCCTGTCGAAGATCCAGCGGCTCGAAAACGACAAGCTCGATAGGCTCGTCGGCGTCGGCTCCAAGTTGCGCCTCGCCTGTCAAGCCGTGCTGGCCGAAGAGCCGGTGACCATCGAACTGCTGACTTCGTCTGAGCGGCGAGATGACCGCGGTCGAATCGCTGGTGGTCGACGTGGCCATCGTCGGCGCGGGTCTAGGCGGCCTCGCGCTGGCGCGCGTACTGCATGCGCAGGACGTTTCCGTCGTGGTCATCGAAGCGCGCGAGCGCGAGGGCGGCCGTGCTGACGCAATGTTGCGAAGCCACGCGTCGAGATACGGGCAGATGCCCTTCGCGCGTTCCAGCAGGCTGTCGGCGGTGGCCTGATCCAGCGTGCCGGCCATGGAGACGGTGAGACTGAGTGCCATCCCGTAGGCGCCCTCGAGGCTCATCTACATCGACAGCGCGATTCCCCGTTGGGCTCAGCGCAGCAGCTTGCGGCGCTCGGCCGGCGAATAGTTGCTGAGGTGCCCTTCGCGCGCCGCCTGACGCCGCGCGCAGGAGATGATCGCGCGGCTCTTGCCGGGCGAGGCCGGCGCGCTGACCTGCTTGTCCAGCGCGGTGCCGCCGCATTGCGGGCAGACGGGCGCGTGGCCGGCGCGCACCAGCGTTTCGAATGCGTGGCCGCAGGCCGCGCAGCGATAGTCGTACAGGGGCATAGTGATCAGATCTCCGTTTCAGGTGGATGCGGCGCAGCGGATCGCCCGTTGGTGCGAGCTGTGGTCCGTCATTGCGGCGCAGCCTTCGTACGGCATGTCCGGGGCCGGTGCTTGCGCGCCGAGCCCGATCCAGGTGTTCACCAAGGCCGCATTGAAGCCGACCATGCGGCGCTCGTCGCATTGCATCCGCGGCCGGCGGATCAGCAGCGGCTCGGCCAGCAACAGCGCCAGGGCGACATTGGCGCCGATCGTTTCCGGCACCACTTCGCTCGACTTGATGCGCGGTGCCGCGCGGTAGAACCTCTCGCTGACCGGCCGCGGCGCCATGAAGGCCCGCAGCGTGCGGCGATCCAGAGCCAGCTCAATAGGTTGCGCACGTCGAGTGTGTGGCCGGCTATGCGCAGCAGGGCTTTCTGGCGCGCATTGCCGGAGCAGCCGGGTTTTTGGGTGAGGTGGGCCATTGCCGGGGTTTTCAGGTTTGACGCAGCAGTTGCAGGCAGTCGAGGCTAGCCGCCATGTCGTTGGCAGTGAAGTCGTCCTGGTAACGCACAGCCGGATCGGCGACCAGCCTGAGCAGCGTGCGCACTTGACAACGGAATGGGACACTCGCTGCGCTCGCTAGAACTTCATCCCGACGCCTATTCCCAGTACCAGTGGGTCGATGTCCAGTCGGCCCAATGAACTGCCGCCGACCGAGGCGTCCGTGTGCATCCAGATCTTCTTGATATCCGCGTTGAGAAAGACGGTCTTCGTGATCTGCACGTCGACGCCAGCCTGCACCGCCGGACCGAAGCTGCTGCGTGACACCTGGATGCCTTCGGATCTCGCGCTCAGGCCGTCGTTGTAGAAGTACGTGTAGTTGACCCCCGCGCCGACATACGGTCGGATCATGCCAGCATGGTTGAAGTGATATTGCAGCAGCAGCGTCGGTGGCAGCACGTTCACGCCACCGAGATCGCCGAGGTCAGACGTCACGTGGTGCCGCGGGGTGGCGAGAATCAGCTCGATGCCGATCGCGTCGCGGATCATATAGGTCAGGTCCAACTCCGGCACGAGTGCGTTATTGACACTCACGCCGAGCGACGACAACGTGCCGCTGGTGTGTACTTCGGGCTCGATCGAGATGGCACGCAGACGCACAAGCACGTCACCGGCGTGGATCCCATCCGCCGGCACCTCGCCTGCCATCGTGCTTCCGTTCGCGCTTACGTCATCCGCGTATGCCCGCACTTCGAACAAACCGGTAGCGCACAGGCTTGCCACGATCATCACGGCCTTAATCACGTGCTTCATCGCTTTCCCCTTGTTGATGTATGCGGGGAATTGTCGACGCGCAAATCAGGGCTGCCCTTGCGCGGGATCAACCGGTCCCGATCCCGAAGTCAAGATGCGACATCGGGTCACGCGTAGGAATGTCGAGATAGCGGGAGCCTTGAGGCCGGACTTCTGCCGTCGCCACCAACACGAGCTCGCCGGGGCGTGCCGTCCCGTTGCCCGGTCGCAGGCACGTAATTTCAGGCGGCCGCCTTCGCGAGATTGCGCGCCTGAGCGTAGCGCTATTCCAGAACGAACGTCCGTGTATATCACGAACACGTCCCGCGCCTCGCCTCTCACCTACACAGGACTATCGTGCTCACGACACCTCGTATTGATACAGATCAGCGCTTTCCAGGCTCCATGCAGGACAATCGGGGCAGCCGTGTTCGCCGCGCTGTCCGCGCAGAAGGTTCTGGAGATGGGGATGAAGAAACGAATACACCGCGAAGCAGACTATCAGCCGAAGCAGCGCGCGCGGATGCGGGAAGCGGCATCCCGAGCGCCTGACAGTCCGGAGATTCCCGCGGAGGTGGTTCGCCACTTCGACCGTTCGGGGCCTCGCTATACCTCATATCCCACCGCAGATCGATTTCACCCCGGGTTCGAGGAGCGGGCATACGAACGTCAGCTTGCCGCTCGTGCTACTGCTGAGAATAATCCGCCGCTCTCGCTATATGTTCATCTGCCGTTTTGCAGATCGCTCTGCTACTTCTGCGCATGCAACAAGGTCATTACGCACGACCATGGCTGCAGCGCTAGATATCTGAGCTACCTCGTTCGTGAGATGGACCTGGTCGCGTCACATCTCGGACCTGACCGGCGAACCGTGCAGCTGCATCTGGGAGGTGGAACGCCGACCTTCTTCCCCGTTGCCGAGCTCGAAGAGCTTGTCCAGCAACTGCAGAACCGCTTCGCGTTCTCGATCGACGCAGAACTCGCCATCGAAATTGACCCGCGAACCGTCAGCACTAAAACGCTTTCACCACTCGCGCGCCTCGGCTTCAACCGAGCGAGCTTCGGCGTACAGGACTTTGCTACCAACGTCCAGCAGGCTGTCAATCGCATCCAGCCACTCGATGTGGTGGAACGCGCACTCAGCGGCGCACGCGATGCGGGATTTTCCTCAATTAACGTCGACCTGATCTACGGTTTGCCACAGCAGACTGTCGCCAGCTTTGCCCACACACTGGACGAGGTGATCCGGCTGGCGCCCGATCGCGTCGCGCTCTACAACTACGCGCACCTGCCAGACCGCTTCAAGGCCCAGCGATTAATTGACGCAGCCCGATTGCCATCGACCGAGGAGCGCCTGCGCATATTTATGCTCTCGGCCCAGCGCTTTCTCGATGCCGGATACATCTATATCGGTCTCGACCATTTCGCCAGACCCGACGACGAGCTGAGCATTGCGTTGCGCAACGGTAGCCTCCATCGCAATTTCCAAGGCTACACGACGTACGCGGAGTGCGATCTGGTCGGCTTCGGTGTGTCGGCCATCGGCAAGATCGGCAGCGCGTACAGTCAGTCGACGAGCTCGTTGCAAAGCTACTACCGATCACTCGACGAAGGCCGGCTTCCGGTCGAACGCGGAATTGCCCTGTCGCCTGACGATGCGTTGCGTCGGGAGGTGATCATGACGCTCATGTGCAGCGTGCCGCTGAATTTCGCGGCGATCTCGCTAGCGCATCAGATCGACTTCGTCCGCTATTTCTCAAGTGAGCTTACCGCCCTGGAACCATACCGGGAGGCGGGACTGGTGAGCATCGATGGAAACGGCATCTCGATTCCCCCAAAAGGCCGGTTCTTCGTGCGCGCAGTGGCCATGGTGTTCGACGGTTATCTGGAGCGCCCCTCGAGCGCGTCCTGGTCAAAACTGATCTAGCGGCACGACCGTCGGTGGCTGGCGCAAACAACGCGACAAGAAGTGTTCGTCGAACTCCGAAATAGCAACGCCAAGGTGCGTATTTGCTGATCCGGATCAGATTGTCCCGCGCATCGAGAATGCTGCGAGCGTTGCATTACCCGCAAACTGCGCCGTCAGCAAGGTGTTCCCCTGTTCACACGGGCGCCGTAAAGTCTGTCCTTCGTTCCCCGCCACGTGCCCCGTTACGATCCTCGATTGCCAGATCGAGGCCATCCCTCGCAGCCTGGCTCTGCTTCAGTTCAGCCATGAAGACATGGGCGATCGCCTGATATAGCCCGCGCACTGCGTCAGTGCACCGCACCCGCCGCTTTGTTCATCCTTGATCGACATCAATCACAAAGCTGGCCGGTTGTCGGACCATGACGCTGCGAGTGTGATGCCGCATGCGTCAAGCCAGCCTCAGGTCAAAAGTGCCACAACCCGGACTTAACCACTATGACAGACAGAAAAGCCTTAAGGAAACGGTCGATAGCCATCGTCACGACATTGAGCGCCTGTCTATCGGGATGTGATCTGACTGTGCTTGATCCAAAAGGGAGCGTCGGCGCGGCCGAGAAGTCGCTGATCGCCACTGCCACGTGGGCGATGCTGATCGTCGTGATCCCGGTGATCCTGCTGACGCTGTTCTTCGCGTGGCGCTACCGTGCGTCGAACCGTCACGCGGTCTATGCACCCAAATGGGCGCACTCGACGGCGATCGAGATCGTCGTCTGGACGATCCCCGCCCTGATCATCCTGTACCTCGGTATCCTGACGTGGCGCACCACGCATGAGCTCGACCCGTACCAGCCGCTGCAGTCGAGCGTGAAGCCGATCGACGTCGAGGTGGTCGCGCTCGACTGGAAGTGGCTCTTCATCTACCCGGACCTCGGCATTGCGTCGGTGAACCAGCTCGCCGTGCCAGTCGATACGCCGGTGAATTTCCGGATCACGTCGGACTCGGTGATGAACTCATTCTTCATCCCGCAACTCGGCACCCAGGCGTATGCAATGGTCGGCATGCAGACCCGTCTGCACCTGATCGCGGATGCACCGGGAAATTTCGAAGGTATGTCCGCCAACTTCAGCGGCAAGGGATTCGCCGACATGAAGTTCCGCACGCTCGCGACGAGCGCCACCGACTTCGACGCATGGGTGCGGAAGGTCAAGGCTTCGCCGGACCGCCTGAGCATGGACGAATACGCCGAAGTCGCGAAGCCGAGCGAGAAGCAGTCGGTACGCTACTTCTCATCGATCGACCAGCACCTGTTCCGCAACATCGTTGCCCGATACAACAACGGCAACGTCACGGCCTTCCGCGACGCCGCCTGTCGCACGCAGACCACGGAGTAAGCCATGTTTGGAAAACTCACGCCCGGCGCGATCCCGTTCGATCAGCCGATCATCATGGGCGCGGCCGCGTTCATGGCGCTCATCGTGCTGGCGGTGATCGCCACGCTCACGAAGCTCTGCCGCTGGAAGTGGCTCTGGACCGAGTGGCTGACAAGCGTCGATCACAAGAAGATTGGCATCATGTACATCATCGTCGCGGTGCTGATGCTCGTGCGCGGTTTTGTCGACGCCGTAATGATGCGGCTTCAGCTCGCGATCGCGTTTCACGGCCCCGGTTACCTGCCGCCGCACCACTACGACCAGATATTCACCGCGCACGGTGTCATCATGATCTTTTTCATGGCGATGGCGCTGATGGTCGGCCTCTTCAATCTTGTCGTGCCGCTGCAGATCGGCGCGCGCGACGTCGCCTTCCCATTCCTGAATTCGCTGAGCTTCTGGATGACGGCGATCAGCGCGATCCTGATCAATCTGTCGCTCGTGGTCGGCGAGTTCGCGCAGGTCGGCTGGCTCGCGTATCCACCGCTGTCGGAGCTGCAGTTTAGTCCCGGCGTCGGGGTCGACTACTACATCTGGAGTCTGCAGCTCTCTGGCGTCGGTACGCTGATTACCGCGATCAACTTCTTCGTGACGATAGTGAAGCTGCGCGCGCCCGGCATGACGCTGATGAAGATGCCGGTGTTCACGTGGACCGCGCTGTGCTCGAACGTGCTGATCATGGCAACGTTCCCGATCCTGACCGTGACGCTCGCACTGCTCGGCCTCGACCGCTACGCAGGCATGCACTTTTTCACAAATGAGCTCGGCGGCAACGCGATGCTGTACTTGAACCTGATCTGGGCGTGGGGCCACCCGGAGGTGTACATCCTCGTGCTGCCCGCGTTCGGCATCTATTCGGAAGTGATCGCGACCTTCGCGAAGAAACCGCTGTTTGGCTACAGAACGATGGTCTACGCGTCGTGCGCGATCACGGTGCTCGCATTCCTCGTGTGGGCGCACCACTTCTTCACGATGGGTTCCGGCGCGGACGTTAACGCGTTCTTCGGCATTATGACGATGGTCATCGCGATCCCCACCGGCGTGAAAATCTTCAACTGGCTGTTCACGATGTACCGCGGTCGCATCGAGTTCACCGCACCCGTGCTGTGGACGATCGGCTTCATGGTCACGTTCACGATCGGCGGCATGACGGGCGTGATGATGGCGATCCCGGGCGTGGACTTCGTGCTGCACAACAGCCTGTTCCTGATCGCGCACTTTCACAACGCGATCATAGGCGGCGTCGTGTTCGGCTATCTCGCGGGCTTCCATTACTGGTTCCCGAAGGCGTTCGGCTTCAGGCTTAACGAGAAGCTCGGCAAGCGGGCGTTCTGGTGCTGGTTCGTCGGCTTCTACGTGTCGTTCGTGCCGCTCTACGTGCTCGGCTTCATGGGCATGACCCGGCGCCTGAATCACTACGACAACCCGGCCTGGCATCCCTGGCTGTTCGTCGCCGCATGCGGCGTGGCGCTGATCGCACTCGGTGTCGTGCACCAGATCGCCCAGGTCGCCGTGAGCGTGATCCATCGCAACGAGCCGGAATACGGCGACCTGACGGGCGACCCGTGGAACGGCCGCACGCTCGAATGGGCCACCGCGTCGCCGCCCGCTGTCTACAACTTCGCGCGCATACCGGTCGTCCACCAGCTCGACGCGTTCGCGCACATGAAGGAAAGCGGCGCAGCAAATGCCGCACTGGCGCATTACGAGGACATCCACCTACCGTCGAACACCGCGGACGGGTTCCTGATCGGCGCATTCAGCCTTGTGCTCGGCTTCGCTGGCGTCTGGCACATCACGTGGCTCGCCGTGCTGGCCTTCGTCGCGATCGTCGCCGCGCTGATCGCGCGTAGCTTCCGCGACGACCATGGCTACGTGATTCCGGCCTCGCGCGTGCGCGAAATCGAAGCACGACGCGGCAGCGCACCCACCCCGGCCGACCTTGAATTACCCGAATCCGCGGAGACCTGATCCATGACGCAACCTGCATTACTCGTCTATCACGGCAGGTCGAGCGCTGACCACGGCCCAACGCCCACCGTGTTCGGCTTCTGGCTGTACCTGATGACCGACTGCATGCTGTTCGCGTCGCTGTTCGCCGTGTTCGCCGTAATGGCGCACCAGTTCGCGGGTGGCGCGTCCGGACGGGACCTGTTCGACATCCCGGGTGTCGCACTTGAAACCGGCGCGCTGCTGCTGAGCAGCACCACCTACGGCTTCGCGATGCTCGGCGCGCAGCGCCAGGGGCGTGGTGCCGTGATCGGCTGGCTCCTCGTGACGTTCGTGCTTGGCGCGCTGTTCCTCGCGTTAGAGCTGCGCGAATTCTCGCACCTGGTCGCCAACGGTGCTGGGCCCAGTCGCAGCGCCTTCCTGTCGTCGTTCTTCACGCTGGTCGGCACCCACGGCCTGCACGTGACAGCGGGCCTCGTCTGGATGGCCGTGCTCGTCGTGCATGTCGTCCGCTCACCTGAACTGTCCGGTCGCGACCTCACGAGTCTGACATGCCTGAGCCTCTTCTGGCACTTCCTCGACATCGTGTGGATCTGCGTGTTTTCGTTTGTCTATCTCGGGAGCATGCTCTAAATGGTCCATTCACACTCGACGTCCACGACCGCCTCGCGTGGTGACGTCGCCGGTTATATCACCGGTTTCGTGCTTGCCGTGGCGCTGACTGCTGGCTCATTCTCGATCGTCACGCAACGGTTGCTGCCGTCCGGTTCCGCGATTATGGCGCTCGCGTTGCTGGCGTTCGTGCAGATCGTCGTGCATCTGGTGACGTTCCTGCATCTCGACCTGTCGCGCGGCCAGCGCTGGAACGCGCTGGCGTTATGCTACACCGCGCTCGCCGCGCTGTTCCTGATCTTCGGCACGATCTGGGTAATGCACAATGTCAGCATGAACATGATGTCGCGCTGACTCGCCACCAGCGCGAAACTGTCTGGTCACGTCATCGCGGACCCGGCATGCAGCCGTCGACCGCGCGCGTAGTGTTGTGCTGCACCGTTCTACCGGTCTTTCTTCATGAACAGTCCGAATCACCCTGTTCCCGCCAATGAGCAATTGCCCCATCGCAAGGTCATCCGCTCGTGGCTGACACCGTTCGCCGAACGCCGCACCGCCTACGCGCTTCTGCTGCTCGTGTTCGACTACGTTTTGCTATTGTGTGCGCTCGCCGCGAGCGTGTTCGCGCACAGGTTCATGCTGAAGACCGTATTCGGATGCATGGCGGGCTTCGTCATCGGACGGCTCTTCGTCATCGGTCACGACGCATGTCATGAGAGCCTGACCCGGCACCGCACGCTTAACCGCTGGCTGGGCCGGATCGCCTTCCTGCCGTCGCTCACGCCTTACAGCCTGTGGCAAGTGGGTCACAACGTGGTGCATCACGGCTACACGAACCTGAAAGGCGTCGATTTTGTGTGGGCACCGCTGACGATCCAAGAATATCGCGCCTTGAGTGGGCCACGGCGCGCACTGGAACGTATGTATCGCAGCGGCTGGGCGCCCGGTCTCTACTACATGATCGAAATTTGGTGGACGAAGATGTTTTTCCCGTCGCGGGCCGCAATGCCGACGCGGCGCCCCGTGTTCTTCCGTGACTGCACGCTGGTATCGGTGTTCGCACTGCTGTGGATCGGCGCGCTCGCGTGGATCGCTCGCGCGACGCAGCGGGGGGTGGTCCCGTCAATCGCATGCGGGTTCGGGGTGCCGTTCCTGTTCTGGTGCGCGATGGTGGGTTTCGTCGTGTACGCGCACCACACGCATCCGCAAATCCGCTGGTACGACGATCGCGCGAAATGGGGGCGTTCGGATCCGTTCGTATCTACGACGGTGCACTTGACCTTTCGCTGGCGTTTTGGCGCGCTGTTTCATCACATCATGGAGCACACCGCGCATCACGTCGACATGAGTCTCCCTCTATACGGGCTCGTCGGTGCTCAGCGAACCCTCGAAGCGATGCTTCCGGAACGGATCGTCGTGCAGCGGTTTTCGTGGCGTTGGTACTTCGACACCGCACGAGGCTGCAAACTATACGATTTTTCGACTGATCAGTGGACCGATTTCGCTGGTCGCGCGACGTACGTTCCTCTTAAGACTCGCTAACAAAGCCTGTCATCCGAAAGCAAGCAGCAGTTGCAGCCCGAGGTCGGCTGCCATGTCGAGCGCGCTGCGGCCATCCGGTGCGCACAGTTCTGCGTTCGCCCCATGCGCAAGCAGCGTGTGCAGGACGTCGAGGCGACCGCTCGCGGCTGCCTGCATCAGGCATGTGATGTCTTCGTCGTTCACATAGTCGATCGGCGCGCCGGCGTCGATCAGCCGCAGGATGGTCGCGGGGCCGCCGTGCAGGCACGCGAACCAGAGCGCATGGTTGCCGTCGTCATCGAGCGCGTCGGCGCGTGCGCCGAGTTCGAGCAACGCTTCGACGACCGCGTCCTCGCCATGCTGCGCGGCGCGCATCAACGGGGTTTCGCCGTTCACGCAGCGCGAATGCGGATCAGGGAAGCCGTGGTACTCCAGCCAAGTGGAAAGTGCGGCGGGCGCGATCGTTTCGAGTTGTGCATCGGCGTTCCGGACAACGCGTGAGGCCAGGCGTTCGCGGACGACGAAAGCAGTGTCGGTGTGCATGATCATGGTCGCGTTCGGGTGCAAGGGAACATCGGTTGGCGCAGCCGCGCGGGCGGCAGCCGTCGGGACCCGCGCCTCAGACGGGCCGGTTCTCGTTGGGGTTGCGCACCGGCCCCATCAATTCAAGTCCTTCGCGGTAGCTGATCATGTCGAAGGTCACGTCGAACTTGATGGCCGCGTCCGCTACCGCATCCAGCTTGCCGCCTGAGTCCTTTTTCTTCAATTCGTTCTTTTCGAGGTACAGCAGTTCGAGCATCTCGTTGTAGACGGTGGACTCGAGAATCGGCAGCACATAGAACATCGCGCCCTTGTACGGCACCTGATATCGCTTGCTCAGGTCGATGTTGTCGCAAAACAGAAAGTACTTGCCATCCGCCGAGAGCGTGTCGCTGAGTACCTCGGCCACATCCTTCAGATGCTCGAAGCTCAACAGATACCCGGCGAAGAACGGCAAGTGCTTATGTCCGATCGTCGCGCATGCCATCACCTGATCGCAGGTCAGCTCAGGAGGCCGCGCTTCGTCGGCGAGCTTTGAGGCAAACCGCAGCGCAAGTTCGCCGCGGAAGCCGACCCGGCCGGACTTGTTCGTCAGCCCCTTGAGAACCGGATTGAGCAGACGGCCTTCGTGTTCGAGACGGGCGAACGCGGTGTCGTCGATCTCCTTGTGGGCGAGCGTTTCGGTCATCACAGATCCTTGGGTTAAACAGCGTTGAAGAGGAATTCACGTCTGCGCATTTCGCATCCGGTCGGCGATTTTGAAAAAGGCCTGCATCAGTTCGTCGCGCAGCGCCGGATCGACACCCGTCTCGTCGAACGCGGCGCGCATGCAAGCTAGCCACGCATCCCGTTCGGCGGTGCCGATCGCGAATGTGGCATGACGCCTGCGCAGCCGTGGTTGGCCGCGCGGTGCCGAGTACTGCTTGTCGGCGCCGAGCCATTCGCACAGATACAGCACCAGCACGGCCTTCGTCGAAGACAGGTCCGGGTGATGCATCGCCCGAATGCGCTGCGCGTCGGCCCGCGTATCCATGTGCCGATAGAACGCATCGACCAGGCGGATGACGGCGGTCTCGCCGCCTAGACGGTCGAAGTGTGTCTCGCGCGGCACGGGTCGAGAAGGTTGGGTGGCTGGTGAGTCCATGGCGCGATCAACGCAATAACCGAACCAGGCCGCAACCCGGCGATTGTCCGGCTGCACGCAGGCCAATGCGACAGAAATCGCACGACAACCGCGCCCGAATGGTTTCATTGGCGACGAAGTTCGCGTGGTTTGTCGCGAAATCGACAAGACAGAACAGGAGTCCGAAAAAGTCCCGAACCAACCGCCGCAGCGCGGCGGGTCGGACGCGTCGCAGTACCGCCGGTGACGTGGCACAGAAGCTGCGTTTGGAGTCCATCGCGGACACAGGTCCGGCCGATGCGTGACTCGATATAAGAAGACCCATACAGGCACGACAGGCTGACATGGTCGCGGTTACGCAACCCTGGTTTCAACCCTTCTTCCTGAATGGAGAAATGCAATGTCTAAGCTTCGGCAAATCGCTTTCTACGGTAAGGGCGGTATCGGCAAGTCGACCACCTCGCAGAACACCCTGGCAGCCCTGACTGAACTCGGGCAGAAGATCCTGATCGTCGGCTGCGATCCCAAGGCGGACTCTACCCGCCTGATCCTGCATGCAAAGGCACAGGACACCATTCTGTCGCTAGCGGCCGAAGCCGGCTCGGTGGAGGACCTCGAACTCGAGGACGTGATGAAGATCGGTTACCGCAACATCCGTTGCGTGGAGTCCGGCGGTCCGGAACCGGGCGTCGGCTGCGCGGGCCGTGGCGTCATCACGTCGATCAACTTCCTCGAAGAAAACGGCGCCTATGACGGCGTGGACTACGTGTCGTACGACGTGCTCGGCGACGTGGTGTGCGGCGGTTTCGCAATGCCGATTCGTGAGAACAAGGCGCAGGAAATCTACATTGTGATGTCGGGCGAAATGATGGCCATGTATGCGGCCAACAACATTTCAAAGGGCATTCTGAAGTACGCGAACAGCGGCGGTGTGCGGATCGGCGGGCTCGTGTGCAACGAGCGTCAGACCGACAAGGAACTCGAACTCGCCGAAGCGCTGGCGAAGATGCTCGGTTCGAAGCTGATCCACTTCGTGCCGCGCGATAACATCGTGCAGCACGCCGAGCTGCGCCGCATGACGGTGATCGAGTTCGCGCCCGAATCCAAACAGGCGGAAGAGTATCGCCAGCTCGCCACCAAGGTGCACAACAACGCGGGCAACGGCACGATCCCGACGCCGATCACGATGGATCAACTGGAAGACCTGTTAATGGAGCACGGGATCATGACGTCCATCGACGAATCGCAAGTCGGCAAGCCTGCAGCCGAACTGATCGCCTAAGCGAGCGCCGCTGCGCGCGGCCCGGTGTTCTTCTGCACGCGATGAACCGGGCCGTGCCGGTTACCCGCTGCCAGGCTTGATACTCACCCTATGGAGCATTCCCATGAGCGTCACTGTTGAAGAGCGCAAGGCCGCGAACAAGGCCCTGATCGATGAAGTGCTGAAGGCCTATCCGGAGAAGATGGCCAAACGGCGCGCCAAGCATTTGGGCACCTTCGATGACGGCAAGCCCGACTGTGGCGTGAAATCAAACATCAAGTCATTGCCGGGTGTGATGACGATTCGCGGTTGCGCGTACGCCGGCTCGAAGGGCGTGGTCTGGGGGCCCATCAAGGACATGATCCACATCAGTCATGGTCCGGTCGGTTGCGGCCAGTACTCGTGGGGCGCGCGTCGCAACTACTACATCGGCACTACCGGTATCGACACCTTCGTGACGATGCAGTTCACGTCAGACTTTCAGGAAAAGGACATCGTCTTCGGCGGCGACAAGAAGCTCGACAAGATCATCGACGAGCTTCAGGAACTGTTTCCGCTGAACAAGGGCATCTCGATCCAGAGTGAATGCCCGATCGGCCTGATCGGCGACGACATCGAGGCCGTCTCGAAGAAGAAGAGTGTCCAGTATGAAGGGCACACCATTTTGCCGGTGCGCTGCGAAGGTTTTCGCGGCGTCAGCCAGTCGCTGGGCCACCATCTCGCTAACGATGCGATTCGAGACTGGATATTCGACAGGGCCGATCCGGACAAGAGGCCTGAATTTGTTTCGACGCCTTACGATGTTGCGATCATCGGCGATTACAACATCGGCGGCGATGCTTGGTCGAGCCGGATTCTGCTCGAAGAGATCGGCCTGCGCGTGATCGCGCAATGGTCGGGCGACGGCTCGATCGCCGAGCTCGAGAACACGCCTAAGGCCAAGCTCAATTTGCTGCATTGCTACCGCTCGATGAACTATATCAGCCGGCACATGGAAGAGAAGTACCGCATTCCGTGGGTGGAATACAACTTCTTCGGCCCGTCGATGATCGAGAAGAGCCTGCGCGAGATCGCCAGCCACTTCGACGACACCATCAAAGCCAACGCGGAGAGGGTGATCGCCAAGTATCGTCCGCTGGTCGATGCGGTGAACGCGAAGTTCAGAGCGCGCCTGCAGGACAAGACCGTGATGCTGTTCGTTGGCGGCCTGCGTCCGCGCCACGTGATCGGCGCCTACGAGGACCTCGGCATGAACGTGGTCGGCACCGGCTACGAATTCGGCCACAACGACGACTATCAGCGCACCACGCACTACGTGAAGGACGGCACACTGATTTACGACGACGTGACCGGCTACGAGTTCGAGAGGTTCGTCGAACAGGTCCAGCCCGATCTGGTCGGTTCCGGCATCAAGGAAAAGTACGTATTCCAGAAGATGGGCGTGCCGTTTCGCCAGATGCACAGCTGGGACTATTCCGGTCCATATCACGGTTACGACGGCTACGCCATTTTCGCGCGCGACATGGACATGGCCATTTCCAGCCCGGTATGGGGGCTCGCCAAGGCGCCCTGGAAGGCAACCCCCTAAGCGCCGGCCACCGCACTGATCGCCGGCCGGAAGGCCTTTGAATTGAATATCAGGAGCATCCCGTGCCCCAATCCGCAGACCAGATTCTCGATCAGGAACTCCTGTTCCGTGAGCCCGAATACCAGAAAATTTTCCAGGCGAAAAAGGAAAATTTCGAGTTCAACCATTCAGACGAGCAGGTCAAGCAGATCGTCGAGTGGACCAAGAGCGAAGACTACCGGCAAAAGAACTTTGCACGCGACTCGCTCACCATCAACCCAGCCAAGGCCTGCCAGCCGCTCGGCGCAGTGTACGTGGCCAACGGCTTTCACAAGACGCTCAGTTTTGTGCATGGCTCGCAGGGCTGTGTAGCGTTTTACCGCTCGCACTTCTCGCGTCACTTCAAGGAGCCGACCTCATGCGTCAGCTCGTCGATGACCGAGGACGCGGCGGTGTTCGGCGGCACGAACAACATGATCGACGGGCTCGCAAATGCGTACAACCTGTACAAACCCGACATGATCGCGGTCTCCACGACCTGCATGGCGGAAGTGATCGGCGATGACCTCGACGCGCTCATCAAGAACAGCAAGCAGAAGGGCAGCGTGCCGGAAGACTATGACGTGCCGTTCGCGCACACGCCGGCCTTCGTCGGCAGCCACGTGACCGGCTACGACAACGCGCTCCTCGGCATCCTCAAGCACTTCTGGGACGGCAAGGCCGGCACAGCGATGCCGCTTGAGCGCGTGCCCGACGACAGCGTCAACTTCATCGGCGGCTTCGACGGCTACGTGGTCGGCAACATGAAGGAAATTCGCCGCATCTTCGATCTGTTCGGCGTGACGGTGAACATCATCTGCGACCCATCCGAAACCTGGAATACGCCGACCGACGGCAAGTTCCGGATGTACGAAGGCGGCACGACCAAGGAGGAAGTCGAGCGCGCGTTGAACGCGAAGGCGACCTTCGTGTTCCAGGAATACTGCTGCGAGAAGACCAGTAAGTTCATTGGCGAGCATGGCCAGGAAGTGGTGGTGCTGAACTCGCCGGTTGGCGTCGCGGGCACCGATCAGTTCCTGATGGAAATCTCGCGCGTGACCGGCAAGTCGATTCCGGCGCAACTGGAGAAGGAGCGAGGCCAGCTCGTCGATGCGATGGCCGACAGTCAGGCCCACCTGCACGGCAAGCGCTTTGCACTCTACGGCGACCCGGACCAGATGCTAGGCTACACGCAGTTCTTGCTGGAACTCGGCGCCGAGCCGGCTCACGTGCTGGCGACCAACGGCAACGAAACCTGGGCTGCGAAGGTGCAGGCGCTGTTCGACGCGTCGCCCTACGGCGCCGGCTGCAAGGTGTATCCGAAACGCGATCTGTGGCACATGCGCTCACTGCTGTTTACCGAGCCGGTGGATTTCCTGATCGGCAACACCTACGGCAAATATCTCGAGCGCGATACCAAAACGCCGCTGATACGCATGGTGTTCCCGATCTTCGATCGCCACCATTACCATCGCTTCCCGACCTGGGGCTATGAAGGTGGGTTGCGGGTGCTGGTCACGCTGCTGGACGAGTTCTTCGAAGCGCTCGACGCCAACACGATTGACGTGGCGAAGACCGACTACAGCTACGACATCATTCGCTGACGAGGAGAGCGCGGCTATGGCAGACACAGCGGATGTATCGGGCGCGGCAGACGCAGCTCTGGTCAAGATGACGCAGGACGGCCATAACGTCGAGGTCATCAACGACTAGGTTTGCCTGGCCGGTGTGGGCGAGGCCGACCACCTCGTCCCGCTGCCCGAACACCGGAACTCGCAGATGATCGCCCACGGGCTGCCCGGGGGCCCGCGCATGTGGCCGGCCGGTTGCCATTGACGCACGAGGAGATTGCGATTGCACAGCGTGCGATGTCGGCGGCTCGACGGCAGTTCGACGCGAGCCCGGCGGGCATCGCGCCGCGGTTACCTCGTGCGGTGTGGGCGAAGATTGCGGCGGAGGGTGTCGAGTAGCGGGGCACCGCTGAAAACGAAATTGCTGCGCTGCATGTAGCTAGCTGTAGCGACTCGTTGTTGCGCGTTCGCATCGGTACTTGGCGCCGCCATCTAATGTCAAGGAGTCCGTTCATGAACCAGTTCACCGATATTGATCACAAGAACCTTGACCCGGTAAGGCAGCAATTTGCATGGGAAGCGCTAGCTGCGCATTTTGATGATCGGTCCCCGGAAGAGCTCACCTCCTCGCAGCGGCAGTTTCCCCATCACACGCGCCCCGAGCTTCAACAGACGCTCTCCCGCCTGCTGACGCCGTTCGCTCCGCGCCTTCTCGGCCTCAATCAGGTTCATGAGCGGTTTCCGTTGACAATTTCCTCGCTGTTTGTGCAGAGTACCGGCCCGATGTCTACCACGGTGTCCCTTGCTCCTGTGAAATACCGGGATGTCGATGTCGGAGAAGAAACACCGGTCGCGGTACTCGACAACGGCTTGTGGCTGATCACCGATGGCGAGCTGAGAGCCGCTGTGCTGTTCGAGCAGCACATGGAAGGAATGAACACGTCTATCGCGAGCGTGGAGATTGTCAGTCTGCCCAACGCGCGCGGGCTGGCCTTCGGCAGCGAGGTGTATGCGGGGGCTGGAGCAGGCAATTCGCGAGTCCCGTCTGTACCGGGGCAAGGTTCTTTCCCTCGAGGTAACCGAGGATTATTCAGGCCAGCCCCGCAGCATCGTCGTGCACCGTCTGCCTGCCGTGGAGCGTCAGGACGTCATCCTGTCACCGCAAACCATGGAGCTGCTGGATCGCAATATTTTTGAATTCGCACGCACCAGAGAAGGATTAAAGATATTACGCCAGTCGTTGCAAAAGGGTGTCCTGCTGTACGGGCCGCCCGGAACGGGCAAAACCCATACGATCAAGTACCTCGCCAGCAATCTGCCAGCGCATACCACCCTTCTGATCAGCGCCAATCAAGTGGGGCAACTCGACAACTATATGCTGCTGGCCCGGTTGCTACAGCCAAGCATGGTGGTCATCGAGGACGTCGATCTGATCGGGAGACATCGCACCGAGATGCGCGGCCCGAAGGAAGAGAGTCTGCTCAACCGCTTGCTCAACGAAATGGACGGACTTCACCAGGACGCCGAGATCCTGTTCGTGCTTACCACCAACCGGCCGGAGGAAATCGAGGAGGCGCTCGCGGCCCGTCCAGGCCGGGTTGATCAGGCCATTGAAATACCGGCACCTGATGCGGATTGCCGGGCGCGCCTGCTCCGGCTCTACGGTTCGAGGATGAGCATCCCGGCAGACGTCGCAGCGTTTGCAGTGGAGCGGACTGAAGGCGTCAGCGCTGCATTCATCAAGGAACTGGTGCGCCGGTTGGCCCAGCAAAGTATTGCGCGTAAGGCACAGGGCGAAGTGAGCATGGAGGATGCTGAAAACGCGTTGCAGGACATGCGGGTGCGCAGCGGATACCTGAGTCAGGCGCTCCTTGGCGGCGCACCCGCACGGGAAAAAACCGCAAGTACGAATCGTGGGTGACCGGTGCTTCTGAGCGTTGCAGGGAACGAGGGGTCCGGTCCGGAAGAATGGTCGGAAAGGGCCGGCGGCCCATATGCCGCCCCTGACTCACCATTTCATCTGCTGGCTACCGGCGTGCCCGTCGAGCATTCTCACTGATTGTGGATCCTGGCCGATGTTATCGAGCCGTTCTCAGTTAACGTGACCCCGCTCTCACTTAATGTGGACCTGGACGCGCCGATATTCTCAGCCAATGTAATCCCAAAAAGGCGCTGTTATCGGGCCTTGGAGATTTATGTTATCGAGCCGCTACAGCTAGCCTGCGTGACGAACCTCAGCGAGGGAGCGGGGCATGATCTATGTAGTCGAGCAGTCTGACTCAGTGCCGCTGCGTGTGTGGTTCGCCTACGACGACTTTGAGCGCGAGGTGGCGGCGTCCGACCCGTTGAGCCTCGCGGAGATCAATGACGAGGTAACGCCGCGCAAACTGCTCGCGCTGGTCGACGACGACTGAGCCGCCCAGCGGGGCAGGCGGCGCGAATGGCGCATACACACTGGAAGAGCGTTCGGGATATGCGCACAGGCGCGCTCGGTGCATTGCTCGAACGCGTACCGGCCGAGATCAGGCCTGAGCGCTTCGAGCGCTTGCTGGAAGTCTGTCTCTGCGACTTTGCGGCGTATCCCGGTCATGGTAGACGGACTACGCGAAAGCTCCACGGAGGCGCCGCGCGCTGACTGCTTACCTGGCGGTTCGCGAACCCTTGAGGCCGGATGCGTTGCTGGAGGCGCGCGCGAATGCGATCGCACGGGTCCTGCTCAATACGGAACGGCAAGGCAGGCAGTGAACGTGTGTTGTCGTTTTCTGTGTCGCGAACCGTCTGTCGCAAACCGTTCAAACTCGCCATGACGATGCGCGCGAGCGACTGCTTCAGCGCCAATTGGCACGTCTCCAAGGCGTTTCCCGGTGGTATGGAACTTGCCACTAGAGAAACGTCCATCCATCAGGAGCACGTCATGTCTGCTTCGCTCAATGCCCAAATCGCCGAAGTTTTCGACGAGCCGGGTTGCGACAAGAATCAAGGCAAGAGCGAGAAGGAACGCAAAAGGGGCTGCACGAAGCAGCTTTCGCCGGGTTCGGCCGCAGGCGGGTGCGCGTTCGACGGCGCGAAGATCGCTTTGCAGCCGGTGGTGGACGTCGCACACCTCGTGCACGGGCCGATTGCTTGTGAAGGTAACTCGTGGGACAACCGGCACGCCGCTTCGTCCGGTCCGCAACTCTATCGCACGGGCTTCACCACCGATATCAACGAACTCGACGTGGTGTACGGCGGCGAGAAGCGCCTGTTCAGGAGCGTGCGCGAAATCATCGAGAAATACGATCCGCCCGCAGTGTTCGTCTACCAGACCTGCGTCACTGCGCTGATCGGCGACGACATCGAGGCAGTCTGCAAGCGCGCCACCGAACAATTTTGCAAGCCGGTGATTCCGGTCATTTCCCCCGGTTTCGCGGGGCCGAAGAATCTGGGCAACAAGCTTGGCGGCGAGGCGATCCTCAACTATGTGATCGGCACGCGCGAGCCCGAGTTCACGACGCCGTATGACATCAACGTCATTGGCGAATACAACCTGTCGGGCGAACTTTGGCAGACCAAGCCCCTGCTCGACGCGCTGGGCATCCGTATCCTCTCGTGCATCTCCGGCGACGGGCGCTACAACGAGATCGCAAGTTCGCATCGCGCCAAGGTCAACATGATGGTCTGCTCGAAGTCGATGATCAACATCGCGACAAAGATGCAGCGGCGCTACGGCATCCCTTACTTCGAGGGCTCGTTCTATGGCATCGGCGACATGAGCAACACGCTGCGCCATATCGCCAGCCTGCTCGTGCAGCAGGGCGCACCGGACGATCTGCTCGAGCGGACCGAGCGCCTGATCGCCGTCGAGGAAGCGCGCGCGTGGGAGCGCATCGCGCACTACAAAGCGCGCCTTACCGGCAAGCGGGTGTTGCTCATCACAGGTGGCGTGAAGTCTTGGTCGGTGGTTTCCGCGCTGCAGGAAGCGGGGCTCGAAATCGTCGGTACCAGCGTCAAGAAGAGCACTAAGGAAGACAAGGACAAGATCAAGGAGATCATGGGCGACGACGCCCGCATGATCGACAGCATGACTCCGCGCGAGATGTACGCGATGCTCAGGGACGCGCGGGCCGACATCATGCTGTCGGGTGGCCGCTCACAGTTCGTCGCACTGAAGGCCCGCATACCGTGGCTCGACATCAATCAGGAACGCCACCACCCTTATGGCGGCTACGAGGGGATCGTCGAGCTGGTGCATGAGATCGACCGCGCGATCTACAACCCGGTATGGCAACAGGTGCGGATCCCTGCTCCGTGGGGCGACGACGGGGGAGCGCTCGGTGTGGTCCAAGCGGAAGCCGCGCGCCCGCCGTCGAGCGCCCCGGTGTGGGGGCGATGAGCCTCGAACCCGGTATACCGACCTGACGCCCCCGAACTCGAGAACATGCCATGGCCGATGTCGTCGAATCTATGAAAGCCTGTGCGGTCAATCCGCTCAAGATGAGCCAGCCGCTGGGCGCGAGCCTCGCGTTCCTTGGGCTCGATGCCTGCATGCCCGTGATGCACGGCTCGCAGGGCTGCACGTCGTTCGGCCTCGTGCTGCTGGTGCGCCACTTCAGGGAGGCGATCCCGCTGCAGACGACAGCCATGGACGAAGTCACCGCGGTGCTCGGCGGCTATGAGAACATCGAGGCCGCGCTGCTCAACATCCGCAAGCGCGCTGCGCCGAAGGTCATCGCGATCTGTTCAACAGGTCTCACCGAGACCGAGGGCGACGACGTGGCCGGCTATCTCGTTACCGTGCGCAAGCGCAAGCCCGAACTCAACGACACTGAGATCGTCCATGTGTCGACCCCCGACTATGTCGGCGCATTCGAAGACGGCTACCGGCATGCGATTACCGGCATCGTCAACGCGCTGGTCAAGGCGTTGCCAACGGTGGCCAATCAGGTGACGCTGCTGCCCGGCAGCCATCTGTCGCCTGGCGACATCGACGAACTGCGCGAGATCATCGAAGCGTTCGGCTTCGATGTCATTGTGCTGCCCGACATTTCCGGCTCGCTCGACGGCCATATCGCGCCGGACTGGCGCGGCACCACACTGGGCGGTACCACGCTCGCGGAGATCCGGGCCGCGGGTGCATCGGCATTTACGATCGGCGTGGGCGAGCAGACGCGCGACGGCGCGGAGGCATTGCATGCTATCGCCGGCACACCGTTCGAAGTGTTCGGGCGGCTCACCGGACTGGAACCCAACGATCGTCTGCTGCAATTGCTCGCGCAGCGCTCCGGACGACCTGTTCCCGCGAAATACCGGCGTCAGCGCAGCCAATTGCTCGATGCGATGCTAGACGGCCATTTCTACACTGGAGGCATCAAGGTCGCGATCGGCGCAGAGCCCGATCTGCTGTTCGCGGTCGGCAGCATGCTGCACGAGATGGGCGCGCAGTTGCGCTGCTGCATCAGCACGACGCGATCGCCCGCGCACGCGTTGCTGCCCGCTGATCAGGTCGTGATCGGCGATCTCGAAGACATGGAGCGCTCCGCGGCGGACTGCGACCTGCTGATCACGCATTCGCACGGCAGGCAGATGGCCGAGCACCTACAAAAGCCGCTCTTCCGGATCGGTTTTCCGGTCTTCGACCGGGTTGGGAACTCACATCGACGCTACGTCGGCTACCGCGGCACGATGAACCTGATCTTCGAGATCGCCAACCTGATGATCGAACGGATTCCGCATCACGATCCGGCCGACTGGCCGCTGCCGCAGGCCGCTATCGATATGGCCGCGCGCGATCCGGCGCGGGAAGCGAACATTCCTGTCGTCGCGGCCGGTGCTTGACCCACCTAAAGGAGCACACAGCATGAAGATCGCCTTCGCCACCCAGGACAGGCAGTTCGTCGATGCGCATTTTGGCTGGGCGAGGAGCATCGTCACCTACAACGTCACACCGGACGGCTACCAGTTCGTCGAGGCGTTCGACTTTGGTGGCAAGCTCGAAGAGGACGGCGACGAGGACAAGCTCGTGCCCAAGCTCGAAGCCGTCAAGGATTGCGCGATCCTGTACGTCGCCGCAATCGGCGGCTCGGCCGCGGCGCGAGTGGTCGCGCTGAAGATTCACCCGATCAAGGTGCCGCGGCCCGAGTCCATCGAGGAGACTCTCGGCAAGTTGCAACAGGTGCTGAAGGGCACGCCGCCGCCGTGGCTGCGCAAGGCGCTGGTGAAGGGTGGCGAGCGTGTATACGACTTTGAAGACGATGAGGTATCCCATGGCTGAATCATCCGCAATTCCGTCCAAGGCCAGCGATGAAATGCTGCTGGTCGCACCGTTTGTGCAGCAGCTCGTCAGGCAGTTGCGCGCGCAGGACGCCCGCGGCGTGTGGGACGGAAAGACCGACCTGCAACTGCTCAAGCCGTACATCCACACGCCGGAGGAACGCCGCGCGATTCCGATCATGGGCGACCCCGACCCCGAAACGCTGTGGCGGCTCGAGCTTTTCTATAGCGCGATTGCGGTGGCGATCGAGCGTGAGACCGGCCAAATGGTTTCGCCGATGATGAAGGTGAGCCACGAGGGCTTCGGGCGCATGGTGTTGCTCGCGGGGCGGCTCGTTGTCGTCAACAAGCAGTTGCGCGACGTACACCGGTTCGGCTTCGCTTCGCTGGAGAAGCTCGCCGAGGCGGGCGCAAAGCTTCTTGACGAAGCGGTCGAGGTGATCCGGAGGTACCCCGCCGTCGCACAGTACGGAGCATGAAGGAATCGTGAGGGGACCGAGACGATGAGCACCGATGCCGATGAACTCAAGGCGCACCTGAAGAAACTCAACGCGCAAGCGACCCAGGCGAAGTTGGACCTGCACGACCTCTCAGAGGAACTCCCGACCAACTGGGAGAACATTCTCGCTGTCGCCCAGCGCTGTCATGACGCCCACGCCGCGCTGATGGCAGCCCGCAAGGCTGCCGCTGAGGCAGCTGCCTGAACCAGCGAAGCCACGGAGCCACATCATGAGCGATACCTTCAGCGTTACGCTGCCGAGCGGCGCCACCTGGACGCCGACCTTCGTCAACAGGCTCGACGAAGAAAAATGCATTGGTTGCGGACGTTGTTTCCGTGTCTGTCCGCGTGGCGTGCTGCAACTCGTCGGGCTTAACGAGGACGGCGCGCACATCGCACTGGACGGCGACGACGAAGACGAAGACGACGAGTACGAGAAGAAGGTGATGACTATCGTGCATCGGGAACTGTGCGTCGGCTGCACCGCGTGCGCGAAGATCTGCCCGAAAAAGTGCTACACGCACGCCGCGGCCGTTCTCTGAGCGATGCCGCGATGAACGCCTATGCAACCCTGATGGCGTGCGCGGTGGAAGCGGGCGATCCCACCGTGCTAGCACTGGCCGGCGTGCTATCGAGCGGGTTCGAGCACCACGGCGTCGATGTGCTGCCGATGCCCGGACTGGACGCCGACCAGACGCGCCGAATGCTCGCGCGCTGGTTCCCGGGTGCCGGGCCGGCGCTCGGTCTTACGTGCGTCTTGTCGCCCGCCACGATGCCGCGTGACGACGAACTGGAAGACCTGGTGGCGTTGCTCAATCACCATGCCGATCCGCGCGCCGGCCCGGCAGACGAGGCGAACTGCGTGGCCCATGCATTGGCCTGCGCGAGCCTCGGGCAAAACCACCTTTGGCAAGACCTGCTTCTGCCGTCGCGGCGCGAGTTGTCAGCATTGATCAGCCACTGGTTTCCGCGGCTGGCCGCGAAGAATACGCATGGCATGAAGTGGAAGAAGTTCTTCTACAAGCAACTGTGCGAGCGCGAGGGCCTGGTCATCTGCAAGACGCCGAGTTGTGGCGTCTGTTCTGACCATCCGCTTTGCTTTGGCGCGGAGTAGCAAAAATGCCCGGCCCGCGCCCCCCGTTGAGCAGGTGCGTCGCCGGTCCGCCTTGCCGGGCTTCTTCGGTAGATTCACAGTGAGAAAGCGCGGGACCTGCTAAAGCATGCTCATCGTTATCTATTCAGGCATCCAACCGAGAAATCGCACCACAAACCTTACATACCTATGGATTCGTTCCAACCTGCTGCGTCTCCGGGGCCCCGCCCTCGCTATACACCCTGCACCCGGGCCTGCTACCTGACGCTGCAATGGCCCGTTGCGGAGTCGCAGCAGCAAGGGCCGCGCGCCCGGGCATTGCCGCCCGCTTGCGTGCCCGCGCTGCCGCAACCGCCGCACCGGCTACTCGCGATCTGCGACGAAGCGGGGTTGCGCGATCTGGCGCTGTGCCAGTTGCAGCGGCTCAGGCTTATGCTGCTGTTTGCACGCGTCGGTCACCGCTTCAAGTGCGTCGCGTCGCAGGTGGCCGACTTCGTGGTCGAGTCCTGCGGCAGGCTGCTGTATTACGGCGAGCGGCATGCGCATCTGCAGGCGGGCTCCAAGCCGCCGTTGCTGCTTGACGAAGAGGGCCGCGAACCCTGGCTGGTTCAACTTTGGTATGCGTTCGACGACGTCGGTTTCCCGCCCGCGCTGCGCGCCGACTTCTGGGGCTGGGCGAAGCCGCTGTCCGAGCATTGGCTGGCGCCGCACGCGCGTCATGCCGGCCCGACGCGCTACACGTACGACACGGTGCGTAGCTGGTTTCTCACTCCGGCAGCGGGCGAACGGCTTGCGGGCCATGCCACGAGGCGCTCGCCATGAGACCCATGCCGCCTGCCGTTGCCGTAACGGTGCGATCCGAAGCGCAGCCCGTCATGAATCAGAACCGCGGCACATGCGTTCCCGACAGCAGTGCGAGCCTGTCGCAGGAGCGCACGCGGGCACATGTCGCGAGCCTGCAGCACGAGTTGTTCGCGGTTGAGCAGGCGCTGCTCGACGACCGCGCATTGAGCGGGCGTCGATGGGTTTATGTGGGCGGGCGGCCAAGCATCAACGCCGTGCTGCGTGCGCTGGTGGATGCGGCGGGAGGCGAGTTCGTTCATCACACCGGGACCATCGACGACGATAGCCGTGCCGAAGGCTTCGAGGCTTTGCTCTCAGGCGCCTACCGGGTGCTGTGCCCATTGGATCTGATCGACCCGGACTCGCTGGTCGCGCCGCGGCGGTTGTGCGCGCGTCACCGCGCGCCGTGGTCCGCTTTGCGTTCGTCGAGCGTGACGAGCTTCATCGCGGGCGTGTTCCGGGCTCGGCCTGCCCAGCGGCGCGGCGTGGTCGCAGCGTCGCGCTTCTGCCTGAGGCATGGCTGACGTCGTCAAGACTTTACGTACCGCGAGATGTGGGCGCAAAACTTGCCTTTGACGTGGTCTTTCCACGAGAGGGCCTGCCATGTCGGATTCCGCACAACGCTACGGCCTTTTCCTCAACGTCGAGAACCCCGACGGCGACGCGCGCGATGCGCTGACGCAAGCGGTGCGTAACGCGCCGGCCGCCCGAACGTTCGGCTACCACGAGGTGTGGCTCGCCGAGCATAACTACAGGTCGTACGCGAACAGCAGCGCGCTGGCGCTGCTGTTCGCCCACATCGCGGCTCGTTTCCGTTGCCATATCGGGCTGCGGGGATATTGTCGGCGCATGAGTCGCGTGCGCGGATGCACGAAGCGTTCGCGTTGATACGACATGGTGTTTTCCCACTCATTCGTACTGGCCATAGCAGATTAAGACATGAGGCGTCGACGTAACAGCGCCACTGACAGGAAGAACGGCAACACCGTGCAAATGCAGAGAGCGCCAATATGCAGGGCAACATAGCTCACCGGGCGTCCGAGCATCGGGGGACGGATAAGGTCGACGGAATGTGCCAGCGGTAAGAAGCGCGCTACGTCACAAAAAACGGCAGGTAGCTTACTGATCGGGAAGATCACGCCGCTCAGGAGCACCATGGGCGTGAGAACGAGCGTTTGATAGAACACGAAGTAATCGTGACTGGGTGCAAGCGCCGCGAGGATCATCGCCAGACTCGCGAAGGCGAGGCCAGTCAGGGCGATGGCAGGCGATGCGTAGAGAATGGATGACCACGCTGCATAACCCAGCACGGTGGCTACCACCATGACGGCAATGCCGGCAAAAAAAGCCCTGGTGGCGGCCCATGCCAGTTCACCGAGAACGATATCGCCGAGCGTGAGCTGTGTACAGAGGATCGCTTCCCACATGCGCTGAACATGCATGCGAGAGAAGGCTGCGTAAATCGTTTCGAAGGTCGCGGCGGTCATTGCGCTCGTCGCGACCATACCCGCCGCGAGAAACGCGATATAAGATGCGCCATCGACGCGACCTACCATTATCCCGAAACCAAAGCCGAGGCCGAACAGATAAATCATAGGATCGGCAAGGTTACCGAGAATCGAGGCAAACGCGACTTTTTTCCATGCCAGATAGTTGTGGCGCCACACTGCAACCCAGTTCCACAGGTTCGCGGGCAGGGCCGCTGCATAAAACTCTCTCATCGTTCACTCCTTCATCCCGCGCCCGGTTAGCTGCAAAAAGACATCCTCGAGATTTGCTGGGCGCTGTAAAAGGCGCAGCGCCGTGCGCCCGCGCAACTGTATGCACACCCGTTCCGGATCGGACACATAGCAGAAGAGGGTCTCACCACTGACCTCGATACGCTGCGCGTGCGGCGCGATCAACGTGCGCAGCTCATGCGGATTGCCGCCGTGGATCTCGATCACGTGGCTCCCGATCTGTTCTGCGATCAGCGCGCGAGGCCCGCCTTCGGCGATCTTTCGACCCTCCGCCAGCACACACAGTCGGTCGCACAACCGCTCGGCCTCTTCCATGAAATGGGTGGTCAAGAGGATCGTGGTGCCGCGCGCCAGCAGGGAACGCAGCCGTTCCCAGATCAGGTGGCGAGCATGCGGGTCGAGACCCGTTGTTGGCTCGTCCATGACCAACAACTGTGGATCGTTGATCAGCGCGCGAGCCAGCATTAGCCGCCGCTTCATGCCGCCGGATAGCTCGGTGACGCGCGCATTGACCTTGCTTTCGAGGCGGGCGAATTCGAGCAGCGATGGCACGACCGCTTCAATTTCACGTGTGCTCATGCCAAAGTAGCGGCCAAACACCAGAAGGTTCTCGCGCACGGTGAACCCGGGCTCGAGGTTGTCGAATTGCGGCACTACGCCAATGCGCATACGTGCCGAGCGAGCGCGAGCCGGCACTGGCTCCCCGAGCACGATGATCTTGCCTGCGTCGGGCGGCGCCATGCCGAGAACCATACGCACCGTCGTGCTCTTGCCCGCGCCATTTGGCCCTAGCAGGCCGAAGCACTCTCCAGGCGCGACGCTGAACGATAATCCGTCGACTACGATCTTGTTGCCATATGACTTCCTTACGCTAGCGAAGCTGATTGCTGCCTTGGACATGGGGATAAGAAGGAAAATTACGCGCTCGTCTTGGAGAAAAAGAAGCAGTTCTGCTGCCGCGGCCCGATTGAAAACGCCCTGTCCGATAGAAGATCCTTACCTGCTGCGGAATAGTTACTCACAATGGAGTACCAGTACTCCGGTGAATGCACTCGCGTTCGGAAGGCGCCAATTGAGCCATTGCGTGAGACGATCGCACTCAAGCGGGCCGCTGCCGATGGTGCGCGGTTCTGGGTTGGCGCAAGGGTCGAGGTCCTATATGTACGATTAACTAATTGCCATCGAATGCTTCGTCAGACGTTGCTAACGTTGAGGACTCACACGCGTGATCCGGTCGACGGTGCGGAGTCGCAAGTCTTGACGCTGAAGTCATGATCGGCTTCGTAACCGGATCCGGAGTATCGGGCTGTTTTTCTCGAACGTTCGATACGTTGCCTGAAGAGCCACGGGACAGCCAATCGCTATTGCTCAATGTGCACAGCGCATAGGCTTTCAGCGGGAGCAAGAGAAAGAGGTTAATGGGTGTGTGAAAAGAAAAGCCAAGAAATCGAATCTGGCGAGCGCGAACCGATGCCACGCTACAGCGGATCATCGTCAATGATGCGATTATCAGGGCAGTCCACCACGGCACTGTCGCTGTTAATGCGAGCTGCGCGAGCGCCGCTAGAAGCGATAAGGCGAGAAATAGCGAGCCCACATTCAGTCCGATCACGTCCAGCGTAAGGTAGCGATGGAGACAGGGCAGCAGGCGCAGCGAAAGCAACGTGTCCCGATAAGTACTGCGCGCCCAGCGCAGTTGTTGGCGCAGATACGCCCCCAGTCTGTCCGGAACCACTGTCGCCGCAATGGCGTCCGGAACGTACTCGGTCCGATAACCTGCGGTCAGCATGAGAATCGTGAGATGGCGGTCCTCGCCGAAGTCGCTCGGTTTCCCGCGAAAAAACTGCGTCTCGTACTGGTCTAATAGCAAAAGAAGCACGGACCGTCGGTACATGGTACACGGACCGCAGCAACACATAACAGCGCCGAAGCGAGCCTGTGCCGCGCGTTCTTCGTTGCAAGCCAACCAGTACTCCATATCGATCAGGCGGGTCAGCCAAGTGTCGCTCCGGTTGCTGGCCGTCAACTGCCCCATGGCGGCGCCTATCGTCGTGTCTCGCATTGTCAATACGAGCTTCTTGACGACATCGGGCGCCAGCGTCGTGTCCGAGTCGACGTTGAGTACCAGTTCCCCGGATGAAGAGCGTATCGCGGCGATCTGTGCCTTGCGCTTTCCCATATTTTGGGGAAGCGTAATGAAGTTGAATCTCGGGTCGCGTGTGTACGCATCGTATACCGGCCTCACGGCGTCGAGATTCGCAGAACCATCATCAACCACATAGACCCGCAGTTTTCCGGCGTAGTCCTGGTTTGCAATGGACTCCAGGCACGCCGAGAGTGTGCGCGGTTGCTCGTTAAAGCACGGCACGATGACGTCCACGTCCGGCAGAAAGTTGGAGTCGGCGGCATTGGGCGACTTCGGCGGAGCACTCGTGGGTAGGCCATGGAGGGCCTGTGCGCTTTTGTAAACAGTCGAGAGTAGTGCATACAATAAAACCGGGGCAGTGCTGATTGTGGCAATGGCATTCATAGATGTCGGTTTGTTCAGTGTGGTTGGGGTAGCGAGCTGATTACAAATCCGCTCTCATGCAGTGCTGGAATCAGGCGGGAATGCGCCATGAGGGTTTGGTCGCGCAGCCCAGCATGACTGCACCGTCCTGACTCGCCGGGAGGACATCCGTCGTGAAAGAGCACAATTGCGCCAGGCTGGACAGAGGCCAGCACTGCGCTGACAATCGCATCGACGCCGGGGCGAGACCAGTCACGCGGGTCTACCGACCAGTCAAGAGCCGCCAGCCCCGCCTTTGCCACTTCAGCGACCACTTCGTCCGTCCATATTCCGTAAGGGGCACGCATATGCCGAACTGCGGCCTGGGGACATGCCATCCTGATGATCCTGTTCACGTCCAATATTTCGCGTCGTACTTCATCAGGTTCGCATCCGGACAAATCCGGATGAGTCATCGTGTGATTGGCAATCTCGTGTCCCTCGGCGAACACTCGCTCGATCAGCTTCGGCTGGTCCTCTACGTACGCGCCGATGACGCAGAACGTTGCTGGCACCCGGTGTTCTGCCAGCACATCGAGGACGTCCGGTGTGCAAAGTGGATTAGAACCGTCGTCAAACGTCAAATAGACGTCGCGACGTCCGGCGCGATCGTGGCACTCGTCGCGCACCTCGGATACGCAATCGAAGACCTTCACAGCTCTGGCCCGTTTCGTTCAATTATCGAGCCAGTAAGCCGCTCCACAGTCGATCGTCCCATCCGGAAGGCCGCCACGGGCAGGGTTTCGGTAAGCTTAGGTGGCGTGTCGAGAGATACATCCAAAAGTGTGGGCATTATGGAGACATGCCTAAATATGTCGTACTACTTAGGTTTACAAAATACGAAGTATTCGATCAATCAACTTCTATTTCCATTTCCGCAACGACCGGTTTCACTGTGCAACACAAAGATCGATTTGTAAAATTGATTGTGTTGATGCCTTACATCTATAACGTGGATACGTTGAAAAATGCGTTTCACAGTAAGTGGATGAAATGGGTGACAGATCTTGCCCCCAAGTGATCGTTGGGCGCGTGAGAGGTTCGCGATGACCGTCCCGGCCGTGTCGGATTGCATAGCGCAGATGGTGGTACGGCGATATCTCGAACCGCTTCTGGAGCCAGTGTGCCATGACGACTCGTATGGTTATCGGCCGCGCCGCTCAGCGCATCAGGCGCTCACAGTCGCGCGTCAGCGTTGCTGGCGCTCAGACTGGGTGCTTGGATCTTGATATTAAAGCAGTGGTGTCCGGTTTATTTGAGGTCGACAGGCGCGAGAGCGGTTGTTGACAGGGCATTCGGGGGTTTCATGGGTATCCACGATTTGAATTTTGAAATCAGCATTTGCGATCCTTTCGGGTTTGCGCGACTTGGGGTAGCGCATGAACGTGGGCAAGACGCTGTTTGCGCAAGTCATGGAGTTTGTGCCGTATGGAAGACGTTTGGCCGCATCATCGAGCGACATCGCGGCGACGCGGGGGCGCATGCTTGAATGTGCCGATTTGTTCCGCATCATGGTCTTCGCGCAGTTGACCTGGCGCGAGTCCATGCGCGACATCGAGGCCCGCCTGTCTGCGAATCGAGACAAGCTGTTTGATATGAGATTGAAGAACGTCCCGGCACTCTCGACGTTGTCGGATGCGTTGAATCTGCGCGACTGGAGCATCTATCACGCGCTGGCAATGCGCCTTGTCACCCGCGCCCGAGCGCTTTACGCGACCCAGCCGCTGGACATAGATCTCGATGCGACGGTCTATGCGCTCGATGCCACGACCATAGATTTGCGCCTGTCCCTGTTCGAGTGGGCGCCGTTTCGCACGACCAAGGCGGCGGTCAAGATGCATACGCTGCTGGATTTGCGCGGCGCGATCCGCGCCTTCATCCACATCAGCGATGGCAAGATGCACGAGGTGGGCGTGCTAAATTTTCTGCCCATCGAAGCTGGCACGTTTCACGTCATGGAACGCGGCTATCTGGACTTCGCGCCGCTGTTCGAGCTGCATCAGGCAGGCGCCTTCTTCGTCGCACGAGCCAAACGCAACATGAACGCATGTCGCGTCTATTCGGATGCCACCGACCGCAGCACGGGCGTGATCTGCGACCAGAGCATCGCCTGAACTGCTTTTACGCCGCGCAGGACTATCCCGAGCGTTTGCGGCGCATCCGCTGATTTTTCTGACCAACAACCCGACGCTGCCGCCGCTGACCGTTGCACCGCTGTGCAAGAACCGCTGGCTTGTCGACCTGTTCTTCAAGTGGATCAAGCGGCACCTGCGCATCAAGCGATTCCTCGGCACAAGCGAGAACGCGGTGAAGACGCAAGTCTGGTGCGCCGTCTGCACCTACGAGTTGATCGCCATCGTCAAAAAGGAGCTTCAACTCGATGCCTCGCTCTATACGTTGCTACAGATTCTTTCGGTCTCCGTATTCGAGAAAGCCGAGATTTCAAGCGCCTTGCGGCCCGATCTATCACTCCCGGAAATGCCTCAATCTGGTGAGCAACTGAATTTGTTCGAAATTTAACCGGACACTACTGTGTTAAAGGCTTCTTGGATATCTCATAGCAATGCCCTCGAGTTCATGAAGTGTGTTCGAAGAAGTCCGGCTGATCGTTGGAGACCTTGATGCGCAAGCCTTTGCATCGTCCGCGACGAACCAGCACGGCGTCGAGCTCGCCGCGCTTTACACGCTGCAACACCGTTTGACGGGCACGCTTCACTGCTCTTGAAGATTTTAGCTATCTCGGCAGCAAGTTCGTCGAGCCATTGCTGCAGTGCCTTCAGTTGCTCGAGGTACATCGAGCCACGCAGTCTGAGCAACGTGGTAATGGGGGAATCGGGATTGTTGACGAGCTCAACCACTCCTTTTCTCAATTGCGGAAGCTCGACCGGGAAGATCACACTCTCTTCAGCAAACATGCTCCAGATCTGATTCGATTTCGCTGTATTCCCAATACCGTGAACATAGGTCGCGGTGCGGGGTCCACTGCATCTCCTTATACACAACTCGACGCTTGCGGAAACGATGGTGGAGTAGCAAAGCAGTCAGAAGGGGGTTGTTAACAACGCGGATTTCGCGTTTACTCTCGGATTTTCGGCATGAAGATCCGAGACGACGCGGGAGCATGGGTGGACGAGGAATTTGAGACGCTGGATTTGGGTGATCCACGGAGAGACCGGCGCGCGAAGGAGCTGGTCAAGCGGTTCGCCAGCCGGCCCACGGCCAGCATTCCGGGCGCGTGCGAAGGCTGGGCCGAGACGATGGCGGCATATCGCTTTCTGGGCAATGAGCGCATCGACTGGCGCGACATGATGCAGCCGCATTGGGACCGTACCACGGCACGCATGGGGCAGTTGCCGGTGGTGCTGTGCATTGCCGATACGACAGAGCTGAACTTTAACGGTCAGGATATCGAAGGGGCCGGCCCGCTCAGTTATGAAGCACAGGTGGGCATGCATCTTCACGCGACCTATGCGGTGACACCGGATCGGGAGCCGCTGGGTGTGATGAACGCATGGATGTGGGCGCGCGAGCCACGCGATGCAAACGGCAGGCGTGGCGGTGTCAGGGAAAGTGTGCGGTGGATCGAAAGCTATGAGATCGTGGCCGAACAGGCACGGGCCCTGCCTGGCACGCGACTGGTGTATGTGGCCGATCGTGAAGGTGACATCGCCGCGCTCATGCAGCGTGCGCAGGACCTGGGTGAACCGGCGGACTGGCTGATCCGGTCCCAGCACAATCGTGCCCTGAGGGACGAAGAAAAGCTGTGGGAAAAGGTCCATGCGAGTAACGTGCTCGGCCATATCAGCTTCGTACTGGCCGGGCGCAGTGGCCAGAAGGCGCGTGGAGTGAGGCAGGAACTGCGTAGCCAGCGCGTCACGCTGCCCGGGCGCGCCGGTGTCACGCTCACCTGCGTCGAGGCGTATGAAGTGGATGCGCCAGCGGGTGTGAAGCCCGTCATCTGGCGTCTTGTGACCAACCGCGAAGCGGGCGATGCGCATGCGCTCATCGAAGTCGTTGACTGGTACCGCGCGAGATGGGAAATAGAAATGTTCTTCAATGTCCTGAAGAACGCCTGCCGGGTTGAGGCGCTGCAACTCTCACAGATGGAGCGCGTGGAAAAGGCGCTCGCGCTGTACATGGACGTATCGTGGCGTATCGCGCGGCTCATGCGTGTCGGCAGGACGTGTCCGGAGCTGGAGGCGTCGCTGTTCTTCGCGGCTGACGAGATACACGGCGCTCACGTGCTCTGTAAGAAGGCACGTCCGAAAAAACCACCGACGCTCAACCAGGTGATACGGATGGTCGCGTCACTGGGCGGATTCCTCGGGCGCAAGAGCGACGGCGAACCGGGCGCGAAGACGCTTTGGATTGGCACGCAGCGAGTCATGGATGCTGTCATCACCATCCAGATCTTGCGCGACGGCTACGACACTTCTGTATAACGAAATGGGTCCACTGGGCGGCCGCCATTTCGATGACACCGGGCACACGAGACGTCATCGAGTACATTGAGAAATGATTCGCCGCAGGTGCTTGCAAATTGCTTTACTGCCACCGCTAGCAACCAGTGACATGATCAGTGCGCTCGGCAGCAAACCAAAAAAAACGCCGCACCAGACCCCGGTTGCTGACACGAGATTAACGCTGCCGAGCCAAAGCCGCTGCGTTGCGAACCCGTCTCCCAGAACTGCAACACCTATCCACAGGCTAATTATCTGCACAAATGCGGGAAACGCATTAATCCCAAGTGCACGCAGAGCCGCTGCGGCACTAGTTTGAAGGCAGTCAACGAAAATCACTAATGACAGGAAGATAAGAATTCTGTTCGAGATCGACAAAACTCTCTCGTCCGCCGTATGAAGTCGGAAGACAGCGGCTCCAAAAAACATATGTAAGCTGGCAAGTAAGAAGCCGACTGCCATCGTGACGAAGATCGCTGTTCTTGCTTTGCGGCCCGCTGCAATTTGTCCCTCAAGCCCGAATGCTTGACTTATCTTGACAGAAAATAAAACCGCTAGGGAAACGACCAATGTGTACCCGACGTTATAGACGTTAGAGACGATTTGATGGGCGCTCAGCTGGTCGGCGTCGAACTTGCTTATCAATATGGTCATGTATCCGAATGCTGCAACTTCGGAAAGCGTCGAAAATGCGACGGGGAGGCCAGTTCTCAAGAGAAGCACCAACTGAGATGGCTCTCGAGACAGAAAAAAATCAAATCGGAATACGGAAAATCGCCTATCGAATAAAAACAAAAGCGTGGCGCCTATACCCATGATATAGAATGCAATGGTGGTTGACAGGCCACAACCAATCAGGCCAAGCTGGAAGTATGGGCTGTCGACCAGCGCTAGGGATAGGGTAATTTTTACTATTAAACCGATGCCTTGCAGTACTGTAATATAGGCTGTGGCCCGAATCGAGTTTGCGATGCAGGCTATAATTCGAAAAAGGATGAACGGCAAAGCGCTAGACGTGAGAGCATCAAGATAATCTTGAGTCGCGACCACTAAATAGGGTGATTGGTTCGACCAATGATGGACTGTCGAAAAATACTTCATAACAAAGAAAGAGAATGAAGCAGCAAAAATTCCAGACGCAAATCCGTAGTAAGCGATGTATTTAAGTGTTGCTACGGATTTCTCTGCGATAATTCTCGATGCATTTATTGTGATTGACGAAAAAAACGCGGTTATGATTACACCAAGTGGGCCGTAAATCGCGTTCCCCAATGCCAGCGCACCGAGGAGATCTGGTCTTCTGTTGCCGACGATAAGAACGTCTACTACGGCATAGGCAACTACGAACAGTTGCCCGACCCAAATCGAAAATAAGAAAGAAAGATCGCGATTTAAATTGACTAAAAATGGTTCATGTTCGGACACTTGAAATCTCCGGTGTCAAGAAACCAGTACCCTCGACGTGTATGCAAGGCGCAGCTCTACGTCGACGCCTTCTAGCGCTTCGCGATCATTAAGCGGAGTGACGCAAGTGTTCCGTCTCCGACGGCGGTTTCACAGAAAGCTGATCGACGAGATGTCCCGCAGGCGCAGTCTAGTTGGCAAGCGTGTCGAATAGGATGTCCAGAGGATGACGAGCAAATCGCTTGTCCAGGGCGATCGGTTTCCGGTAGGCCGACTGCATTCCTAGCGACTGCTCGCCCCTGCCGGCATTGCACTGTTTTCTCTAATGTCACCGCGCCCATGGAAGGTGGCAAGTCGCGCTATCAATAAACCGCAACAGTTCTGTTTTCGACATGTGATCCATGCCAAGGCGCTTCAAATTGCGGCCACTTTTAAAATAGTCAACGCCGTTGATGACCGACGCGATGTCCACCACAGCCTTGATGGTCGGAGCCTGGACTTCTACTCTCGAGCCAAGCTCGTACCAAGGGACCAAAATATAGGGTACATCCTCTGACACGTATCTGTCTTGCATGTGAGTGGGCGTTATCTTGTGCGCATTGTGAACCTTAGTTTGTGACGCGAAATCCGAAAATGTCTCACAAGCTCCGCCGTAGAAACCGACCATTTCCTGCAAAACCGTCTGCAGTCGAAACCCGAAGGCTTCCGCGATCTTCAGGCGCTCGGCGTCTACCGCCTCTATAACGTTCCCGACTGAGGGGGAAATCCCATCACGATAGAACAGGAAGTCTCCTTTCCTACTTTCTATCCAACCTGTGTTGAGGATTCCTGCCGCCGGATGAATGACACCATTATTGGACTGCATTCCGATTTCAAAAACGTTGTTGCACCACAGGAGCGTCTTAGGAAATATCTCGGAGATTTGCGACCACTGCTTCTCCCCCATATTGTTCGGAAGCGCTGCGATGGGGAGGCTGCTCTTGACTCCGGTGATCGACACTTCGCCGTCCTTGACCCAAGAGGCGTATGGAGAAGCGTTGGTTTCTAGGATGGCCTGCGCGTTCAACTCGTTAGGACTGAGCAAGGCGAAGAAGTTGCCATTGATGACTACGATAACGTGATTACTGAGATCGAAGCCCTTCAAATCATTAATAATGTCGGCGTGCCCGTACGATGGCACAGTGACCACAAGAAAGTGTGAAAATTGTACCGCATCGGCCATCTCGGTGGTTAAAGTTGGATTAAATTCACCTTCTATCTCCATACGAGAGGCAAGGCAACCTTTTTTCCGGATCGCGTCAATATTGCCTCGGTGTTTGGGATGACCATAAAGAAGAACATCAATTCCTCGGCTGGCAAGGTCAGCCGCGAAGGTGCACCCAGTATTTCCGGCGCCGATGATTGAAACAGACAGCTTTGAAGACATCGCCTCTCCTTCTTCACAAATTGCAATTCGAATGATGGGTCTCGTAGACCCCTCGCCTAAAATGACAACGAATGTCGATGTGCAGATCCGACACCGCTGCCAATAGAGACTCGCAACAATCGCGCCAACTGCAAAAAAGCAGTCAAAAAAGTTTTCCGCTTGCCATGCCAATGGTCGAATAGAGCCCCGTTGGGCGCCCGGCCGATTACCACTGTGTCGCGGACTCGACAAAGCCCACACCTGCTGCAGGGTTGTCGAGTTCGCGACATATCGGTAGGTGCTCTGGTCCGTCTATGAAAGCTCCCATTTTTGACAAGCGGATCTGATGGGGCGTCGCTCAAGATGTCGGGGGCGCGAATGGCGACGGGAGACTGGACGCGTGCACATGGCTCGGTGAAGAGAGGCGATAGTATTATTGCCGACAGTGCAGGATGTTTGCGAAAGCGGGGTCAAGGTCGAGGAGATAGATGCCAAAATCGTTGGTTAGGAGACCTTAGCGGATTCGTACCTTAGGGGAAGGACGCGTGAGGGGATACCTGGCCATCGGCGTGAACATGGCCGGCCACAAGGAAGTCCTGGGACTGTGGATCGGCCCAGACCGAGGGGGCCAAGTTCTGGCTGCAGGTGGTCACTGGGCTCAAGACGCGCGGCGTGCAGGACATCTTTATCGCCTGCGTCGACGGGCTTAAAGGCTTTCCTGAAGCCATTGAAGCGGTCTACCCAAAAGCGGCCGTGCAACTGTGCATCGTGCATATGGTGCGCAACAGCCTAAACTTCGTACCGTGGAAAATGCAGCGGGAAGTCGCCGCCGACCTGAAGACGATTTACACTTCATCGACCGTCGAACTGGCCGAACAGATGCTGGGCGCCTTCGAGGCCAGGTGGAAGAAGGACTATCCGTCAATCGGGCAGAGCTGGCGACGCAACTGGGCACGGGTGATTCCGTTCTTCGATTACCCGCCGGAGATCAGGAAAGTGATTTACGCCCCGGAGGAAGTCCCCTTGCGGGACACCACGAATGCCATAGAATCGATCAACATGAGCCTGCGCAAGGTGATCAAGACCCGCAGCTCGTTCCCGACCGATGAGGCCGTCACGAAGCTGTTTTACCTGGCCCTGAATAACATCAGCACGAAGTGGACGATGCCGATCCGCGACTGGAAGGCCGCACTGAACCGCTTCACGATCCAGTTCGAAGAGCGGCTGGTGTCGGGTTAAACCTCAACCCGTTTACACAAAATTCCGGACACCCGCAGGGGCGCTGAGCATCCCATTGGCCTTGCACGACTGCCCCTGATATCGATGCTCCATCGCCTAAAGCAGAAAACCCTTACGTCTTCTACGCGTGGTTGTCCTCGCTACTGCCAGTTTACGATTTCCCGTTCAAACTGGTCTCGCAACAGCGCAGCAAACTCCTCCGCCAACTGCGAGGCTGCTCCATGTGGAGGGTAAAGAAGAAAGTTCGGGTAGTTGATGGATGGCGAAAACGGCAGTACCTTGATTCCCTGCCCTACGTAATCCGTAGCTACGAGGGGATGGGCCAATGTCACGCCGAGCCCCAGCTTTACCATCTCACAACACGTGGCACTGTATTGCGCTTCGAACGACAGCACACGTTCCACCCCCTCCTGATCAAAGACACGATCGGTTTCTTCTCTTGAGCCGTCTCCATGCACAAGCGAGATGTATTGCTCGCCGCGAAGGTCGGTAGCCTTCATTCTGAACCGCCCCGGATTTGGTCTCAGGATTACCCACAAGTAATGTGATGGTGCTATTCGTTTTGCCTGAATATTCTGTACATCACCGTGATTTCGTGCAGGACTAGAAATCCACGCCAGATGACGGTAGGGCCGGGCGGACGATCATGCTTTCGAGTGAGATATCCGCCGAGTCTGGCGATCCACAAGATGACCTGCGCCAGTGATGGCGGTTTATCAGGTATTTCAGTACTGCCATGCGTACGACAGTAGAGGCTCGCCACTCGATTGGCTGCAGCAATACTTCGCATGGAAGGTTGCCATCAAGCCTTGCAAGCAACATGGAGTACAGGATCCTCCAGCTTACTACGGCGAACAATGCGGTGGCGCGGACGAATCGATCGAGATTGCCAAATTGGCGGGCTTCAATGCGACAGCCACTTTTAAGCACACGATGCCACGATTCAATCGTCCATCGGCGCGCATACCATGCCAGACGCTCAAGGGCCTGAGCGTGCGTTTGTGTAGGCACCGAAGTCAGTAGAAGCCATTCCAATGGCTCTGCTCCTTCGTCCAAGTTCGTTTCCTGCGCATGAATTGCAAACACTTCAATTTCGGGAAGCTTCTCACGACGACGATTTTGCGGCTGACGAAGGCGTACGGGCATGCAGCGCACAAGCAGCCGTGCGGTGCGTGCCGGGCGGTTTTCGCGTGCAGGCACCTGCAGTTGCGCCTTTCCAAGCACTGGCGAGGCCAGCACGGTTTGCCACAAATATCGATCGAGGTGAGCAACGCGTCGGTTCCACGATGCGCGCACCAACCAGTCGACGCCGGCAGGCCGCTGCGCCAGGAACACATCATAGACATCGCCTTCACGGTCGCTCACGCCGATGACATGCGTGCACGGACAGTGCGTCTTGAGTACGCCCAGTTGCTCGATGCCTTCGAGCCATTTTGCGCTCTCTTTCCGTTGTACGGTTCGTTGCCCGCGCAGATGTTTCTTGCCCAACTCCTCGTGCCTACGTATCCAGGTCTTCATCCCGATCAGCCCGAGTGGCAGTCCCTCTGGCGTGAGCGCAAGCAGACTGTGTATCAGGAAACCACGCACGTGTGGATCGGAGCCGTATCCCAGACCTTCGGTTGCCCGCAAATGAGACAAATTGAACTCGGTGGTGTCCTGAACAGCAAGGACGACTGGCACCTGTTGCATACGACACAGCGTTTGACCGATATGCCCACCCAGCAAGCCATCGACATCCACGTGCGAGTTGTCGAAAAAACGATATGCCGCCTTCAGCTCCGAACCATTGAACGACTGCGGAAAAGAGCAATGTGGGCCCAACGAAAGCTTGCGTGCCAGCGTCACGAGCCGTCTGGTCAGGCGAGCGTCGCCGAGCTCGGCGGTGCCAAACTCTTCATTTGCCCAATCATCAAGGTCAGAGGTGTCCGACAATGCCCGGCATCACAGATCACGAACCGGATCAAAGTTAACATCGGTCATCACCGTTTACAAGCCATCGCCCTTCAATCGCACAGTCGCGAGCAACGCGTTGGTAGTCCTAATGGATTTGGTGGAGGCTCCAACTTTTGAGAAAATGGAGCCATGAACAAGTTGAACACATTTTCTACTGAAGTCCGGGAACGTGCAGTGCGCATGGTGCAAGAGCATCGGGGCGAGTATCCGTCACAGTGGGCGGCGATCGAATCCATCGCCCCCAAGATCGGCTGCACGAGCCAGACATTGCTGGGGTGGGTCAAACGAGATGAAGTCGATAGCGGCGAGCGCGAGGGCGTAAGCACGTCGGAACGCGAACGTCTTAAAGCACTGGAGCGCGAAGTCAAGGAACTGCGCCGCGCCAACGATATTCTGAGACTGGCGAGTGCGTTTTTCGCCCAGGCGGAGCTCGACCGCCGCCTGAAGTCCTGACGGCCTTCATCGATCAGCATCGCGACACCTTCGGGGTCGAGCCGATCTGCAAGGTCTTGCGGATTGCCCCGTCGGGCTACCGGCGCCATGCTGCACAACTTCGCGATCCGTCGCGCCGCTGCGCTCGTGCTATAGGCGATGAACGACTGCGGTCCCGAGATCCAGCGTGTCTGGCAAGCCAACATGGGGGTCTACGGAGCGGATAAAGTCTGGAAGCAGATGAACCGGGAGCGTATCGCGGTGGCTCGCTGTACTGTCGAACGGCTGATGAAGCAACTGGGTTTGCGTGGCGTGATGCGAGGCAAACGTGTTCGCACGACCATTTCCGATGCGGCGGCCGCGCGCCCGCTGGATCGGGTCAACCGGCAGCTCAGGGCAGACCGGCCAAACCGGCTCTGGCTTTCTGATTTCACCTATGGTACGCCCAGCCAGCGTAGCCCGCCCGCATGGGGGTGAAGTTGCTTGAGCATGTTTGGAATGCAGGACTCCCGAGGAGTTGACGTTGCAGTACCGGGGCATGCCCTTCCTCTGCTGCGAGAGGAAGTGAGCCGAAGCGGCGGTGACTTGCCGACACTGGCAAGGTGACGTAGTCCGTGGGAAACGGGGCTTGAGGCGAAGCGGTTACGCCAAGATGAGCCTCTAGGCTGAGCATGGGACGGTTGAGGAACACGAACCTGTTGAACCGCATCTGAAAGTTGAAATGTCACCCCTGCCCATACCGCTTTATGGGCAGGACGCGATCTGCGGCCGGTCACACGTATGGCCCGGCTGCACGAGTGCTGACTGGATATGTATGCCAGTCAGCATGGAACCACGGGGAGCGCGCAGCTAGACCGTGGTGATCGCGACGACTTGCGGCAAGCAAGGATAAAGACTGCGACAGGCAACCTCGCCCATGCGTTGAGTCCAGCATGTGAACTGGGGAAGGTCTGCACGGATGCCAAGGGAGTGTGCCCCCGATGACGTGCAGGCTGGCGGAGCCTCCGTAGTAGTCCGAGGTCGGGAAAGCCGGCTACATGGCGAAGGGAGGCAGTTTAAGTGGTTTGCGTGGCTAATTAGCTGACCGCAGTGAGGTGAAGACCTTTGATAATCAGTGAAATGCAAAGCAAACTGGCGACATGGTCGACGGAGAACAAAGAACGCAAGTTCGATCGACTTCTGAGACTGATTGCTGATAGGGATTGGCTGAGCGAGGCGGCCCGTATCACGCTGGCTTCCAGCGGAGCCCGCACGCCGGGTGTGGACGGTGTCGACAAGCGCATGATGGAAGCGTATCTCCCTCATGAGCTGACGACGATACGCGAAGAACTGTTGGCGGGCTCGTATTGCCCGCTGCCCGCGCGACGCGTGTATATACCAAAAGCGAATGGCAAGCTCAGGCCGCTCGGTATCCCTTGTCTACGGAATCGGATCGTGCAAAGGGCCATGCTGATGGCGATGGAACCGATATGGGAGAGTGATTTCCATCCGGCTTCGTATGGCTTCAGGCCGGCCCGAAGCGTACATCATGCGATTCGCACGGTGAAGCTTCAGCTACAGGATGGCGGTGAACACAGTGTCTCCGGACGCTGGGTTATCGAGGGCGACCTCGCCAGCTACTTCGACACCGTTCACCATCGTCTGCTTCTGAAGGGAATCCGCAAGCGGATCGCCGATCAGCGCTTCCTCGCCCTGCTCTGGAAGTTCATCAAGGCTGGATGTGTTGATCGTGATCTGTTTCGCGCCGCGAGCGAAGGGGTTCCCCAGGGTGGGGTCATCTCACCCCTCCTATCCAACATCATGCTGCACGAGTTCGATGCGTGGATGGAGAAGAACTATCTGAGCAAGAAGGTGCGCAAGGATCGGTGGGCGTGGAACTTCGCGATTCTCAAGCAGCGTCCGATTGCTGTACGAGAAAACCGGCAGTGGAAACCAGCGATTGCCTACTGCCGGTATGCAGATGACTTTGTGATTGTAGTCAAGGGGACTCGCGAACATGCCGAAGCGGTACGCGAAGCATGCCGTGGGTTCCTCGAAGGCGAACTGAAGCTCACACTGAACATGGAGAAGACCCATATCACGCATGTGAACGACGGCTTCGTCTTCCTCGGTCACCGGATCGTCCGCAAGCGTGGTTCACGCGGTCGCATGCGACCTGTGACGACCATTCCGTGGGAGAAATATCGGGGCTTTGCCGAGCGGTTGGTCAAACAACTGTCGGGGAATTACAGCATCAACCGGATGGATCTTATGGAAAGCCTGAATCGGCAGATTGCCGGCTGGGCCGCCTTTTATCAATACACCGACTTTACGGCCACCATGTTTAGAAAACTGGACCGCGTGGTCTTCTGGAAATTCGGCTACTGGCTCGCGCGCAGGTATCGGCGCGGGTTCAGGTCGCTGATGCGCGATCATGTCCGGGCACCAGAACCGGGACAGGCCAAGACATGGTTGCTTCATGGCCAGAATAGTCGGGGTTGGTACGGAGCGGTGGCGCTTCGGCGTCTCGTTACCAGCCGGAAGGGTCAATTCAGGTGGCGTAGCCCGTCGGAAAATCCGTACATTCTGCGCGATGAGACACGCAGCACCATCGAGTCGCGCTACGCTGATGTCGCCTTTGCTATGAGCAACGCTTGAATGGAGAGCCGGATGCGCTGAGAGGTGCAAGTCCGGTTCGGGGAGGAGGAGGCGGGGAAATAGTTCGACTACGCCCTGTCTCTTACTCCACTCTCGACGTGGCAGGGCTGGCTCTACGTGGCGTTCGTGATCGACGTGTTCGCCCGACGGATTGTCGGTTGGCGCGTCAGTTCGTCGATGACTACAGACTTCGTTCTGGATGCACCTGAACAGGCACTTTATGCGCGACGCCCAGGCGGCGATGGAACGTTGATACATCACTCCGAGAGAGGCTCGCAATACGTTAGCATTCGCTATAGCGAGCGACTGGCCGAAGCGGGCATAGAGCCCTCGGTTGGTAGCCGTGGCGACAGTTACGGCAACGCACTGGCCGAGACAATCAACGGTTTGTACAAGGCCGAACTGATTCATCGCCGCACCTGGAAAACACGGGAGTCCATCGAGTTGGCTACGCTGGAATGGGTGGCCTGGTTCAATCATCATCGATTGATGGAACCCCTCGGCTACATCCCGCCTGCTGAAGCTGAGGCAAACTACTATCGGCAACTTGAAACATCGGTCGCCGAATCCGCATCAACTTAAACCAACCAGCCTCCACGATTTCCGGGCGGTTCAGTGCCGGAAGGGCGATAAGGCGCGTCGCCATCTTGAACTTCGACTCGAGCTCCTGCCAGGTGACATGCTCGCCCTTGCCCTTCGGAGCAGTATCTCCAGAGGTAAACGTTCCGCTACCACACGTGATAGCCACGCGCGAATAGCGTTCTCTTGGATCGGGTGGGAAGATGCACAATTTTCCGTTTCGGTGTCGTCGCTGCGACAACCGGACCACCAGCGGAGTTGTGGGCCTCGGCTTGGCAGGCTTGTCGACCGTTTGATGGTGCCGGTTGGCCGCTACTTGGCTAACACGCAGAAGCACGATCGGGGCGGGTTCGGGTCGCCAGGCGATTCTATGGCCGCACGCGCCGGAGAAACGACGCGAACTGCCATGCGACCGGCACACAGGCGGAGGCGAGCAGCCCCGCCGGAAGCGGGAGCCAACCGGGCAGATTGCCGATACCGGTCCAGTTCATTGCCGAAACGAGCAGGGAAACGATGGCGCCAGACAGCAACATCGCTGATGCGCAGCGCGGGGGGACCTGTCGACCACTCTCGTGCAAGAGGAACAGCAACCCGACGGCCGCAACGTAGACGATGTTCAGCGAAACGATGGTCGACAGAATCGCCTGACCATCCGTCGCGATTGCGCAGCCAATGGCGACGATCAGCAGGCGCGACGCATAGCCGTAACGACCGTCACAGGCATGCAGGCCCTCAAGCGCCGATGACATCGCGCGCGTGATCGCGGTCCCTGATCCGAGAGCAGAAAGCAGGATGACGCCGATGCAAACCGATCCCATCGCCCCACTCGTTTGCAGCATGATCCACGGGATCGCGCTCGCGGTGTCCGTCAGGCCGGACAGCTTGCCGGCATGAAACGCTGCGACGACTGTTGCGGCCGGGAGAAACCCGGTCACCATGAGGAAGAGGCTCGCAAGTACGCAGCCGAGCCACCCGTCTCGCGGTCGGCGCGCTGAGACGACAAACTGTTGATAGTCCGATCCCGTGACGACCAGAAAGCCGACTGCCGCGATGGTCACCAGTGTTTCAGCGCCTGGCGCGGCGCGTGTCTCCTGGATGAAGGACGTCCACGCGTGAACGTACACGGTCAGGCCGTGCGATGCGACAAGCGCATGCAGGAGCGCGATGTTCATAGCCAGCAGGCAGCACGCGAAGAGCGCTGCGGCCATGCCGAGTTCGATGGAGGACATGACCAGCAGCGCCGCGGCGATCACCGCCAGTGCATGGGTTGCCGGCAGTCCCGTCGCGACTAGCACGGCGATACCGCCATGAATCTGGGCGGCCAGCACGCCAGACATCCAGACGAGCGAGAGCAGCGCGACGAGCTTGCGCACGACGGGACCGTAACGCTCGCCCAACACGTCCCAGATGAGTTCGCGTCCCCGCCAGAGCGTGGGTGCGGCCAGCGCGAGCGCGAGCACGCCTAGTGCGGTGACGATCGCATACAGACTGCCCGCCATACCGGCATGGAGTGCCATCTCGCCGGAGCCGAGCAGGAATGCGACGCCAAAGCTTGCCGAGACGAGCAGTGCGGCCACGTGAACCGCCCCGAGATTACGCTGCAACATTTTCGCCTCCATGGACCTCCCATTCATACACGATCAAGGCTTTGTCGAATTATTGAACTCCGTGCCTTTGTCAGGCATAGATGTCCACCTAATAGGCGGACACCTATGCTCTTTGCCTCTGCCGCGAATCGCCAGACATCATCGAAGGGCCGCTTACGATCGATATCGAAACCCCTCGTACTCCAGGCGTATCGATGCCTGACCGGTGACGCGGATAGTCGCGAGTCCAACTTAGGTATAAAAAGACACCCGGATCGCTCGGGATTCCACCGCTTAATTCTTGGTTGATTGAGGTATAAACACATTGTGGTAAGAAGTTCAAGCTACGTCCGAATGGCATGCTCAGAATTTGTGACGAATTGCGACACGAGCGACGACCTGGTTCTGGGCCGACGACACGTCAGCGGCACCTGGCACATAAGCGAAGTCGAGCACAGTTCCGGTTTGGTCGCCGCCAACGTGCTGATAGACGCCCTGAACGTATAGATCGGTGCGTTTGGACAGGTTGTAATCGGCCATCCAACCAACCATTTGGTAGCTTGGGTTAAGCTTGCCCGCGGTACTGTTGAAGTCGGCTCGCGTGTATGTGTACATGGCCCCCGCATAGAACGCCGAGGTGAACTGATACTTGCCGTTTATTTCGAAATTCTGAAAGCGCAGGCTGGAAAGCGTGCCTGCGGCGGGGGTAATGTCACCGACGTATCCGGATGCAGTCGGATTAGCTACGTACGTGTTCGTGTACGCGACGCCAACATTAGCGGACCCGAAGGTGTAGCTCGCGCCTGCGCCGAAAATACGCAATTTGCTTCCTACGAAGTTCTCGTCGCCTCCATTGTTGATCGCACCGCCGGCTGTAGCCGATGGATTGTTGGCCTGCAGATACGCCGCAGCGAGAAGCAGTCCACCGGTAGTGTACTGCGCACCGAGGCTGTATTGGCGATTGTTGGCAAAGTTCGTATCGTTCGAGAAGCTATACGTGCCGCCAAACTGAAACCCTGCGATCGTCGGACTGGTGTACTTTACGGTATTGTTTACGCGGAAACTGTTGTCCGTGTTGTCATTGTCATAGGGGTGCGAAAAAAGATAGCCCGCCCAGTTGCCGTTCGCGGTGGTCTGCGCCAGGTAGTCGACGACCGAATCATACTGTCGACCCAATGTCACAAAACCGAACTGATTCGAGGAAATTCCGACGTATGCCTGACGGCCGAACATCAGCCCGCCTTGCCCGAGGCGACCATTGTTGACATTGAAGCCGTTCTCCAGTTTGAAAATCGCGCTCAGCCCGCTGCCAAGATCCTCTGTTCCTCTAAGACCCCAGCGGCTACCTTGAGCGTAGCCGCTCTGGAGTTCATACACGTTCGAACCTGCGACATTGTTGGTGTAATCGAAGCCTTCATCAATCAGACCGTAAAGCGTCACAGTAGATTGAGCGAATACCGGAGTTGTGATAGTGGAAATAAAAAGTATAGCAAGTGTGATTTTTTCATTAAAGTCTCCGAATATTAAAATATAACTACATGAAAACGTCTTTATCGACGGGCCGGATTAACCACGTATGATTCGTACCCGATCTATCAGTATTACTGATGAAATAGCAGATGTCGCCGGCAGTTTGCTCACGGTCGCGGGCTACTTCAGGCTACCAGAGAGAAACTGCCTGAGTCGTTCGCTGCATGGCTTACTCAATACTTCCTCGGGAAGCCCCTCTTCCTCCGTGCATCCTTGATGAAGAAACACCACATGATTCGATACATTGCGGGCGAACCCCATTTCATGCGTAACCACGATCATTGTGCGTCCTTCGTCTGCGAGCTTTTGCATTACCTTGAGAACTTCACCTACCAGCTCCGGGTCGAGTGCAGATGTTGGTTCATCGAACAGCATCACGTCAGGATTCATCGCCAACGCGCGCGCAATCGCGACACGTTGCTGCTGCCCTCCCGAGAGATGCGATGGATACTGCTTCTCCACGCGCGGCGCGAGTCCGACTTTCTCCAGGTATTCACGCGCGCGCTCTTCCGCCTCGCGACGTGGCAGCCCGAGCACATGTACCGGCGCTTCAACAATGTTCTCGAGAACGTTCATGTGCGCCCAAAGATTGAAATGCTGGAACACCATCGAGAGTTTCGTCCGGATACGCTGCAGCTGCTTCGGGTCCGCGACGTCGAGATCGCCGGATTTATCGGCCTTCGTCTTTACGGCTTCGCCATCGACCGCGATGTACCCGGAGTTCGGCCGCTCAAGAAAGTTGATGCAACGAAGAAACGTACTCTTTCCCGAGCCACTTGCCCCGATGATGCTGATAACGTCACCCTTGTTTGCGTTCAGGGACACGCCCTTGAGCACCTCATGGTCTCCGAAGCGCTTGTGAATATCGTGAACTTCTAACTTGCAAGCTTCTGTCTGAGTCGTGTCCCTCAACATTCTGATCCCTTATCGTTAGTTTTAAAGCACCGGTGTGTTGGACACCCTGGCTGGACACCGACGTGCAGGCTTAATGAGCACGCGGTCAAAGGTAGCCGAGCCAGTGGCGTTCAGCACGCCGGAAGACAGCGACCATGGCGAAGGAGATGGTCATGTAAAGCAGCGCGGCAATGCCAAATGCCTGGAACGACTGGTAGGTTGCAGAGTTGGCATCGCGGGCGACCTTCAGGATATCGGGCACGGTCGCCGTGAAAGCAACTGAGGTGGCATGCAGCATAAGGATCACCTCGTTGCCGTAGAGAGGCAGGGAACTTCGCAACGAGGAAGGGATGATGATGCGTCTGTAAAGGGTGAACCAGTTCATTCCGTACGCGCGTGCCGCCTCAACTTCACCGTGAGACATCGAGCGCATTGCGCCAGCGAATATTTCGGTCGTGTAGGCGCAGGTATTAAGCGAAAACGCAGCAATTGCGCAGTGGTAACCGCTTCGAAAAAAGGCATCGGTAAGCTCATGCGACCGAATAAACTCGAAGCTATAAATACCCGTATAGATCAGAAGCAATTGCACGTACAACGGCGTGCCCCGGAAGACATACGTGTAGAAACGCACGGGCATGCTTATGCAGCGATTCGTGGAGACACGAGCCACCGCGAGGGGCACCGCCATCAGGAAGCCGACTACGAGAGATGCCACCAGCAGCCAGAGGGTGACGGCGAGGCCGGAGACGCGCTGCCCGTCCCAATACAGAAAAGCGCGCCAGAACTGGGTAAGGGTATCGATCATAAGCCTAGAGTTCCGCGTGACGAACGCCAGCCGAGAATCGTTTCTCGAGCCTGAACAGCACGAAATTGGAGATGGTTGTCATCGCGAGATAGATGAGCCCGGCACACATGACAAAGAAGAACATTTTGAACGTGCTCTTACCCGCATCCTGTGTGGCCTTTACGACGTCTGCCAGGCCGATAATGGAAACAAGCGCAGTCGCCTTGACCAGAACCTGCCAGTTGTTGCCGATGCCCGGAAGTGCGAAGCGCATCATTTGAGGAAACAGGATGCGCCGGAAAACAAGAGCCCCATTCATTCCGTAGGCGGCGCCCGCTTCCAGTTGCCCGCGCGGCACTGCAAGGAATGCGCCCCGAAAAGTTTCCGTGAAGTAGGCTCCATAGACGAAGCCGAGTGTCAGGACGCCTGCCGCGAACGGGTTGATGTCAAATTGCGCGAGACCCAAGGCGTCGGTAAGATTGTTGACCGCAATCTGGATGCTGTAAAAGACAAGGAGCATCAGGACAAGGTCCGGTACCGATCGTATCAAAGTTGTGTACGCTGAGCCGATTGCGCGAAAACCACGATTTAGCGAGAGCTTCGCGACGGCGCCCATGAGGCCAAGGACAACCGCGGCCGCAAGCGACAGCACCGACAATTCAATTGTCCGCACAGTGCCGGCCAGCAACTGCGGACCAAATCCGATTAGAAACACATGCGTCTCCGTGCTTGTTATAGATGGAAAACGGCGAGCCGAAAGTCCCCGCATCTCTGCTATGCGGCAACCGTTCAGTCACCCAGGCGGCAAGGAAAATCGCGGCGGCCCGGAAGGGGACTCACCGGGCGCGCAGGAGCGTCCTGTCCCACATCTCCTTCAACAAAGGCGTGGGAGAACAGAATAGGTAACGGCCCCTTTTCCGATGGCCATTGGTTAGCCTGACGGTCTCCAAATGCCGGACCTTTGGCCGCTGGCGATTGGCACCAAACTCGGCCGCCGTTTTCGCAAGTTCTCTCTGGATAGTTGCAGGCACGTCAGCCGCCATAGATGTCGAAGCTGAAGTATTTCTTTGAAATCCTGTCGTAGGTGCCGTCTTTCCGGATGCTATCGATAGCGCCGTTGACTGCGTCAAGCAGGGCCTTGTCGCCTTTCCTGATACCGATGCTTACGCCGGGGCCGAAGATGCTTTCGTCCTTGATGGCCGGTCCTCGGGCGAATCCATAATCACGTCCTTGTGGTGTCTTCAGGAACCCCACGTCGGCCTGTGGCGCAAAGGCCAAAGCCGCGTCAATGCGACCCGTCACGAGGTCGTTCCAAACCTGGTCCTGGGTCTGGTAAGGAACCACCTCAACGCCGTTGTTGCCCCAGTACTTGCGTGCATAGGCTTCCTGAGTACTGCCCTGCTGTACGCCGACACGTTTTCCCTTGAGAGACTCCGCGGTTGGCACAAGCGGCGAGCCGCCTTTGACGACAAGCGCCTCGACGGGTGCATAGAGCTTCTTGCTGAAATTGATAACCTTGGAGCGCTGCTCGCTCTTGGTCATGGACGAATTGATTGCGTCGAATTTGCGCGCCTCAAGAGCCGGAATCATCCCGTCGAACGAATTCTCGATCCACACACATTTTGCGTTGAGCTTCGCGCAGATGGCGTTGCCCAAGTCTATGTCGAAACCCACAAGCTCCCCGTTTGCAGCTTTCGCCTCGAACGGTGGGTATGAGGTGTCCACACCGAACCGGATCGTTTTAACGGTGTCGGCAGATGCCGTGAGCGGAAGGCAGGCTGCGGACAGCGCACTAAGAATTATCCAGAGTTTCATTGATATGATCCCTTTTGCGGTCAGAGAAGGAGGCTGCTACAGCGAAATGGCTTGTCGAGCCACCAGGCTTTCCAGAAAGGACAGCGCCCAAGTGTTTCCACTGACTTGCCACAGGCCCGACGAGAATCATGAGTGGGAAGCGATAACGGCGTCCAATTCAGAAAGAAAGGGAACCTATGCAAAATTGAGATAGCGGCACAACTGGAACACGACGTATGGTCCCCGTCCCAATGGAGGAAGCTGCTTGACGCAACGATTCGAGCGTGCAGTCGACGGGTCGTCTGTCCTGCGATGGTCGCCATCTGGGGGAGGCGGTGTACTTTCCGGCTAGTTAAACGAGGGCCGAAAGACAAGGTAGGCCGGGCTCCATCGGCGAATCGGAGGGATTGGATGCAGTTTTGCCGATGGAGCAGCCAGTCTGGGGGCGCCGGCGCGGCAATCACGGTTGTGTCTGGCCCTCAAAGGTGCAAACGATCGCGTGCGGCAGAAAACCGTCCGGCGTTCTACGCCTAGGGATTTTTACTGCCAGCTTACGATTTCCCGTTCAAACTGGTCTCGCAACAGCGCAGCAAACTCCTCCGCCAACTGCGAGGCTGCTCCATGTGGAGGGTAAAGAAGAAAGTTCGGGTAGTTGATGGATGGCGAAAACGGCAGTACCTTGATTCCCTGGCCTACATAATCCGTAGCTACGAGGGGATGGGCCAATGTCACGCCGAGCCCCAGCTTTACCATCTCACAACACGTGGCACTGTATTGCGCTTCGAACGACAGCACACGTTCCACCCCCTCCTGATCAAAGACACGATCGGTTTCTTCTCTTGAGCCGTCTCCATGCACAAGCGAGATGTATTGCTCGCCGCGAAGGTCGGTAGCCTTCATTCTGCTTTTTCCAGCGAGACGATGGCCTTTCGGCAGAAGGCAAACGACCTCGGCGTCCGGTAGCGCAATCGCTTGGCAGGTAGCGGCGGCAGATACGAACGCGACGATTCCGACGTCGCAGAACTGTGACGATACCCATTCCTCTACCGTGTTGGACGTATTGGTATGGATCGATACGGTCACATCGGGGCGGGACTGCCTGAAGCGCTGCACGACTCTGGGAAGGAAGCTCATCCCGATGCCGGGGATTGACGCAATGCGCAGGCGGCCGCTGCCGAGATTGCGAATGCTGTCGGCCGCGTACGCGAGGCTTTTCAGCCCGACGAAGACGCGCTCAACCTCGCGAAACAGAGCTTTTGCCTCCGGCTTTGGACTGAGACGTCCACCGGAGCGCTCGAAGAGAACGAGCCGCGTATCCGCCTCGAGTTGAGTAATGAGCCTGCTCACGTTGGACTGAGAAGTATGCAGTTCTTCGGCAGCGCCGGTGGTTGAACCGGCTTGCATCACTGCGCGGAAGGCCTCGATTTGACGTAGCTTCATCTTGAGTATCTCGTTTCGGCATAGGATTGCATTATATTGGCATTTGACTGCATAGGTAGGGGCCGTCAACATCCGTGCTACTACGCACGTGGCTCGTTGGTAGCGAAGACGCTTCAGGCAAAGCCGATGCTTTTTTCTCTGCTGTGCAAGGCGCATACAGGAGGGGCGAGCTACGGCACGAAATCATTATCTTCGGCAAGGACGCAGTATGAAGACACACCATTTGACGGGCTTCTACGATGCGATTGTCGTCGGCGGTGGGCTGGTCGGGTCTGCTGTCGCCTATGGCATCGCCCGCGAGGGCGCTCAAGTCCTCGTTATTGACGAGGGGAACGACACGTTCGGCGCGTCGGTGGGCAACTTCGGCCTGGTCTGGGTGCAGGGCAAAGGTATCGGACAACCCGCGTACACTGCATGGACCCGGGAATCCGCGGCGCTCTGGCCATCATTCGCCGACGCCTTGCGCGATGAAACCGGCGTGGACGTGCAGTTGCTGCAGCCGGGCGGTTTCGATTTGTGTTTTTCAGATGGCGAGCTCGAGGAGCGTGTAAAGCAACTGCTGCGGCTATCGAACGACGCCGGTGGCGACTATCCTTTCGAGGTTTTCGGCCGCGCGGACCTGAAGGCCCGGATACCGGAAATTGGCGGGTCCATCGCCGGCGCAACGTATACGCCAATGGACGGGCACGTGAATCCGCTAAAGCTACTGCTCGGCTTACGAAGAGGCTTGACCAACCGCAAAGCACACCTCGTTAACTCCGAGAGGGTGGTGCGCATTGACTCCCAACCCGGCGGATTCGTTGTACACGGACAGCGGGGGCACTGGTGCTCTGCACGGGTAGTGCTCGCAGCGGGTCTGGGCAACAAGGACCTTGCGGCCATGGTCGGGTTACAGGCTCCCGTCGTGCCCATACGCGGTCAACTCCTCATAAGCGAGCGCGTCGCGACGTTCCTTCGCTTCCCCACCGCCACAGTGCGGCAGACGATTGAAGGCACTGTCCAGTTGGGCGACTCACTTGAGAACGTCGGCTTCGATAGCGGTGTCACAACGGACGTGCTCTCGGAAATAGCAATGCGCGGGGTGAAAGCTTTTCCACTGCTTCGTGACGTTCGGCTAGTGCGGGCATGGGGGGCTCTCCGCGTGATGACTCCGGATGGATTCCCGATCTATGAGGAGTCCGCGAGCTGTCCCGGGGCCTTCAATATCAGCTGCCATAGCGGGGTAACACTTGCCGCGGCGCACGCGCTGCGGCTTGCGGGTTGGATAACCGGCGAACGGCGAGTTCCGAATTTCCAGTCGTTTGCCGCGGATCGCTTCCGAAAACCCTATGAATCTTTTTCCCATGTCGACTGAACCGCTCTTCGAGCAACTGCCGGTTGCGCAAGGTCCAAAGGTGCGCATTACCTTCAACAATGTACCTTATGAGGTGCCTGACGGAATGAACCTGGCTGCCGCGCTCCTTGCTGCGGGTGTCCGACGTTTCCGCAGTACGCCTGTGTGCCGATCCCCGCGGGCACCCTATTGCATGATGGGTGTTTGCTTCGAGTGTCTGGTCGAGATCGACGGGACTCCGAACTGCCAGAGCTGTCTCGAAAGCGCGCGTGACGGCATGGCCGTTCGGTCACAAGAAGGCGTGCGGCAGGTGCTGGCCGAATTCACCGCTGAGTCAGCAAGCACGATTGGTGGAAAGGGGCAGCGTCAATGATGCCAGAATCAGTTGATGTCGTAGTTATCGGTGCAGGACCAGCAGGCATGAGTGCCGCGACCACCGCCGCGCAGGCGGGACTTAAGGTTGTGCTGCTTGATGAACAAATGGCAGTCGGCGGCCAGATCTATCGGTCTATTACCCGCGCCGACGACAAACGTATTGACTTGCTCGGGCCGGACTACGCGTCTGGAAGCACTATTGCTGTGGCTTTGTCCGCAAGTAATGTTCGCCATGTAACCGGTGCCCAAGTATGGTTTGTGAGCAGAGAGCATGCGGTACATTACACGCAGCAAGGGCAGAGCAAGTCCTTGGTGGCGCGTCACGTTGTGCTCGCCACGGGCGCCATGGAAAGACCATTTCCGATTGTCGGCTGGACTACACCTGGAGTAATGACCGCCGGTGCCGCGCAGATTCTGCTGAAAGCATCTGGTACGGTACCTAGGCAGCCGGTCGTGCTCGCAGGCTGTGGACCACTACTCTATCTGCTTGCCTGGCAGTACTTGCGTGCGGGCGTGCCCATCCGGGCCTTCGTCGAGACGACTGGTCTTGCAGACAAATTCAGAGCGGCGAAACATTGGTCGAGCGCCCTGTTGGGGTGGCGCGACTTGACGAAAGGCCTCAACTTGTTGCGAGCGCTCAGAAGGGCACGCGTACCAGTCTACCGAGGCGCAGCAGAGCTGCAGGTTGAAGGCGAGCCGGTTGCCACAGCACTGACCTTCATAGCGAGCAGGAAGCGTCAACGCATTGATGCTCCACTGATACTTCTGCATCAGGGGATCGTGCCAAATACGCAAATCACTTGGTCGCTTCAGGCATCGCATCATTGGGACACGAACCAGCTGTGCTGGGTTCCGGACCGCAACGATGTCTTCGAGCTGGACGTGCCAGACGTTTTCGTTGCAGGCGATGGTGGCGGCATCGCGGGCGCGAAGGCGGCGGCGACGCAAGGACAAATCTGTGGGCTGGAGATAGGCCGCCGTCACGGCAGGATCGAAAGACGTGAGTTTGATAAGCGGCTCGACAGCTTGCGCTCGGAGCATGCCGGGCATCTTAGCGTACGGCCGTTTCTCGATGCGCTATATCGACCTAGCGACGGAACACGAATTCCGGCAGATGACGTGTTGGTCTGTAGATGCGAGGAGGTCACGGCAGCCGAGATTCGGCAATCGGTAGCGCTTGGATGCGTTGGTCCCAACCAAACCAAGGCGTTCAATCGATGTGGTATGGGCCCCTGCCAGGGCCGACTATGCGGGCTGACCGTCACGGAGATCATCGCGCGAGAGCGTCGTGTCTCCCCGGAAGTCGTCGGCTACTACCGGATCAGACCACCCATAAAACCTCTTACACTTGGGCAGTTGGCGTCAATTAGCGACCATGCCGAGTAACACGTGCAACGTTGAAACAGGACGCCGCGATCAGCAATGCGATCGCTACGAACCACAAGGACAGCAGTTACGACAAACCCGGGAAGATGCGCTTCATCTACGAGGTTCACGGCGACTGAATCCTGATTTTTAAAAAGGGAATTTTATGATAATCCGTCAAGGAATTACTGGAAGGCTGAGCAAAGCTTTGGTGGTGAATGGCTTTGCGTTTCTATCGGGTCTGACCGCCCGAGACACTACCGGGGGTGTCAGGGAGCAAACAGAAGACATCCTTGCCCAGATCGACAGTCATCTGAAGGCCGTCGGAACGGACAAGTCCCGCATCGCGGTTGCGAACATCTGGCTGCGGGACATTCGTACCTTCGACGAGATGAATGAAGCATGGGAGGCATGGGTCGACAAGGAGAGTCCGCCCGCACGGGCGACGGTCGAATCGCGTTTGGCGGGTGAAGCCATTCTGGTTGAGATCCAGGTTCAGGCGGTCGCGTGATGGACGCGCTCCCACACGGACTGTCCTGTACTTATATGACCTGATCTTGGAGGTTGCAGTTACTCGTGACCGTGAAGGTTTTGAGGAGCTTGGACAGCCCCTAGGCTCGAGGACTGGCGTCCGGGTAGCGAGTCGAACCGATTGAGCCGTCTTCGTACGGCCTAATGCGAGCGGTAAAGACCTCGATTGGGGCACGCCTGAGAACGTCATGCACTTCCAGTTGCTATCTCGCACTTTTTAAAGGCTGCACGTGGGTGACCTGCGCTCTGCTTTTCTCCCTCAGCCGGTAACGCTGGATGGTGACTTGACGGAAGTGACGGTGATCCCACAGTCGGTCGAGCGAGGAGTCCGGCGGACTTCGGCCAGGTGAGCGTTAACGGCCGCCGCCCGCCCATCGCTGGCCTATCTCAAATTCGCATAGTTGGCCCATTTATCCGCATTCCGAACCCATCTAACGAAGTGTACGATTTATGTGTAGGCGCTGGAGACCACGCGAGAGCCTGATAGATTAGGGCAAACGCGTCATTCTCTCGGCAGTTATTTTCGTTGCTTGCATTCAACTCCAGGGCATCTTCGCGATTGTTCCCATAGTTCGGATGGACGTCTGCTTCCGCTCCGGGTGTTGTAATCGGGGTGCCTTATCGGATTGGCGGGGAGGAGGCTTCTTGACCTTCGTTACGTCGCCGGGCGGCTAACACTGAGCCAAAAGTACTACCGAAAAGCCGTATGTTTTAAATGAATAGCTTAACCAATCACAAATTCGATCTATAAAGGAAGGGGCGGAGATGAGACAACTGGTAGCCTCCACTGTGCTTTGCTTGCTGGCGTCTTCTGCGTGCGCCGCAGATACTCTGCGCTTCGGCGTTGAGGCAGACTATCCGCCGTTTGAATATAAGCTGTCCAGCGGAGAATTGGCAGGTTTCGATATTGACCTTGGCAATGCCGTTTGCGCGAGACTGCAGGTCAAATGCAAATGGATTGAAAATTCGTTCGATGGCCTCATTCCCGCTCTTGAGGCGCGGAAATTTGACGCCATCAATTCGGCCATGTGGGACACAGAACAGCGCGAAAAAGCAATTGATTTCACATCCGTCATTTATGCGTCCCCGATCCGCCTGGTGGCGCGCTCGGAGAGTCACATCTTACCGGATGCAGAATCGCTCAAAGGTAAGCGCGTCGGTGTGCAACAAGGTGGAACGCAGCAATACTACGCGGAACAGAAGTGGGCGCCGGCTGGCGCTGTGGTCGTCACATATCCAAGTCAAAGCCAGGTATTCGCGGACTTGGCTGCCGGTCGAATTGATGCTGCCTTGCAATCGCAGCAAAGCGCGGAGGACAGTTTTCTGAAGAAGCCCGAAGGCAAAGGGTTTGCGCTGGTTGGCCCGCCACTGACCGATGAGAAGATATTCGGCCGCGGAGTTGCTTTCGGCGTCCGCAAGCAGGATCCGGAGCTCAAAGCTCGTCTTAACGAGGCTATCGCCTCCTTGAAACAGGATGGCACGCTTAGCAAGATTGCCAAAAAGTATTTTCAGTATCAGATCGTGACTCCCTGAAATTTCCCGCAAATTCCAACGTGGAGTTTCGCGTGCTTGGGACCAAAAGCGACTATTTATCGAGATTACTGCACACCCGCGCAACTTCTGCGGAGAGATCTCGCACAATGGAAGCAGGAACGATCTCATTGAGCAAAGCGAAGAAGGTTCGGGAGAGAAATCTCTAAGAGCCGTCCATGATACGAGGAAGGACCCTATGAAGAGGAAGCAGCTATGAAGTCGCCGGTGGCATGTCGGGACCCGCACACTACAGTCGTCGACCTGTTCGCATCCTATGTCGAAGAGGCTCGAGACAGGCCTGTTCCGCAACACGTTTCGGATGTCGCCATAATGCGTATTTTTGATCTCATGAGTGCGGCTGGAGCAGGCATCTATGAGCAGATCGCGGTCGTCACCCGCGACTTAGCTCTGGAAACCTTTCCGCCAGGGCGCGCACCGATCTGGTTCGCAGGCGCCGCCAGTTCCGTCATTGGAGCCGCTTGGGCGAACAGCGCAGCCGCTTCGGCGCTCGATCTTGACGACGGGGATGCAGTGGCGCGCGGCCATCTCGGAGCGGCGGTTATTCCCACCGCTTTCGCCGTGGCCCATGAAGTCGGCGCGACATTCGACGAAATCGTGCGAGCCATCGTTATCGGCTACCAAGTCGGTGCGACGATCGCTTCCGCGCGCACATCGTATGGTACGACCGGAACTTGGGCCCCCTATGCTGTAGTCGCGACAGCGGGCGCGCTCCGTGACATCGGCAGACGTGTATTGGCGCACGCACTTGCAATTGCGGGGGAAGCGGCGCCGAACTGCGCGTTTTTGAGTGCTCCTGCGCCCCATGACCCGCCCCCCGAAGGCAGTGACGTAAAGGAGGGGATTCCTTGGTCTGTCGTAACTGGCCTAAATGCCTTGGAGGCGGCTCAGAAGGGAATGACCGGACCACGAAATATTCTCGATAGTGTTCGTCATTACAAGTTTCCAGTTGATCTCGACGAAGTTATTCGTTCCGGTCCACGCATCAGGGATAGCTATTTCAAATTCTATTCCTGTTGCCGACACATCCATGGTCCGCTGGATGCGCTGCAGGAGTTAATGGCAAAGAACAAAATCAAAGCGCCAGATATTCAAGAAATTAAGGTCGAAATTTACGACGACGCAATGCGTCTTGAAAACAGGTGTGAGCCCCAAAATCTACCGGACATCCAATACAGCATCCCCTACTGTCTCGCACTCGTAGCTTTTTTCGGGCCGCAGGCCTTGCTGCCACTCAGTGGGGGGGCTCTGAACCGCGACGAGATATCTGCTCTCGCTCGAAAAGTTTTGCTGTCGTGTAGCGCAGATATTGAAGCGTTATATCCGCAGCAAACGCTATCGCGCGTGGCTATCACGTGTGGTAGCGGAACGTTTACCTCTGGAGATACTGCTCCGAAGGGCAAGGGCGAGCATGTCACCTGGCAGGAGCTCGAGTCGAAGTTCAAGACGGCGACACGCCTTGTCGCCCTTCCGGCACAGCAGAACAAGATCGTTGAGGCCGTACACCAAGCCCGGGCGGGGAATGCGTCAAGCTTGATGACCTGTCTCGCGGAGGTGAGATTTGACGAAGTGGACCAACGCACGAGCAACGAAACCTAGTTATCTCTAGTAGGAGAAGTATGAAGCCATCTACACCGGAAGATTAATGATGGGTTGGCGGATGTGGTTTGACCCGTTGAAACGACGTAGGATTTGGTTGCTTAGGCCGATTCGAATCATTTCCGGGAGATCAAATCGACCATGAAGTGGATCCAAAGCTTCCCGTACTGGGAATAATCACCTTTGCTGATATTTCGCAAAAGGCGATTGGCGCGGGCCACCCCACTTTCATGCGTGCTTTGGGCATCTGCCAATGAAACCGGCACTTCTACCAGGTGCTAAGCGCAGTAATTAAATATGATAGAAGAAACAGCGCCTGCGGATCTGCAGATGACTAATCTTCTGTCTGTGACCTTTTCCAGGAAATGTGATGCGAGATGGATCCGACGTTAATGCGATGGCACGGGTCGTCGCAGCCGAGGTGTTCGAAATTGAGGCGGCGCTTGTTACCCCATACAAGCTGTCCGAAGGAACACTGGTGTCAACACGCGCCGTATTGCTCAAACTGACGGACGCCGATGGCGTTGAGGGCTGGGGCGAGGCCAATCCTTACGATACCTTTACTGGAGGCACGGCCAGCGATGCTGCACGTGCCCTAAAGGAAACACTGCTGCCTGCAGTCATGGGATCTTCGGCTCCCACCCCCGGTTGCATCGACGAGGAACTCGATACACGGCTCGCCGGACACCTCAGCGCCAAAGGGGCCGTGACGATGGCTCTGCTCGATATACTCGGCAAGCGGCTCCGTGTCCCCGTTGCAACGCTACTGGGCGGGGCGCTGCGGGAGTCACTTCCAGTGCTTTGGCCGCTCAGCAATGGTACGCCCGAGGAAGACATCCGCGTGATCGACCAGCGGATTGAGCAAGGATTCTCAAGCTTCATGTTAAAGATGGGTACGTCGCCAATACGTAGCGAGATACAACGGGTGGCAGACCTAGAGGCGCGTTACGGGAGCCGTATAACGCTGATCGCCGACGCTAACGAAGGCTGGAACCGCGAGGAAGCTCGTGAGTTCCTGAAAGGAGTTAGTGGCTCCCGGCTTGCGTTCGTCGAACAGCCGTTGGAGAAGTCTGATCTGGAGGGAGCGGCGTCGTTGGCGAGGGACAGCAGGCTTGCGATCTCAGCGGACGAAGCGGTAGCTGGACTCTCGCATGCGGCGCGGATCGGAAGCGTCGGTGCCGCTAGTGTCTTTAGTGTTAAGAGCAGCAAAAATGGAGGCCCTTTGCGTGCTCAGCGCATTGCGGCAGTGGCCCAGGCGTTTGGGATTCGCTGCTACATGAATTCGATGATTGAATTCGGCGTCACGCAAGCCGCGTCACTGCAGCACGCCGTAACCATAGGGAATCTCGTCGACGTCGGCCATGCCTTTATGTCAACGTTACGCCTCGCCGAGGACCCGACCGATTTTTCTTCACTTGTGCGAAAGGGGGTAGTGCATCTTCCGGAAAGAGCGGGATTGGGCGTGGAGGTAGACGAGTCGCATGTGCGTCGGATGGCGGTAAGCGGATTTCATCTTCGCTCACCACAGTGAACTGCTACGGTCGCAGGTCGGCTGAAAAGCATGACGGAATGCGAGACCCAGGCCCGACTCCGGCCAGGCAGTATTCTGATTGAGGATAAAGCTACGGCTCATGCGAGAGGCTCGCGTGAGCGCGCCCCTTAATTCTGTGCCTGAGTGCAGTGCGGATTGCACGTCATGCGCTTTTAGGGCTTTTTATCACCGCCGCTACTCCTATCCGGCGAGCGTTATTCGCGTGAAACAGATTCGTGTTTGGCCCCGGTGCGCAGATCTTCGCCGCGGACCGGGTGCTGTCAGTCGGCGACTAAACAGAGTGCACTGAAGGGGCCTACAGCGCGTAACCAATCACAATGCTGTTCGGCAATCTTGCCGATGTATCCTGACGAGAGCGGGTCGGCTACATAGATATTCGAATATGAAATGCCAACGTTAGCCGAACCGAACGTGTAGGTTGCCCCGCGCCGAAGATACGAAGCCTGCCACCTAGAAAGGTTTCATCGGCGGCGGGATTGTTGCCGATTGCGTCGCCCGCAGTCAACGACTGGTTGTTTGCGTGTAGATACGCAGCCTCAGGGAGCAACCCACCGGCAACGATAATATGGGCAATACGTCGTTGTCGTACGGATGGGAGAAGATGCCGCCACCCGACGTATCATTTGACGTCGTTTCAGCAAGATAGCTGACGACAGAATCGTACTGTCGAGCGAGAGTAACTGTACCGAATCGGGTCTGATGCAATGCCGATCCACTCCTTAAGACCAAACATCAGGCCACCCGGATCGAGCTTGCCGTTGTTGGAATTGAAGCTGTAACTGGATACAGCCTTGAATCCGCCACCGAGATCCTCCGCTCCCATGAGGCCCCAGTGACACCCCTGAATGGTACCGCTCTGAAGCTCGAATATCTTACTACTACCGACACTATTTGAGAAATTGAAGCCTTCATCGATCAGGCTGAGACCTTTACAGTGGATGAGGAAGTTATGACGATTGTGGGAATGTCGTTGAGAAATATGGTGGAGGATTGGTTGGCGCCCGACCCGAAGAGAGGGTTTCGGGTCAGCCACTACGGACGATCCAGCAGGGGGCGATATGTGTGCGTCGTCGCAGACAATGGAAGCGGGTCGAAGGCGATGTTCTTTTTTCGACACCGAAACGGAAAATGGTGCATTTTCCCACCCGATACAGAGAGGCCTGCCATGCGCATCGCTGAAGTTTCGTATGCCCGAGGCGTGCAGCGAAAAGTACGTGTGGATGTTTAGCATACCGAGGTGGTTATGGAGCCGTCCGAAAATCCTGCTCATGAGCTGCCCAGATCCGCATCGATTCTGCCTGCCGGGCGGGAAGACGGTGATAGTAAGTGCGGCGCGCGGAAGGAGAGGTTCGATGATCAGCGACAGACGGAAGATCGTCCACGTTCTTACCAGTGGTCGATGCCCGCTCGAACCGACGCGCAGGCGGCGCCTGCCGGATTGGTCGGGGAGCTCTGCGTCGTCGCCACGATCGTAAACCTGCGCGAGATCGAGCAGGTTTATGGCGAGTCGACTGCGCTTGCCGTGCGGCATGCCGTCTATGAGCGGGCCCGGGCGCTCTCACGATCAGGGAGGGCTACCGTTGCAACAACCGGTGCGCATATCGTTTTTATCTTCGACCTTTCCTGCCTGTCCTACAAGGGCAACGCGTCGGAGGAGTTATGCGGGCCCATCATCGAGCACCGGGTAGGCAAGGTACTTGGCGCGCACGCCGTGCCACTGGGAGACGCGGTTATCATGCCTGTAGTACGCGCGTCAGCGATGCGCTCCGGGTATCAACCATTTCAGGATTTCATCGATGCGGCAAACCTGGCAACTGCGGGCCATCACTGGTGTGAGCGGTACAGGGCCGATATGGTGGTCGCAGCTGCCGTCTTCGCGGCACTCGAGGAGAAAAGGCTCGATTTCGATCGGGAACCCGTCCGCGCCGCCGGCGATTCGCAAGATGTGATGTATTACGAGCTACTGCTTTGCGAGATGAGGAACGGCCAGCGCATCCGTATCGGTAGTCTCGTGGGGGCTGTTGAGCGCCTGGGGATGGTGAGGCGACTCGACGAATGGGTCGTCGACTCGACGATCGCCGCATTGCGCCGCAATCCTGCGCTCCGACTCGGATGTAATGTGTCCGCGCATAGCGCCACACTCGATGCGTGGTGGACACCTATCGCTTCACAGTTGCATGCAGACAGATGCCTTGCTTCGAGGCTGACGATCGAGATTACGGAAACAGCCGCAATGACTTCGACGACAGAGGCGCGGAACTTCGTCAGGACGTTCCAGGCTCTCGGCTGCCAGATGGCACTGGATGACCTGGGGAAAGCCCACAACAATCTGATCGCCTTGATCGAGCTTGGCGTCGATATCGTCAAGATCGATCTGCGTTGCCTGAGACAGGGAGGCGGCACCCGAAATCCCCTGGGTCTGCGTCCGCTTATCCAGTTCGCGAAGACTTACGCGGCGAGCGTCATCGTCGAAGGCATCGAGACTGAGGACGACGCGCAACAGGCGCGGGAGTGCGGGGCGACGTGCCTCCAAGGCTATCTCTATTCAGGTCCCTCCGCACCAGACATTGTTGCGGAACGTTGACGAAACGCGCTTTCATGAAAGTGGGCGCGATGTTGAACATGATCGAGCTGGAGACGTTTGCCGCAGTGGTCGAACATCGCAGTTTCACGCAGGCGGCGGTCGCGCTGAATATCTCCTCTGCTGCAGCGACGCGCCGCGTGAAGCGGCTCGAACAGTCGATCGGGGCGCTGCTCCTGGTCCGCGAACCGACGGTGATGCCGACGAAAGCGGGCGAAGACGTGTTTCGTCATTTCATGGCGGTCCGGCTGCAGGAAGATGACCTGCTGCGGCGTGTCACGCCGGGGAGGGCGTTGACAACAGCGCTGGCCCTTGCCGTCAATGCCGATTCGCTTGCCACCTGGTTCGAGCCAGTCACGCGTGAGCTGGCGCAACACCATGTGGCGCTTGAGATCGTCGTGGACGATCAGGACCATACGCTCGAGGCACTGGCGCGCGGCGACGTCAAGGGCTTCCTGTCCACGCAACCGGAACCGGTTGTCGATCGTTTCGTGGCGGAGCCGGGCGGACAGATGCGCTATCAGTGTGTCGCCACACCCGGATTCGCCCGCGAACATTTCGCCGGTGGCCTGACCTTGCCGGGCGTGCTCGAGGCCAAAGCCATCCTGTTTGACCGGAAGGATGCCCTGCACGATGTGTTTTTCGGGTTGCATTTCGGGGTGACGATCGGCCGGTACCCCCGACACTATTTTCCTTCGCCAGCGGCGTTGCTCAATGCGATCCTGGACGACCTCGGTTACGGGCTGGTTCCCGCCATGCAGGCCGAACCGCTGATCAGTGGCGGCAGACTGGTTGCACTCGCCCCCGGGCATGACCTGATGATCGATCTTTACTGGCATCACTGGGAGCAGGAGCACGAGCCGCTCGCGACGATCAGCGCACTGGTCATGGCAGCGGCGCGGCGAAGCCTGGTTCAGCCGGTCTCGAGGGATGCGCGCGCGAGTTGACGGAGCATTGCGACGCGCCGACGCGATGCTTTGCGTCGACGCTTCCGGTCGCCGTTATCCTACCGCTCGTCGCCGGCATTTTTTAGGAGGCAGTAGACGCGATCAGGATGGTCGCGGCGCTGCCTGCGACTCGCGTGATCCAGGCAGTGATCGCGTCACTGTGAAAACTGCGATCACCCGCCACGTTGTGGGCCTCGGCTTGGCAGGCTTGTCGACCGTTTGATGGTGCCGGTTGGCCGCTACTTGGCTAACACGCAGAAGCACGATCGGGGCGGGTTCGGGTCGCCAGGCGATTCTATGGCCGCACGCGCCGGAGAAACGACGCGAACTGCCATGCGACCGGCACACAGGCGGAGGCGAGCAGCCCCGCCGGAAGCGGGAGCCAACCGGGCAGATTGCCGATACCGGTCCAGTTCATTGCCGAAACGAGCAGGGAAACGATGGCGCCAGACAGCAACATCGCTGATGCGCAGCGCGGGGGGACCTGTCGACCACTCTCGTGCAAGAGGAACAGCAACCCGACGGCCGCAACGTAGACGATGTTCAGCGAAACGATGGTCGACAGAATCGCCTGACCATCCGTCGCGATTGCGCAGCCAATGGCGACGATCAGCAGGCGCGACGCATAGCCGTAACGACCGTCACAGGCATGCAGGCCCTCAAGCGCCGATGACATCGCGCGCGTGATCGCGGTCCCTGATCCGAGAGCAGAAAGCAGGATGACGCCGATGCAAACCGATCCCATCGCCCCACTCGTTTGCAGCATGATCCACGGGATCGCGCTCGCGGTGTCCGTCAGGCCGGACAGCTTGCCGGCATGAAACGCTGCGACGACTGTTGCGGCCGGGAGAAACCCGGTCACCATGAGGAAGAGGCTCGCAAGTACGCAGCCGAGCCACCCGTCTCGCGGTCGGCGCGCTGAGACGACAAACTGTTGATAGTCCGATCCCGTGACGACCAGAAAGCCGACTGCCGCGATGGTCACCAGTGTTTCAGCGCCTGGCGCGGCGCGTGTCTCCTGGATGAAGGACGTCCACGCGTGAACGTACACGGTCAGGCCGTGCGATGCGACAAGCGCATGCAGGAGCGCGATGTTCATAGCCAGCAGGCAGCACGCGAAGAGCGCTGCGGCCATGCCGAGTTCGATGGAGGACATGACCAGCAGCGCCGCGGCGATCACCGCCAGTGCATGGGTTGCCGGCAGTCCCGTCGCGACTAGCACGGCGATACCGCCATGAATCTGGGCGGCCAGCACGCCAGACATCCAGACGAGCGAGAGCAGCGCGACGAGCTTGCGCACGACGGGACCGTAACGCTCGCCCAACACGTCCCAGATGAGTTCGCGTCCCCGCCAGAGCGTGGGTGCGGCCAGCGCGAGCGCGAGCATGCCCAGTGCGGTGACGATCGCATACAGACTGCCCGCCATACCGGCATGGAGTGCCATTTCGCCGGAGCCGAGCAGGAATGCAACACCGTAGCTTGCCGAGACCAGCAGTGCAGCCACGTGAACCGCCCCGAGATTACGCTGCAACATTGTCGCCTCCATGGACTTCCCATTCACGCACGGCTGCATCAGCGCCGGAAAAATACGCGTGGCAGACTCTGGCCGCGCCGGCGAAGACAGGCAATGCCAGCAGCTCGCGTTGCGCGTGTGCGAGGCGGTGATAGGGAATCGACGGCATCAGGTGATGCGTGAGGTGGTAGCCGTTGTTGCGCGGGTGAATGATCCGTCGCCATAGGCTGCGGGAAGAAACGTCGCGTGTGTAACCGAAGATCCCACCTTGCTCCAGACCAAAGTGGTCGCACAACTCACGAAACGTCGTGATCGCGTGAAAGACGGTGGCTCTCGCCAGCATCCATATGCCGAAGAAAAGGGCCGCCGCATGAACGCCCCATACAAGCGCCACGGCACCCAGTACGGCGGCCCACCATCCGACCATGCCGAAGCGCTGCATCCAGCTGAGCCTCGACAGATGCAGGTGTCCGAACGTCGAGCTCAACCAGGCCGCTGGCGCGAGCAGAACCTTGAAAAACGGTTGCCACCAGCGGTCGGCCGGATTCGGACGAACGGCGATGTAGTCAGGATCGCGCGCCGGGTCGCCCAGCCACGCATGATGGCGGGCGTGGAGCTCACGATACAGCGCAAGACTGTTGAAGAGCGCCGGTTCGATGAAGAGGCGTGCGAGGGCATCATTGAGGCGACATGAGCGGGCAAGATTGCGGTGCGCGGCGTCGTGCAGCAGGTTGCCGAGCGCACGCTGCCGGTTACCGACCCATGCAACGATCGCGGGCGACGACCACCATCCAAGGCGATGCAGGATCAGCATGGCGGCGGTGATACTCATCCAGTCGAATACGATATCGACGACGACATGGATTACGTCGGGCGATGTCATGGCATGGTGAATCGTGTCCCAATCTGGAAACGCGGAGCGATGACCTGATCCTCGAACGTCTGTCACGGACATTCGGTCACCTGTTCATCCGCGACTTCCGCTGGATTGCTCGCGCATCACACGCGCAGCGAAGTGGTGTCGCCTTTCAGGGTATCCGGGCAAGCGGCCCGGCACTGGGGAAAGGCGGTAGACGGCGTTAGCCGGCCCACTTGGAAAGTGTGGCATGTTCGGCCGTGTCCTCTTTAAAGGGAATTTGAATCGCCGCGTTGGATGCCCGCTTTTCTAACGTGCGACTACAGGGTCGAGTAGGGCCGATCGCATACGGCAGCAGTCGGCCATCAAGGGACACTCGACGGCATTGCCTACATCGTCGACAATCTCGAGGGATTTCTTCAAATGACATCTGCCGGGAGTGTTAAAGATGCAGTCTGCATGGACTCGTGTTGATGAATACATTGTCGATCGGCTTGTGCCTTCTGATTCTGCTTTGAAGAACGTCCTTTCCGCGAACACCGCTGCGAATCTGCCGCCGCATGATGTCGCGCCCAACCAAGGGAAACTGCTGCATATCTTCGCGCGAATGATTAGCGCGCGTCGCGTGCTCGAAATCGGGACCCTCGGTGGATATAGCACCATCTGGCTCGCTCGTGCATTGCCTGATGACGGCAAAGTCGTCACGCTTGAGGCAGATGCAGCACACGCCAAAATGGCGCGATCAAATATCGAAATGGCCGGGCTTGCCAGCGTCGTGGAACTGCATGTTGCTCCGGCACTGGAGAGTCTCGCAAAGCTTCCTGCTGAAGACCCCTTTGATCTCATTTTTCTTGACGCGGACAAACAGAATAATCCTGCATATCTTGGATGGGCACTCAGGCTGTCGCATTCCGGGACGGTCATCATCGGTGACAATGTTGTACGAGACGGAGCTATTACAGATGCTGACAGCATGGACCCGCGGGTGCAGGGTGTTCGCGGCTTCTTCGATATGATCGCCGATGAACCTCGCCTGACCGCCACTGCTCTGCAAACGGTTGGTAGCAAAGGGTGGGACGGCTTCACGATTGCGATCGTGAACGACCAATTCTGAGGCATCTAGATAAGCGCGGCCGGGCAATTTATGCCGACCGCGTCAGGCTCTGTCCGGCCACTTTCAGGCGTTCACACTCGTCCCTCAGTTAGACTATTCACCCACCAAAACCCGTGATTGAGCATGTCGCTGCCGATGATTTTCCTGCCCGCCATGCCCTGCGACGGAAGACTTTACGCCGATCAGCTTGACGGGCTAAAAGATCTCGTTTCACCCTCTGTCCAGGTGCTAGACCGGAAGACTTTCGGCGACAGTGCCGAAGCATTGTTAGCTTCCACATCCGGGAGCTTCATACTGGCGGGGACGGCCTATGGTGGATGCCTTGCAATGGAGGTACTGGCAAGGGCGCCTGAGCGAGTTAGCGGACTCTGGCTGATGAACTGTCAGCCAGGTACTCACCCGAACCCAAGCGTAGTCCGAGAGACCAGCCTCAGGATTCGTCGCGGCGAACACGAAGATGTCATCGCGGAGTTTGCAAATAACGCGATCCCTGCTGACGACATAGCTTCACGAGCGGCCTTCATCCGCATGGCGCGTGATACTGGCGCCGACACGTTCGCACGGCAGTCTGACGCAACGCTGACTCGCGCCGATCATTGGCAAACGCTGTCTACTGCCAGCAAGGTTCCAACGCTGCTGATATGGGGCGAGGCGGACCAGTTCGTTCCTGTCGAGGTCGGGACTCGCATCGCCAGGCTGATGCCACATGCCCGCTTTGAGTCGTTTCAGGGTTGCGGATACTTCCCGACACTAGAACGCCCAACTTTATGCACAAAGATAGCGCGCGATTGGCTGATGAGCTCGGTTATTTCTTGAGACCTGTTGGGACCCGGTAGACCACGTTCGTCGCGGCGAGACGTTTGAGACGGTCGTTCAATTTTTTGAGGCCAACAGGAACGGGTCGACGGCTCACATTTCGCCGGCGCAGAGATGCGGCTGTGAAAGGGCGAGCCACTCCCCGAGCGGTGTGAGACTTATTCCGGGTGAGACCGGACCACCGAAGGATTCGGAGACAAACGGCGCATCGTCCTCCGGGCGACGAACGACCTGAACAATGTGCGTGATGCCTCGTGGACGAGGATGGTTACTCGCCCAGGCAGGCTCTCCCATTTTCAGCCCAATGGCGGCGCAACGCGGGAGGCTGATGGCAGTGATCTCTTGCCCTTCAAGAATGAACTCCGTCCGGATCTCAATCTCGTGGATGATCCGTTCTGACCACGTCTGCACAGCCTGCATGTCGGCGGCCCCGAACACTGCGCGGCCAGCTGCGTCGTTTTCCGCTTGCATTGCTTTCGTGAGAAGCAATCCTGTCCATCCCGAGCAGTCGATGACCGGAGGGCTCGCCGATAGTCCTTCGGCTTTCACGCCTCGCTGGTATCCGGCGCGACCTGTATAAAGCTGTACCAGTCGCCACATCGTCGTTTCGGCCGTTTCGAATATCATGGGCGAATTCATTCCTGTCTCAGGATCAGTTATCCGTGGGAATTATGCACCGGCCGCCGCATGTGCATCGATTGATCGCTATGGCTCAACTGGCACCGATCGCGATAGGCAAGGTGCGGCCAGTTTGGGACATTCAATTGAGTCGCTTAGATCGTCGACAATTGCTGGGCCGTAGCGAAGCGCTCCTTTTCGTTTCGACGTTCACTTCCGGCTCGCGACAGCAAGTCTCGCCGCCAATCCGGCAAAAACTGGCGCAAGCAGGTATTGCGGGACTCGGGACTGGCGGCGTCGGCGTGCCCACCGCTCGCTAAGTTGACTTGCAGAAAGTATGACGACACCGTTCACAATCAGACCGATGAGGTTAAGCACGGTCGCAAGCGTCAAGATCTGAAAGGCGACTGCCCCATCTTGGGGTCGCACAAATTGCGGGAACAGCGCAAGGACGAACAACGCCATCTTCGGATTCAGCAAATTGGTCAGCAAGCCCTCACTGAAAATCTTTCGAATGGGAAAACGAGCTTCGCTTGCGGCGGGTGAAGTCGGTATGGGGAACGCGCGAAGGGTTTTCCAAGCAAGGTAGAGTAGGTAGGTGGCTCCGGCGAAACGGACGACATCTAGGCTATCGGAACTGCGAGAAACAACCGGGACAAGCCAAACGCTGCAAGCATTGCGTGACAATAGGTTCCAGCCAAAATTCCGGCAAGCGACGCAAAGCCAGCAGATCGCCCCTGAGCAACGCTTCTAGATGCTATGAGTAGCATATCCGGACCGGAGTCATCGTAAGCGCGATACAGGCCCCTGAAAAGAGTCCGAGAGTGGGAAGGCTAGGCATGAAGGGTCCCCTTTATGCGCATGGCGCAAAAGGGATCTCAGTTTATTGAACGCTTTTTATGGGTCAACCAATTTTGACCGGAGGGTTTCGGCGATGCTGTTGATCGGACTGCAACTGACCCGCAGCGCATGGATGTCCGTTCTGGAGAAATGCGGAGGACCGCTCCAGGTCGACTGCGGAAGCTCGGCACCACGGGAGGACCGCGGGTCACCGACCGACGACGAACTTCCGGGTTCGGCCACAAGCCGTCACTCGACAGTGGCTCTCGAAAGCGGCCGCTCACTGACATTGACCTACGGAGCGGCAGGCTCTAACATGCCTTTCATGCTCGCTTACGACCATTCCTCCTTCCGCGTTGTCCACGCATGCTGTCACGGCCTGCCAGGGGGAGCTTGCGTCTAGCGCGCCAATCTGCGTCACGTCCAAGCCTCAACTGGCCACCCGTTGCGAAACCGGTGGCCTTTTTGTTTTTCCGATCGCTCCACTACGCGAAAATTCCGATGCCACTTTTCCTGTATGACACCTGGTCGCGCGCCGTGCGCCCCTTCAAGCCGATACAACCCGATCACGTCGGCCTGTATTGCTGCGGGCCTACGGTGTACGACCACGCGCATATCGGCAATCTGCGGACCTACATGTTCGAAGACGTGCTCCGGCGCGTCCTGATGCTAAACGGCTACGCCGTGCAGCACGTCGTCAATATCACCGATGTTGGCCATCTGGTCTCCGATGCCGATGACGGCGAAGACAAGATGGAGAAAGGAAGCCGGCGAACGGGAGAGTCGGCATGGGCGATCGCCGAGCGTTATACAGAGGCTTTCCTGGCCGACTGGCGAGCGCTCAACTTGCTGGAGCCTTCGGTCTGGTGCCGCGCAACCGACCATATCGCGGATCAGGTTGCCTTCATTGTCACCCTTGAACGCGCCGGTTACACCTACCAGACCGCAGATGGCCTGTACTTCGACACCAGCAAGCAGGACGATTACGGCTTTCTGGCTCGCCTCGACCATGAGGGCCTGCAAGCCGGCAAGCGGGTTGCACTAGGCGAGAAAAAGCGCGCCACGGATTTCGCGCTATGGAAACTCAGCCCGGCTGATTCCCGGCGGCAGATGGAATGGGACAGCCCTTGGGGACGCGGCTTTCCCGGCTGGCACATCGAGTGCTCGGCGATGTCGGCCAGGTATCTGGGGTCCTGGTTCGATATCCACTGCGGAGGTGAAGACCACATCGCCGTGCATCACAGCAACGAAATCGCGCAGACGCAAGCCGCGCACGGTACCCGGCTCGCCAACTTCTGGATGCACGGCCATTTCCTTACACTGGACGCTACGAAAATGTCCAAGGCGGGCGGTGACTTCCTCCGCCTGCAGACACTGGTCGACCGCGGAGTCGATCCGCTGGCGTATCGCTACCTGTGCTTGACGGCGCACTATCGAAGCTCCCTGCGTTTCAACTGGGAAGCGCTTGAAGCCGCAAAGGTCGCGCTCGACCGGCTACGCAACGTCTATTCGAGTTGGCCCACCGGTGGTACGGCGGATGAGCGTTTTGTCGCCCGGTTCAACGCTGAGGTCAATCAGGATCTGAATCTGCCGCGCGCACTAGCCGTGCTGTGGGATCTGGTGAGGAGCGATTGCCCCCGGCCACGCGACGGGCCACCGTTGACAGCTTCGATTCGGTACTTGGGTTACGACTGCCCGATTGGCAGCCGGACAAGCTGGATATCCCGGCAGACATTGCTGCCTTGGCCGAGCAGCGCGAGAAGGCGCGCGCCAACAGGGATTGGGACCAAGCCGACCACCTACGTGACACATTGAGAGCCTTGGGATGGCAAATCGAAGACGGTGAGCGCGGGCTACGACTAACCCGGACTGTCAAAGAAATGACGAGACTTGGGGATGGCTGCCGGTGATGCTCGAAAGACTGGCGGCTGTGCGTCCTATGCGCTATGCGGGGCGCACAACCGCAGGCGAGATGGCACCGGCCCGGCGCGACCGGTTGAACGTCTGCTTCGCGTGCGATCGACGGGCAGCTTGGGGTCGGGAAGACTCGTTCATTGACAGGGAAAAGTGCCATTCGCCGACGCCGGCTTGCGAATGGCCGCAAACCTGTGGCCGACGCACCTCCGCCTGTCGCCGAAGGTCAGGTATGGCCGACAAGCAACGCTCTGCATCGCGAATCGAATGGCCGTTTCCAAGGTATCGGCAACAGCTGGCTCAGAGTCGACTTCAACCGATCTTCCCACGCGAAACGAAAACCAATCCGGCCTCCTTCATCCCGCGCGATTATCCAGGCCCTGGTGGCTTGACCAACTGATCGGGTTTCGAATTACCGCGTGCAACTCGCGTCCCGCAAAGGCTCACCTTGAGGACTTGAGTCAAACATATGGATGCAACTAACAGTCCGGCTTCATCACATCCATACCGAAATCCAAACCAAAACCTTGCCTCCAAAGGCAACGGGGCCGAGTGTACGCGACGGTTTATCTACGTGGCGGAAATCAGCGGCGCATCCGTCTTCCGTCTGTTCTGTAAAATTGAAGACAGGCGACGGCAGCTTAAAGGCCCCTGATTGAACTCACGAGGTGTAAAAAATGGACACCATTGACCTGATGCCAGATGTCGCGGCGGCCCGACATGAAATCTCGTTTCGCCTGGCCGGGCAATGCAGTGAGGTCGCCTGTGTGATCACGCGGGAAGCGCTCGAAGCGCAATTCTGGTTGCCCGGAGACGCTGATCAGGTCCGCATGCTCAAGGCATTTGCTGACGGACGGCGTCGCATTATCGCGGTCGCCGAACGAAAAAATCCGCCTGCGTCCGGGCAGACCGGTCAGGCTCACTACTCAGGATTTCGAGGCCGGAGATTAGTCCTCCGGTTGCCGCCCGTCACCAGTCAATGCGGTGTTTTTCATCAGTGTCGCGGTGCCGGCGATCATCGTCCACGTGCAGATACTGACTGGTTGTCGTCAGGGACGCATGTCCGAGGTTATCGCGCACGAGTCGCAGATCCAGTTGCTGGTCTGCCATATGTGAGCCTGCGCTGTGACGTAGCCAGTGCGCCGACGCCTGTTCGAGGCGGTCGGCGCGCAACGCATGGTCGTCGCCACGCGCGCGCAACGATCCTGCGGCGTCGCTGAAGACCTCCTTCACGATCCGGTGCAATGCGGCGCGCGTGAGTGGCCTGAGTGACTGGCCGATCGGCAGCACCAGCGGCGTTTCCTCGCCGGGTGAGGGGAGCGCTGGCAGTCCGCGGGCTCGCCGGTATGTGCCGAGTTCCATCATCATTTCCGCGGTGGCGGGCACCAGCCGCTCCTTGCCACCTTTGCCCATTACTTCGAGCCACCAGCGCTCCTTGCCGTTTTCGTCGCCCCGACGGAAAAACTGGCCCATCGTATTCGAGCCCACTTCCGTGATCCGCAGGCCACCCAGGTAGAGCAGGGTGAAAAGCCAGCGCACGCGCGCGTGATGTTCGCGCTCGCGACTGGTTTCCCTGGGCATGCCCTGAATGTACGTTTTGACTTCAAGCCACAGTTCGGGCGACAGATAGCGGACGATGCGCGGCCTGGCCCGGCGCGCGCGCTGGCGTGAGAGCGACAGGGGATTGCCGGCGAGATAGCCGGCCTGCACCAGCCACGCGAACATGACGTTGAGGATCGCCATCGCCTGCCGCTGGCTCGATGCCGACAGGGGGCCGTAGAACGGTCGCCAGCGCGGATCGTCGCGAGGCTGCTTGTTGCGTCCGCCATCAGCGGTCCACCGTGCCGCGGGTTGCGGATCGGCGAGAAAGTGCTGGTAGACCAGCAGGTCTTCGTGCGTGAGCGAGGAGAGCGGTTTGCCCATCTGCAGGACGGACCACAGCAGCAGCCGTTCGGCTTCCTTGCGGTAGTTGTCGAACGTCGTTTTCGTATCGACGAGGCGGGCGAGCCACGCGCGGATCGCATCGGAATCGGTCACCGCGGCGACCTGCATGTGGCCGGTTCCGCGGTTCGTGCCGTGGTGGCCGTCGAGACCGGCGGGCAGTTCGAGCGCGTCGATCGGGCGCGGGGCGGGGACGGCGGTTTTCATGGTCGCAGACGCGGCGGAGGTCGAGGTGTGACGTGGTTATGCCCGATCGCCGTTCGGGAAGCGCCTCAAGGCGACGTTCCCGAAGACCCGCGAACTGTACGGCGAGGTCTGCGCGCTGGTGTTCTTCCGCTTCGGCATCACACCGACCGCGAACCGCCTCTACCAGCTCGTGAAGCGCGGCAGCATGGGCACGCCGACCGAGGTGCTCGCGGAGTTCTGGACCGCCCTGCGTGACAAGAGCCGCTTACGGCTCGAACGGCCGGATCTCCCGCCGGACCTCCAGGCCGCCGCCGGCGACCTGATCGCGGCGCTCTGGGACAGGTCGACAGCCGCCGCGTACGCTGCGCTCGAAGAACTGCGCCTCGAGCTGGGCGCCGAGCGCGAGGCGGCCCAGGCAGCGATCGGCGTGGCGCGGGATGCAGCGGGCCGAGCCGAGGCCGCGCTCGACGAACGCAACGCTGCACTGCTCACCGCGCAGACGGAAATCCGTGAACTCGGGCAGGCGTTGGCGGTGGCTGACGCGGCGCGGCTCACGCTGGAGGCCGATATCGCCCGCCTGCAGCGGGAAAACCGTGACAGCGACGCCGCCTTGGCACAAGTCCGCGCGGACTTTGCGCGCGAGCTGGACAAGCTGCGTGAGGACGGCAGCGCTCGGAGGAGCGTCTGCGGGCCGCGGAAAGGCGCGCGCTACTCGAGATTGAGCGCGAACGCGCGCTGGCCACGCGACTGCACAAAGATCTGGAGGCTGCGGGGCGGCGGGCCGAGCAGCATGACGAGCGTCATCGCGCTGAATCGGAAACCTTGCGAGGCCAGCTGGGCGACGCCAGGCATCAGGCCGGGCTGATGCGGGGTCGGCTCGACGCGCTCGAGGCAACCAACGCTGCGTATATGGACGAGCTTGAGACTCTTCGACAAAACTTTTCCACTGTGCCGGCTTCTGGCGTGGGGATCGCAGGGCGCTCAGCGCGGCGCACCGGCGCGGCGAGGAAGCCTGTGCTGACCGTTCGCAAGGATCGCGGAGTAAAGGAGTCTACCGAGTGAAAAAGGTGCCCCGGCGGCGGCGTCGCCCAGCGTGTCCACCGATCGGAGCGCTGATGCGATACGGAACCCGGATCGTACGCGTGATTGCCGAAGTCAGTGGTCAGCGGGTGGTGATCGAATCAGTCAGCGAGGATGGCCGGGTGTTTCGCACCTCGGTCAAATGGACCAGTCTTTCGGAACTGGAAAATGGGCTGTTTCAGGAGGCCGGATAAACCTCGTATTGCGGTTGGGAGGGTTGGGAGAGATTGCTGGATATGGCACTGGCGGCCGCCGTCAACGGGAAGCAAAAAGCGGCGTGGCAGTCGGACGGCAAAATGCCTATAATGAATGGGCAAATTGCCGAATGGAGCCGCGATGATCACTGTCTCTTTCAAGCCAAGCGGAGCGGGCAACCCGCGCCGGGAAGAGTTCGCCCTGTTGCAGCGGCTGCTTGATGCGCCCGTGCGCAGCGGTTCCGACCTTGCAGAGCTCGCGACCGAACGGGTCGGCGTCGCCGTGATCGACCGTCTTGCAGAGCACGGACTGAAGGCCGACGAACTGTCTTTCATCATCCCCCGGCGGACGCTGACACACCGTCGGCAACAGCACGAGCGACTCTCGACGGAGGAGTCAGACAAAGCGATTCGTCTCGCCAAGATCGTCGCCCAGGCTACCTCAGCCTTTGGCAATGCCGGGAAGGCAATGCTGTGGCTGCGAAATTCCCAGAAGCGGTTCGGTGGGAGGACCGCGCTCGATATGGCGAGCACCGAGCACGGCGCCCGGTTGGTCGAGGAGGCGCTCGTCCAGCTTGACGAAGGGTACTTTGCCTGATGGTCCTGTGGAGAATCAGTAACTACGCTGATCTGAAAGGCATTGGTGGCCTGCGGGCAGCGGGCCGATGGCATTTCGCCGGCCAGCCGGTAGTGTATCTGGCCGAACACCCCGCGGCCGCCCTTCTCGAGATTCTGGTACATCTGGAAATCGGCAGCCCCGCTGATCTACCCGATACGTACCAGCTGCTCAGGGTTGAAGTGACAGACGACGTAACGATTGCGGAGATGACCGACGACGGCATCCCCGCCAACTGGCGGGACGATATGGCGTGGTCCCAGGATGCCGGGACTGAATGGCTGGGTGCCGGCGGCAGCGTGCTGCTTAAGGTGCCAAGCGCAGTCGTTCCTTACGCGCACAACTACCTGATGAATCCCGAACACGAAGATGCGGATCACCTCACGATCAGCATGGCAATCCAGGTCCGGCACGATCCCCGTATTCTGAAATTGCTGTCGAAAGCGTAGGGAAACGCTGACGAAATATTGCGTGAGCTACGAGCACAGCTTGTCGACCGCAGGTCGTCGCGGATCTTCCGGCAAACGTGCCGCGCGCGCTGCTGCCCGAATTCATCGCCGGGCTCATCTTGCAGCGTTCACCCTGCATCGGGCGGATCCGCAACCTGCGTATTCTCTGATCGGGTGCTCCGTGCGCGCGAGCTGTCACTTAGCCGTAGACCGGCCGGATGATCGCCGAAGCGAGGCGGTTAGTTGCGAGTGGTCGAGTCAGTTCGGGAGGATGGCCGGATGTTTCGCAGCGCGGCCAGCTTTTCATGGTGTTGCCAGCTGCTGCTACTTTTACTTCCGTAACGCTGCTACTTTGGTTCATCGCACGCCGCTCCACCGGCGGTGGCTATGTGCTTTGCTTCGTCGCGGTGACGGCCGTAGCTGTCGAAGGCGGCATTCGAAGCGTCTGTTGGAAAGGTGTGGGGTCGGGTGCACGATCTGCTGCTCGACAAGTTGCGCGAGGCCGGGCAGATCGATCAGCTGGGATACGCGCGAGCCCTGAACATAGGTGGAGGATTGCAAGCGGCGCGAGCCGCTTAGGTCCGCTCATCTCTCTGGAGCGGACGGTGAAACCAACGCGCGCAACGCTTCCCGTTTTGTGTGGGCTATCCGTTTCGTCGACGTACGCGTACCGCGCGCCAACGTGTTCGGCGGCGAGGGCAACGGTTTCAAGCTCGGCATGTCGCGTATCAACGTGAACCGCCTGCTGCACTTTCCGACGATGCTCGGGCTCGCTACCGCCGCCTATGAGGCATCGCTCGACTATGCGCGTACGCGCCGGCAAGTCGGCGGCCCGATCGCGCGCTTTCAGGCGATCCACCGCATGCTCGCCGACATGGCCGCCGCACTGCGGGCGTGCGAAAGCATGATCGAGCAAACCGCCGCGCTCGCCGACGCGGGCGCCGATCCGCGGATGAAGGCCGCGGCCTGCAAGTTGTTCGTGTCGGAACGTTGCTTCGAGATCTCGGATAAGGCTGTGCAGATTCACGGCAATGTCGGCGTGACGCGTCATCATCCGGTCGAGCAGACGTTCCGGAAGCTGCGTATGTTCGGCGTTTTCACGGGCACGAGCTAAATCCAGCGCAATACGATCGCCCGTGTCACTCGACTCCGCTGGCTCGCCGGCCCGAAAGAGCGGGCAACATGCGCACGAATGCTGGAAGCCTCTAAAAGGAAGCGATGCCGATGAAACCTGAATGTTCCTGCCTGAACGGCATCAAGATTAACGACCTGAGTCAGTTGCTGCCCGATCCGCATGCCACGTCGATGCTGACGCATCTAGGCGCGGACGTGCTACAGGTCGAACCGGCGGGCACCGGCGATCCGGCGGCAACTCGGACGCGAGGTGTTCGCCCAACTCAACCGCGGCAAGCGGTCCGTCGCGCTCGACCTGAAAAGTCCCGCCGGCACGGCGACCATGCTCGAGCCGGGCGCGATGCGGGCGCAGTCGTCGAGGGTTTCCGGCCAGGCGTCGCGAAACGACTTGGACTCGACTATCCGACGCTCGCCGAAGTGAATCCGCGCATCGTGATGTGTTCGGTTTCCGGATTCGGCCAGACCAGCCCGTACGCGGCCCGGGCTGGCGACGATCTCAATTACCTGGCGCTCGGCGGCTTCTGGTCGATTTTTGTTCAGGTCGACGACCGGGTCACGTGCCCGCGTGTGCGGCTTGCGGACTACCCCGCGTCGAGTCACGCCGCGATCGCGCTGGCGCTTGCAGTTATGAGCGCGCGTCAGAACGGTCGCGGCCAGCATTTTGACGTGTCGATTCACGACTGTGTGTTGGCGTGGACTGCATCGGCCGCGTGCACCTCGCACGAGTATGCGGACCGCCCGCTGGCATCGCCCGACGTCATGCCCGAGAACGATCTTTTCGCGACGCGAGACGGCCGGCATCTTGCGTTGGCGATTCTGGAGAACAAGTTCCGGTTGAACCTGTGGGAAGCGCTCGGAGCCGGCTATTCCGCGTTGACTGACGATCGTTTCGCGTCACGCCAGGGCAGGGCAGGCAGTAGTTCAAGCGTGAGGTCAACTCGCTGCTCGCGCAGATGTTCTTGCAGCGCACGCTTGGCGAATGGCTCGACACGCTCGCGTCTTTCGATCTGCCGGTGTCGCCGCCGCTCGATGCGCAGCAGCTGTTTCACGATCCGACATGATCGGCGAACTCGCTAACGGCGCGACTATAGCGGTGCGCATTCCCGTGAAGTTTTAAGCGGGCTTGCCCGACGCCGACGACGCCGTTCCATCGCTCGGCGAGCACAACAGCTGAAGCCGCTTGCTAGCAAGGACGCAAAAGACGTCCCCGCCATAGCGGAGACAACCCGAATGACAATCGAACAAAACCGATATCGACGTGGACTACATGATCGGTCGCGCCGAACCCGACGAGGCGGTCGCCGACTGGCATCTTTGAAGTGATGCCCGCTCAAGCTTAAAGTCTGATTCTGTTGTACTCTGGCTGCTTTCAAACTCAGATGTGAAGGCAATGTAATGACGGCTGTCAATGAAAGACTGGCATGGCGCTATGCAACCAAGAAGTTCGATGTGACGAAAGGCGTGCCGGCCGAAAAGCTCGAACGTATCGTTGAAGCTGTGCGGCTGGCACCGACCTCAAGCGGGCTCCAACCGTTTGAGCTGTTCATCGTGAGCAATGCCGATATCCGCGCAAACATTCGAACCGTGGCTTGGGACCAGGCGCAAATTACCGACTGTTCGCATCTGCTGGTATTTGCTGCGTGGGACGACATCACGGCCGATCGCGTCAATATGATGTTCGACCTGACCAACGAGGTCCGAGGCTTCAAAAACGAGGGTTGGGAAAACTATCGCCAAATGTTGCTTGGAATTGTCGCCGATCGAGGAACGGAGGCGAACTATCAGGCCGCAGCGCGGCAGGCTTACATCGGGCTGGGCGCTGCCTTGATTGCTGCGGCTTTTGAAGCGGTCGACGCTACGCCGATGGAAGGATTCGACCCGTCAGCGGTCGATGAAATCCTCGATTTGAAATCGAAAAACTTGCGCAGCGTTGTCATGCTGGCTCTCGGTTATCGGGAGGCCGAAGGTGATTGGCTTGTGAACTTGAAGAAAGTTCGTCGCAGCCGCGATAACTTCGTCACTGAAGTACAGTGAATCGGACATTGTCCACGTCTACACATTGGCGTTGTTCAGGAGTGACCTTAAGGCCGAACGCCTGCCTCACGAAACAAAGTAGGAACGGCCGTTGTACTTCGGAAGCGGTTGTCAGCGTCGGACCGCTTTCGTCGAAGTAAACCCCCCGGATTTCATTAGTGCGGTGCGCGGCAAGGATGCCGGCGCCGCACCGACTGGTCACCCGCCATATCGCCCTTGAGATCCGTCCTGGGGGTGTCGGTGGTCGAGCTGGGAGAAGTGATGACGATTCTGGAACTGCACCGGCAGGGGCTGAGTATTTCTGCCATCGCCGCTCGACTGAACATGGATCGCAAGACGATTCGCAAACCGGGATCTTCTACTGGCAATTACGACGAGATGCAGTTTATGAACACCCAGACATCGACCGCCGAAGACCGGATTACTGTGCGCGATGCGGTCATTGACCCGATGCGCCGCCTCGGCATACAGAAGCTTTTTGGCAATCCCGGTTCGACCGAGTTGCCGATGCTCCGGGATTTCCCGTCGGATTTTCAATACGTCCTCGGCCTCAGGGAAGCTGTGGTGGTGGGTATGGCCGACGGTTACGCGCAGGCGACCGGCAATGCGGCGTGAACAGAAGGTGGATATCCGTGTGATCCAGGCGCTGATCGGGCGCACCAAGCTTGAGAACACCGCGCTCTACGTCCAGTTGGCCACCGACCTGCTGCGCGAGGTCACCAGTCCGCGGGACGGCCTGCCCGTGTGAGTGAGCCCGCGCGCTGTAGCGCGGATATCTTCTGCAGGCCACGGGCCAGCGTGGCGAGCAACCGCACACCCGAGCCTGGGTAGCTGAAGGCACAGCCGGGTCGGCAGATGGTTCCATCGCATCCCTGTCTTCAGCACGAGCAGGATGCCATTGAGTGCTGCACGGTCCGAGACCGGCAGCCGTCCAAAGAACTGCTTGCGTCGCGGTTTGGGCGGTGGAAGTAGCGGTTCGATCAGTGCCCACAGTTCGTCATCGATGATAGGTGCCGGCATTCCTTGATCCGTTGTTCAGGTATCCAAGGTTAAGAAAAGTCGGACATTGTTCGTTAAGTCGCTTCGGGCGCGAGCGTGAGGTGGATAAGCGAGAGGGAAAGGGGAGCGGGAGGGGAGAAGGAGGTCCTGGTAAGGGGCAGTTGATAGACCGAAGGTACTGCGCTCTGGCAATGACACGGGCAAAAAGCCCGATGCCGGCTGGATGTTCGCACAAACCGGTTCGGGACGAAATGATATGGGCCGAGAACCGCCGAGCGTTATCTGCAGTTGCTGAATCGGATGCGAGCGCGGGCTTCGCGTTGCCGAATGGCGTGCTGGACACCAGCGTCGAAGAAAAGCGATCCCGGCTCCGGGTGGATGTTATCTCAACCAAGATTACTATTACTATCACTGCAACTCTCTTAACCGGTATCGCCGGGCTCTTCAAAAGGAACTCAATCATGGAACGAAATGAAGTCACGAAGAAAATCGTCGCCGCGAAGGTTGCCGGCAAACTGACGTGGGCCGAGATCGCCGCGAAGATCGGCCAGAGCAAGGAGTGGACGACCGCCGCGCTGCTCGGTCAGATGACGCTCGATGCGAAACAGGCGGGAGTCGCCCGCGAACTGTTCGACCTCACCGACGAAGAAACCGCGTGGCTGCAAATTGTCCCGTACAAAGGTTCGCTGCCGACCGCGGTGCCGACCGACCCGCTGATCTATCGCTGGTACGAGATCGTCAATGTGTACGGCACCACGATCAAGGAGTTGATCCACGAGGAGTTCGGCGACGGCATCATGAGCGCAATCGACTTTTCGATGGATATCCAGCGCGAGCCGAATGCGAATGGCGACCGGGTCCAGGTGGTGCTCAGCGGCAAATTCCTGCCCTACAAGTCGTACTGATAGCGTCATCCGGCCAGGGCAAGCGACACGCCCGGCGCGCCGCTTGCGATCGCGAAGCAGCTCGTCGATCCTACGCTTTCTGAGATTGCTCTTCCTGCCGTTCTTATGACCCAGCCTCGACAAGTTGACAATGCCAGCACATGACATCGGGACGAGATGTTCGTGACGCTGCGCGGCGAGCCGTACCTGTTGTGGCGAGCGGTAGACGAGCATGGTGTCGAACTCGACGTGCTGGTGCAAAAGCGGCGCGACAAGGCCGCGGCCAAGCGCTTCTTTCGGCGGGTGCCGCGATCCAATCCGGTGCCGCGCAAGATCGTTACCGACCAGTTGCGCAGTTATCCGGCGGCGAAGGCAGATATTCCTGAGCTCGCCCAAGTGAAGCACGTCTTCGTCAAATCGGCTGCGCGCGTGAACAACCGCGCCGAGAATAGTCACCAGCAAACCCGCAGGCGCGAACGCCAGATGTGCGGCTTTCGCGATGCCCGTCGCACGCAGGCGTTTCTCTCATGCTTCGGCCCGAGCCGGCAGCACTTCGCGTTGCCCAGACATCGGATGAGCGCGGCATGTCATCGCGCCATGTTGCAAGAACGGCTCGCTACATGGCATGACTGGACCGCCTCACTGGCAGCCAACCGGGCTATCTGATAAGGATAACTATTCTTGAGGCCGGCACGTAGCCTGTGCTCCTCAACTTGACAGTGCCCATGTGCTGCCCGGCTTGCGCCGCGCCGCTTTGGCGCAACGGGCGAATCCAGCGCCGAATTTGTCGCACCAGCAACGGATCGTTTCGTACGTGACCACGACACCACGCTCGAGCAACAACTCTTCAATGTCGCGCAGGCGAAGCTGATGACGACGGCAGGGAAGCGGTAACCGTGATAAAGCGATTTGGGTTTCTTCATCACTTCATTGTACCGCCGTCTTCCGCAGCAAGCTGACAGAGCCCTCTGCCACCATCCGTTCGAAGCCCGTGCGCGTTTGCGTTCCGGCCGCAGAGCGCCCCAGATCCTCGTCGATCACTTCGATCTCGTTCCAGCCCAACTGATGCAGACGATCCTGCATCGCATACTGAGCTTCTGGCTCTCCAGATTGTGGCTGACCTGGTAGGCCGACGACTGGCGCACGTACAACATGGCCTTGCGCGCCAAATGCTGCGACCGAATTTTGTCACTCATCGCGCACCTCCGGCTCGTGGACGACGGCGAACAGCCCGCGACGGTGTTGCGCCAGCAAACGCACGGTCTGCTGCCGGACCTCTTGCGGCAGGTGCGCGCACTGCGGTGCCTTCGGAAAAGGACGGAACAGGTCGAGTTGACCGCCCGGTTATAGATTTGTCTGGCGTGGCATCAGCACCTCCTGTAAGGGACAAAGGATGGTGCTCGGCTTGTACCACACCGTCCTGCCCGGCACGAGTTCCCTGCGCCAGCAAGCGCTTCGGTTCCCGCAACGCTTACAGTTGACGGCGGCAGACGTTGCCGAAGTAATGCGAAAGCAGGCAACTGGATCGAACATCCACTGCGGCACTTCCAGCAAACGCGCCGTCTCGAACGGTTCCAGCGCGCAGCGCAAAACCGTCTCTGCATTCTTCCTCTCGACCGTCCACACACCGTGTGCCCGCACCACGGGTGCCAGCGGTAGAGAACTTCCTTTGATTCGCTAATATGGGTGTTGTGTTGTCGGCTTGTACAACCAGAAACGGCCCCATTCAAGTCTGTCCGATCAGACGCCGGATGAGGCATACTTCGGAACGCTGCCAGCGATCAAATCGGCAGCTTGATGACCCCGGCGCTTCAACTTGTAAGGTCGATCTGACTGTCCGAACCAACGGCGCCACCTCTCCAGCCGGAACGCCCAAGTCCATCAGAACGAGGCCGAGCGCGAGATTCAAACTTGCGACGCCTCCATCTGAAAGCCCGAATTCGTGCTCAATTGGCTGGACCAACGTTGAGAAAATGAAGCGGTCAGCGACGTTTGAAGTGTAGATCGCGGTTGCAAGCCTGTGCACCGACGCCGGGCGGCGTAGACTGCTCGGATTCAACTCTCTCGCTCTGTGGATTCGACGACGTCATCCGGAACGTTTTTTCGACTCGACGGTCGGATTGATTGCTTTTGACTCGTTGTGTCAACGAGTCAAAATGTTTTTGGGGGAGTATTTGTACCTACTTCGCATGCCGCGTCGGAACGTTGACGCTGGCCGGTTACATGATTAGACTGGGTGGAAGAATTTTTGACCGTACGTCTGCCCAGTTCTCGCTGTCGCTTTGACCTGCCTAAAAAGTTGGGTGGTGACAGAACAGAGAACCAGTGTTTTTCCCCATCACTTCGGGCAAACGTCCTCTCGCGATTGCTCGACCGCACAGCTCCGAATGCCTCGACTCGTTAAAAACACAGCACAAGAAGCGGCCACAGAGACTTCCGCGCCGCCAGCCTCTAAAAAGGGCAACGTTAGATCGCTTAAGCGGTTGCTCGTGCGCGAGGAAATCATCAAAAGTGCCGCGACTTTGTTTGCCGAACGGGGTGTACGGGCCGTAGCGCTTGATGAAGTCGCCAGCACGCTTGGATACACAAAATCGAGTGTGTACTACTACTTCGAGAGTAAGGATGAGTTGCTGTGGGCGGTGTTCAACTACATCTCCGGGCACTTTGTGGGGGAAGCCGAACGCATTGCTGAGTCAGTCCCCGACCCCGTCGATCGCTTGACGAGCTTGATCCGTATGCACGTACGCTTCCTTGCAGAGCACCGTGAGTGGGCCACCGTCTTTTACCGCGACATTCAGGCCTTATCTGAGCAGCGACAAAAAGAGGTTCGCGGCATCATCGTTAAATATGACGCAATTTTCAGGCAGGCAGTATCGGAAGGTGTAACGAATGGGGGCATGCATCCGCTCGCGCCTGATATCGTGGCCAATGCTGTGCTCGGAGCCTGCAACTGGATGGTGAACTGGATCTCGCCTAGGCATCAGCAGAATATTGAAAAAATCGCCGACACCTATGTTTCACTTTTTATGAATGGCATTGTTAAACGGCCGCAGGCATAAAGCGATCAACTCCAAGAGAAGGAGGCCAGGCGCCAGCGCAGGATCGCGCTAGAGCATAAGCCGCCGATACCGATAGTCCGCTCGGGTTGTGGGCCGCCCCGGCGAAAACCGGACACGAGGTAACGGTTAAACTTTGAGGTAGAACTTCAATGGGTTCCACGGTAGAGCTGGGCTTAAAAGCAGGTCTGCTGAGACGATGACCAGCATGACTTTAGACGCCAAATTATTCAAGCGTTTGAACGAGCATGTTCACCCCTTTTTCCGCCGAATCCATGCCTTGTCGTATACGCCATACCAAGATCCGCGATGTGAAAATCGTCGAACCGCACATCGTTAATGATGCGCGCGGACTGTTTTTTGAGAGCTTCGACCAGGAGTGGTTTGAAGAGAATGTAGCCCGGGGGTACAACTTCGTTCAGGACCAGCATATGGTCTTTTCCCATAACGTATTGACCGGCCTCCACTATCAATTACAGCAGCCTCGAGGTCTGTTGCTGCGAGTGGTGAGCGGGGATGTATTCGCCGTTGCGGTCGATGTTCGACGGTGGTCAGTCACCTTCGGGCGCTGGGTTGGGGAGCGTGTCTCCTCGGCAAACAACTGGCAGATGTGGATTCCACCCGGGTTCGCCTATGGATTCCATGTGCGCTCCGACGTTGCAGAGATACTTGTCAAAGCGACGTCGAACCGAAACGCAACCTTTGAGCGCACTGTGTGTTGGAACGATCCCGAGATCAATATCGCGTGGGGCATGAAATCGGAACCTCTGGTGACAGCGGCATCTGCAAACGGCGTGGCCTTCCCCGCTATTGAAGTTTATTAACTCGCGCGCTTCGAGCGACGAGTGTTGAGTGGATCTGAGAGACCTGTTAGACGGAAGGTAGACAATGCGCGAATGAACCCAGTAGGGTGGCGTCCGGTGTCGAAGGTCGGGTTCCCTCGGTCCAGACTTCCTTCACGGCCCTTGCTGCCACAACCCCCGTCCGTGGCCGGCTTGCTTCGGCCCTTCGTGCTCCCAAGAAGGACCGCTTTTTTTGTATTGACGGTCCTTAGCTCTCCCCACGCGGAGTGACATGTTCGACCGCTTGCGGAGCCGTTCACGAACAATACTAATCAAACATGCTGAAAGTCACTAAGGCTGTCTTCGCAGTTGCAGGTCTTGGGACCCGCTTCCTTCCTGCCACAAAGCCAGCCCGAAGGAGATGCTACCCATCGTCGACAAGCCGCTAATCCAGTATGCGGTGGAAGAAGCGATTGCGGTGGGCATTACCGAGATGATTTTCGTGACGGGCCGAAGCAAGCGCGAGATTGAAGACCATTTCGACAAGGCGTATGAGATCGAAGCTGAACTCGAGGCACGAGGCAAGACGAAACTGGTCGAGCTCGTGCGCAGCATTAGGCCGAGCCATGAGGACTGCTTCTACGTCCGCCAGCCTGAAGCGCCGGGCTCAGGCCATGCAATGTTGTGCGCGGAAAAACTTGTCGGAGACAACCCGTTCGCGGTGATTCTCGCGGACGACCTGCTGCACGGCACCCCGCCGGTCATGAAGCAGATGATCGACGTCCTTGACCACTATCACAGCTCCCTTATCGGCGTTGAAAAAATCTCGCCTCAGGACTCGAAGTCGTACTGAGTTATTGACGACAAGCTCTGGGCAGACTCAATCGTTAAGATGTCCAACATCGTCGAAAAGCCGTCTGCCGAAGTCGCTCCGTCAAATCTCGGCGTGGTTGGCCGATATGTGCTCAAGCCACGCATCTTCGACCATCTCCGCACCCTCAAGCCGAGCGAAAGCGGCGAACTGCAGCTGACAGATGCGATCCAGTCGCTGCTCGGTGACGAACAGGTTCTGGCGTACAAGTATCGCGGCACGCGCTTCTATTGCGGCAGCAAGCTCGGGTATCTGAAGGCGACGGTTGAGTTCGTGTTGAGCCACCCGGAAGTACCCGCGGATTTCCGGAAGTACCTTCTGGAGCAGTTCGGGCCGTCATATGCAGACTCACCGGCACCTTAGGGAAATCGGCGCCGTGTTTGTGACGGCGTGGCGATGCTGTGTTATGCCAGCGACTTTTTGCGAGGTCCAATCGACCTCTAAACCGTTTAGTTGTCCGGGGGCCGTGGCCAGCTAACGCCGGCCCGTTTCTTCACCCGAACTCCAGAATTATGACCTGGCATGGGTGGTAGATGAAGCAGCATCGTGAATCGGGTGGTACGTTCAACCAAAGTGCCAATCGCAGAGCTGTTCAAGCCGATGATCAGATCTTTTCCCAATGGCCTGGAAAAGCGCGATCGGGAACTTCGGCCGGACGCTCACTGATCAGCACCTCCGAGGTGATAAATCTTTTACCTCGTTGCTGCGTTCTGGCACGTGGCACGCGCAGTACCCGGCCGGTACGCAGACACGCAGAGAGTTCGCGTCGCAATGCACCGCAGCCCTGAATGTAGAGCGCTTGATAGATGGCTTCGTGCGAGGTCCGCATAGACTCGTCGTCGCCGCCAGCAGGGCATCGAAATATTATGTGAATCATTCTCTGGACTCGGCGTTCAGCGTTGTTGACGCGTCCTGAGTTCTCCGCGCGGTTCTCGTGCGCGCTTGCCGTCGCGGCGACATCGAAGCTGAATTTCCTGCCGCCGGCGTGCGCAAGACGCCCGGCCGCCATTTCCTCTGCGCGCAAACATTCAACGCTCGGCCATCGCGGTGGCGCTTTCGGAACAGGTCATGAGTCTGGCCTATCCAAACTTCAAAAACAGCATCAAAGATTCCGCGCTTCATGCTGCGGCCGCAGAAATTTTGGCTGTGCTGGCAGAGCTTCAAAAGCATGAACGCTATCGCAAGACGCCACAAGGATTCGGTAAGCATCCGATTCGCTGATCAATGGAAATGCTTAACGACCGAAACGGCTAATGATCGGCGGGTTTAGCAGTCCTCCTAAGGAGATACTCAATGAATGTGAGCCAGGCAAAGGCACGCGTTGTCGCGACTGGCAACTTGACGGCTATCGTGACCGGTCTGGATCGCGGCGTGTACGCATTCCGCAACTTCACCTGCAGCACCGAAGTGCGCGCCGATGTTGGCTACTTCGATTCTAATGCCGGCATCCACTGCTACGGCGATGGGAGCAGTGAGGCGCAGGATCGTCCGGAAGTAGCGTGAACAAAGACGGTGACGCGGCAGCCAAGGCGCTGATGGATGCGGTGGAACTGATCGACGTTCATCGACCCAGCATCGAATCAAAATATCTGCTGGCTGCGTGCATCGCGTGTTGCGAATACGAACTGGATGCCGCCCGCACGACCGCAAAGAACGCCCTTGCTTACGCAAAGCAACGCAGTCGCCCGGCTCACTGATTTTCAAGCAGAGTCTGGCGCGTACGGCAAGCCGGATAATCGGACAGAAAGAGACGGGGCGAGTTATCTGCGAGACATTCAATGATCGCGCAGTGGCGGCCCTGAACACATCGAAGTATGAGGCGGTTCCTATGCTGGAATATTTTCAGGAGCGAATCACAAGCTTCGAAGCGAGGCCGAATGTCAACCCGAGACCTGATTGATAGGGCCCGCGCGCTGGAGCGAGCAAAGACTCCAACATCCGCCCTTATTCATGCCGTTGCAGACTCTGCTGCGCGATGTCTGGCGGCCGCCACGGGCGGCCGCGTTGATATAATTTTGCAGGGCGTCGTTGCTATCTCGCGAGCCCCTGAAGGCGCGCGAACCAAGCAAAAAAAGTAACGTGAACGAACAAGCAAGAAGTTTCGAAGCGGCAACACTTTGCGAGATTCAAGCGGCCGATATCGCTCGCCGCGTGACCGCCGCGAAGATCGTGTCGCTTTAGTTCATGCAACCGCCCTCTGCACCCTTCGCAAATCGAGGGACGTGCTACGCATCGACATGTCGCATGGAAAATCGAGCTCAGTCTGCGGGCTGGTGTGGGCGGTCGGGGCATTCCCGGACCCCTCATGGTCCGAGCACTTCGGCGCTCTGGCAGCGCAGACCTGAGCCGGCAGCAATCCGGTCGCAGTACAGCGCCCGCACCGACGCCCGTCGGTTGCGGGCGCTGTTGTTTCCGGCCGCCGGGGATGCCCTGATTCGGACAATTGCGCGAGGCGCAGAAAGTCGGTTAAAGTTCTTCTCGAAGGGTAGACCCGCAGGAGCGGCATCTGCCTTTTTCTGTTTACGCTTCTCGAAACCGAACCAGGAAACAGTGAGCTGCTACTTTTTTGACATGGACGCCGTCATGGGCCACAGGACGACCTGCCAACGCGAGCGCTGAGCGGGTCATCGGGGGCGGCAGCGCGCTGGCACCCGTCCGCATGCCGCGCACGCAACGTCGCACGTCGGTGCGCAAACCGGCGAGCGCGGACGGTGAGCCCGCGCCTCGCTCACACGTCCACTGCTATACGCGCCGTTTCGAAAATCAATCGGACGAAACCACCCGTGTCCGCCCCGCAGAGCGGCGCATCCCGCCTAGCCGTGCACGCCATCGCCGGACATCTGGGGAGCCGCACCGGCGCGTAAACTGCAGCGGGTACATCCGGTAGATTGACCGCGTCCGCTGTAAAATCACGGGGCTTGCAAGTCAACCATCGAGCCGCGTGAACAACCGCGCCGAGAATAGTCACCAGCAAACCCGCAGGCGCGAACGCCAGATGTGCGGCTTTCGCGATGCCCGTCGCACGCAGGCGTTTCTCTCATGCTTCGGCCCGAGCCGGCAGCACTTCGCGTTGCCCAGACATCGGATGAGCGCGGCATGTCATCGCGCCATGTTGCAAGAACGGCTCGCTACATGGCATGACTGGACCGCCTCACTGGCAGCCAACCGGGCTATCTGATAAGGATAACTATTCTTGAGGCCGGCACGTAGCCTGTGCTCCTCAACTTGACAGTGCCCGAATCCCCAGTTACGGTGGTTGTCGGTCAGCTTCAGTAACCAGTCAGCGATCTGATCGTTCTCCGCATTGTGCTTTCGCTCATAGCGGTAACACGTCGGGCTTACGCCAAATGCCTCGCATGCAAGCCGGATCGACACCCCCTCGGCGTGCTACTGCGTCCCTGGCCATCTCGCGGCGAGAAGATGGCCTCAGTCTTTTTTTTGCCAGCGCCTCCGCGACGATCTCGGCCTTGAACTTCTCTTTAACGTACATCTTGCAGCCGTGCGTTCTCGGTCTCCAGCTCCTTCATCCGCGCCATCAGCGATACGTCCATGCCGCCGTACTTGCCGCGCCAGTTGTAGAAGGTCGCCGTGCTGATACCGAGCTCCCGGCAAATCTCCGGTACCGCCAGCCCGGACTCCGCCCGCCTCAGCGCATCCATGATCTGGCTATCTGTTAACCTCGACTTCTTCATTGCGTAGAACTCCCTTTGCTGGAAATTCTACTTCTGATCCCGCTTACTGGACGGGAGGATTACCCACCAACCCCGGCCTCGGCGGCTTGTGTCGCGAAGGGCTGCCCCAGCAGCGTGGCATCGCCACGGCCGTCTAGCAGGGCCTGATATTGTTCTGTCACGCCGCCAGCGGGGGTAAAACCGCAGCCGTTTTCGTCGATGCCAGCTTCGCGCGACATGGCTTGCAGGGCGATGACAAAACCATTGTCAACCGCGTCGACGAGCAGGTTGGCGCCGCGCAGGTCGGCCACGCTCTTGCGGTCAGGCGCGGCGACCAGCGCCAGGGGCGTGGTCGGCTCGACTTGCGCCACCACCCGAAAATCCTTGGGGCCAAGCCGACGGTTCCAGCCGATGACGTTGTCTATCGCCGAAACGACGGCGTCGACTTCGCCCGCGACCAATGCTTTGAACTGCGCGTCGGAAGAAGGATTTCGGCTGGCCTGGATGGCGGTTGCCCCTGGCGCTTGCCCTGCCAGCACAGCCAGGGGCAGTGCCACGAACCACATTACGTTGATGTGATTCAAAATGCGTTTTTTGCTTCCCGGTACGACGCGCCGCGCGCAGGTCTCAGAAGGAAGTGCGCCAGTGCGGGCAGCAGGATCAGCGCGCCAAGCATGTTCCACAGGAACATGAAGGCCAGCAGCAGACCCATGTCGGCCTGAAACTTGATCGGGCTGGCAACCCAGGTGACGACGCCGACGGCCAGTGTGACGCCGGTGAACATCACGACTTTGCCGGTGAAGAGCAGGGCGCGATAGTAGGCTTCTGACATGCTCTTGCCCTCGCGCAGCTGCGCCAGTGTTACCGACAGAATGTAGAGCGCGTAGTCGATGCCGATGCCCACGCCCAGAGCGATCACCGGTAACGTGGCGACCTTCACACCCATGCCCAGTGCCACCATCAGCGCCTCGGCAAGCACGGAAGTCAGCATCAGCGGCAGCACCGCCACCGCTACCGCGCGCCAAGAGCGGAAAGTGATGAAGGACAGCACCACCACCGCGCCATACACGAGGTACAGCATCTTGCGCCAGGCGTCCTTGACCGCGATGTTGGTCGCCGCCTCGATGCCGGCGGCGCCGGCGGCCAGCAGGAACTGCACATCCTTTGTGTTGTTCTCGCGGGCGAATGCCTCGACGTGCTCCACCACGCGGTTCAGCGTGTCGGCCTTGTGGTCGCGTAGGTAGACGTACAGGGTGAGGAGGCCGCAGCTATCGTTGTAGAGGCCGCGCGGCGCGCCGGCCGTGACGGTGTTGAGCATGTCCTGGTTGGGCAGGAACTCGTACCACTTTGGATTGCCTTCGGTCAGGCCGACCAGCATGCGGCGGTTCAGGAGCGCAAGCGAATTGGTGTCTTCCACGCCGTCAAGTTGGCGCAGTTGCCATTCCAGCGCGTCGATCTTGTTGAGCGTGTCGTATTGGGAGCAGGCGCCTTCCGGCGTTTTGATCATGACCGCGAGCACGTCGCTGGAGGCACCGTAGCTCCGGTTCATGAAGCTGACATCGCGGTTGTAGCGACTGTCGGCGCGCAGCTCGGGCGCGCCCGGATCGAGGTCGCCGATCTTGAGATGGGCGCCAACGGCCAGGCCCGCGATGCTCATGACTACCGCCGTGGCTACCGCGATGGATGCCCACTTGCGCTGGGTGAAGTGGTCCAGGAAGGCCCATAACGCGTGCTTGTCCTCGCCAGCGGCGTCGGCGGTTTCGGCGCGCAGGCTGCGCGCTGCGGCCTTGGCGCTCACGCCGGTGTAGGACAGCATGATGGGCAGCAGGATCAGGTTGGTGAAGATCAGCGCGGCCACGCCGAGCGAGGCGGCGATGGCCAGTTCACGGATGACCTGGATGTCGATGACCAGCAGCACGGCGAAGCCCACCGCGTCGGCCAGCAGCGCCGTCAAGCCCGCCAAGAAGAGGCGGCGGAAAGTGAAGCGTGCCGCCACCAGCTTGTCCATGCCGCGCCCGACGTCCTGCATGATGCCATTCATCTTTTGCGCGCCGTGGCTCATGCCGATGGCGAACACGAGGAAGGGTACGAGGATGGAATAGGGGTCGAGCGTGTAGCCGAGCGTTGGCAGCAAGCCGAGCTGCCACACCACGGCGACCAGCGAAGCCGCAACGACCAGCAGGGTAGAGCGGATGCAGCGCGTGTACCAGAAGACCATGGCCGCCGCGATCGCGACCGCCAACGCGAAGAACATCAGCACCGCGCGCACGCCGTTGATGAGGTCGCCCACGAGCTTGGCAAAGCCGGTGATGTGCACCTTCAGGCCCTGCTGCTCGTATTTCACACGCAGGGCGTCGAGTTTTTCCGAGAAGGCGGCGTAGCTGAACGGCTGGCCGTCGGGCGTGCGGGCCAGTAGCGGCACGAAGATGACGGTGGACCGCGAATCGAGGGAAACGATCTGGCCGATCTCGCCCGAGCGGGCGATGTTGGCGTCGAGCGCCATCAGGTTTTTCGCCGTCCCGGTGTAGCCGTCGGGTATTACGGGGCCGCCTTCGAGGCCATCCTCTGTCACGCCGACCCAGCGGGTCGAGGGGGTCCACAGCGATTTCATCTTCATTCGGTCGACGCCGGGCAGCAGGAAGATCTCGTCGGAAAGACCGCGCAGCGCGCGCAGATAGTTGGCGTCGTAGATGGTGCCCTTGGGGTTCTCCACGGCGATGCGCACCGCGTTGCCGAGACCGGAGAGTTCGTTCTGGTAGCGCAGGTAGTTCTGGATATAGGGGTGGTGGGACGGGATGGTTTTTTCGAAGCTGGCGTTTAGGTGCAGCTTGGTGGCCTGCCAGCCCAGTAGCGCGGTGACGATGGCGCACAGTACCACCACGACCAGACGGTGGTTGAACAACGCTCGTTCCACGAGCGAGCCGGAGCGCGGATCGAAGGTGCCGACTTTGTCCATGTGGATGACGGGAACAGACTTCATTTCTGGCCTCCGTTGGGCGCAGACAGAACGCCCCGAACGCTGAGCGTGAGCAGCGAACCGTCGCGCCTAGGGAAAACGCCGGTCAGGGATGGCAACCGGGTGCTGTTCAGCGTAGCGAAAGCGCCTTCGCTTTCACTGAGCACCATGCCCGCCTGGTCCACCAGCACCAGCGAGCCGTCGGCGCGCACGGCCGAGCCTGTGATGGATGCGGCGTCTGGCGTCGTGATTTGCTTCCAGTTCGCGCCGGCATCGAGCGAGCGCAGCACGTTGCCGCGCAGCCCGGCCACCACGATTTCGTTGTCGGAGGGAAGCTCGGCGGTGAAGAAGCTGCCGCTATAGGGGGTCTTGATTGCCGTGAAGGTCTGGCCGCCGTCTTCTGACAGCCGCACCAGTCCCTGTTCGCCGCACACGAGAATGCGTTCGCCGTGACGCCGGATCGCATACAGGTGCAGGCCACGAGGGTTGTCCAGGCGATCCGCCCAGGAGCTCCACTTCTGCCCGCCGTCCGTGGTGTAGTAGGCCATGCCGTAGGCGCCGACGACGATCACGCGCCGTGCGTCGAGCACCAGCAGGTCGAGCAGGGGCTTGTCGGGGCCGTCGGCCACAAGGCGCTCGGCGTCGTGGAGGGCCGTAGCATTGCCATTGGCCTGGGCGGCAGCAAGGGAAATCTGCGCGGCCTGACGGCCGTCGAGCACGCGTGTCCAGGTCTCGCCGCCATCGACGGTGGCGAGCACGGTGCCGCTGTGGCCGACCGCATAGCCATGTTTGTCATCGGCGAAGCGAATTGCCGTCAGTGTCACGCTGACGGGCGCCGAGACCTGGCGCCATGTAGCGGCATTGTCGTCCGATACCACCACGATGCCGCGCTCGCCCACTGCAATCAGACGCTTGCCCGCCTGCTCGATACCGAGTAGTACCGATTGCGCTGCCCGCTGCGAGATGACGGCAGGGCGATCCCGCGCGGGACCGACGGGCGCGGCGGACCAGGCTGTGCCCACGCCGAATGCACCGATGCAGGCGGCAAGCAGAGCTCGCGCGTGCCACCGGGTGGGGTGATAAAGCATGACATTGTCTCCTGCCTGCTGGCTCTTGGTTATATACAACCGATACGATCCGTATTAGGACGCAGATGTACCGTGCACACGTCAAACACATGGATCGTTCCGGCTTTGTTCGGAAGGGTCCGGGTCTCCATACTACGGACGCAACTATCCATTTTTGAAAGGAATGGGCCTGGCAAACGAGTTCCACCGGTTAAGAATGTTCGCGATACTCACGCCCTCGCGTTCCTGCGACCCGATTTTTCGTGTCAGCAAGGTCGAGCCGATGCATCGCTTGCCGGTAATTTGCCGCATCCCCCAGGTAGCCCCACTACCTCTCGGCAGCGGGGCCCCCGAAGAACTGTACGTGCAAGATTCCCTGCATACAGCTCGAGCGCAGCATTAAGCGCCGTATTGACGCCGGTCTTGCCATTGCAACGCAAGCCCTTCGGAAACGTCACATCGTTGATTCGCCTCAGTCGAGGGGCGCGTTGTCTCTGAAGCTTCATACCCAACCGTTACCAGTTACGCATGCCAGATAGGCAACTGCTGGTCGTACAGCAGATCACGGCGCGACGATCCGTTTAAATTTCGCCGTGCGTGACAAGGCAAAAACGAGCTTTACCGCCTGCTACATGCCGCTTGGCGCGCGGCAGACGGCGACACGTGTCGCACTAGATCAGTTCAACGTAAGCCGCGGTGTACGACGGCAGTCGTCCGGAGACCCCGCGCACATACACCGGCGCGTTGATGAACTGCGCCTTGAGATCGCCCTCGGGAAAATAGAGGCTGATTTTCCCGCGTTTCTTCAGGCTCTGGTTATATTCACGACAGTTCGTTACCACCGGTAGCCGGGCTTCTCGCGCTTACGCTCCTGACCTGCTTTGAGTCTGGCTTTGTACGGCATCCGCTTTGATCCACGCGCCCCTTGATCTTACGGTTTTATAACAATCGCGCCCCTTCCGAACAAAGCCATACTCATGTTGATGTGAGGGTTAGCGCACGCTTTCGCCAGCCATGTTTTCGGGTGCGAAGAACGATTCCGGATAGGGGGTCGCGTTGATCTTGTATTGCATCTTCTCCTCGGCGCCGAGTCCCATGGCGTCATAGCTGCCGGCTGACAGGTCGTAGGCGCCGAAGCCGAAGGGGATCTCGCCGGGGACGTCGGGCATGGCGACCGGGATCGAGTAAGTCATGCGCCAGAGCTTGTCGTTGGCGTCGTAGCGGTCGGCCAGCACAGCCAGCCAGGAGTCCTCATCGACGTAGTAGAGCGATTTCTTCGAGGTGTGGCGCTCGCCCGGTTTCAGTGTGGCTTCCACCACCCAGACGCGGTGCAGTTCCCAGCGGATGTAATCGGGGTTGAGGTGATGCGGGCCGAGGATGTCGCTGTCCTTGGTGGCCGCCAGCCAACGGTTGCAGTTGTAAGGGATGTACATCTCCTTCTTGCCGATCAGTTTCCAGTCGAAGCGATCCATGCGACTGGCGAAGGTTTGGATCTCGTCGAACGACATAACGCCCGCGGCGGCTGGGGTCGGCGTGTCGCAGCAGGCGTTGGGCAGCTTGCGCACGCGTCGCTGGCCTACCAAGTACACCCACGTGTTGGTGTGGGATTCGTCGATGGTCTGGTGGCCGACGATCGCTTCGCCTGCGCGGATGGCCGGGCCGTGGGTGTCGACGCGGACCATCGAGTAATCGTCGCGGAGATTGTCGGAAGATCCGTCCTTGAAGTAATAGGGCGAGTTGCTTTGCTCGGTGACGTCCGAAAGCAGCACGGCCTTGCCGTCGGCCGTGACCTGCCAGTTGTGCGCGCTCTCGACAAAGGACTCGCCGCCCCAGTGCAGTTTGTGATTGAGCATGACTTCCGCCCCATTCTTGGGGATAGGGAAGGGAATGCCGCCAATGGCACCCTTGGACATTGCCCCCGAGCTGGATTCGACCAGCGTGGCGCGCGTGGCGTTCTGGAAGGTATTGTCGTAGACGTATTGCGGCGCGGCGGCCGAGCGGTGTGTCGGGTAGACGTCGAGGCGATAGGTGTCGGGGTACTTCTTCAGCAGCGCCTTGACGCCCTCGGCCAGCTTGTCGGCATACTGATCCATGTTCTTCGCCGTGATCTGCAGTATGGGCTTTTCATTGGCGAAGGGGTCAGGGCGGCGGCCGCCGTTCTTGAAGCCGGGAGTGGGCGTTATCAGGCCGCCGGTCCAGGCGGGAATGGTGCCTTCCTTGTTGCCGGCCTTTTCGGCGCCGAACGGTGTCAGGTCGCTTTTCAGGTGGGCGGCTTCGTCGGCAGTAACGGCGGCGTGGGTGGAGGCCATTACGGCCAGGGCGGAAAGCACCGTGGCGGCGCGGGCGAGTGTCTGGAATTTCATGAATTGCTCCTCTCTTGCCTTTGGATCAGAAAGTAGTGCTTACGGACAGCGCGACGAAGTCACGATCTTTCATGTACTGCCCGTAGGTGAGGCTCGCGGGGGCGCCGGCTAATATCGGAGCACTTGGGCCGTAGAAGTGCGTGTAGGCCAAACTGAAGTACCACTGGTCGAGGTAGGTGCCCTTCACGCCGATGCTCATGTCGCCGCCGTTTGTTGCGGGCAGCGAGGGGCCCAGGGCTTGCGAACGTGAGCCGGCGGGACTCCAGCCGATGCCGAGGGGCACGCTGATGTCCAGGCCCGGCAGCACCTGGCGGTAGGTCGGCTCCAGCACCATGCGGAATGCCCAGGCGTCGCGCGTGGAGTTGGGATCGAGCGCCTGGGGGTTCTTCTGCACCGACAGCACGCGGTTCCACATGACTTCGGCGGTCAGCGAGGCTTCGCGGGCCAAGGGCGACGAAGGCAGGGTCCAGAGCGTGCTGGCGTTCATGTGGGCGGTGCGTCCCACGGCATAGGCGGGATTGCCGCTGTTGTTGTTGGCCGCCGTGCCGGTCAGCGCCGACACGTCACTGGCGCGGGGGGAGGCCAGATCCTGGTTGTTGCGGATCGATGCCTCGATTGCCAGCTGGATGTCGCCGAAGGTGTGCGAGGCGCTGGCGCCCAAAGCGGTGATGCCCTCCTGGTAGACCAGGTGGTAGTTGGTCGGCACGCCGGCGGCCCCGATGTCAGTGACTACCTGCGGGTTCTTGTCGTTGAAGCGTACAGCGTACAGGCCGAAGTCGGTATCAAGCGCCGAGAAGCGCAGTTCCAGACCGCCCTGGCCACTGTTTTTCGCGTCCTGGTTCCGGCCCCGAAACAAAGGGTTGGGATCGCCGGGGATGTACAGGCCTTCGCCGCCTGCGGGCTCGAAATCCAGGCCGGAGAAATAGCTGCCGGCTGGGGGCAGGCGGTTGGCCTCCCAGGTGAACTGGTAGAAGGCGCCCACCGAAACGGCGGGGGTCAGTTGCCATTGCGCCGACAGTTGCGGTACCGGCAGTATGGCTTCCTTGAACTGTGTGCTGGGCACGGAGGCCAGCTTGACGACGTCCGAGGGGGCCATGGCGCCGGCGATGGCGTTGCTGCCGAAGAACAGACTTTCGCCCCACAGCACCGAGTGCTGGCCGGCTCGCACGTTCAGACGCGTGCTGCCGATGTCGAATCCGCCGAACATGAAGGCATCCAACAGCTCAGCATCGCGGCCCTCGAGGGTGCGGGTCGTGGGGTTGAAGGTGTTATAGGCGCCGGAGAAGCGGTTGGCGGTACCCGGAGAGTTGTTGTCGTTATATGTGTTGTAGACGCTGTCGTACCAGGCCGCCCCACTGACACGAAAGCCATAGCGCTGCTTATAGACCACGTCGAGCTCGCTCAGCCAGTCCACGCGGTTGGAGATCAGGCCCGGTTTGAAGTTGCGATCGCCATCATCCGTGTTGGCGGAGAAGGCGTTGCCAGTGAGCAGCGAGTTGCTCTGACCATTCACCCTGAACGCATTGCTGTATTTCAGCGTGTTGTCCCAGCGGACGGAAAGATCGTCATTGCCCGTGCCGATATTGAAAGCATGCGCCTGGGGAGTGGCGCAGGCCGCCGCCGCCAATGCGAGCATGCCCAAGCGATGATTGGGTTTCTTGCAGTGTTCCACCTTTGTCTCCTCTCGCGCGTCGTGTTGTGTTGTGTTGTGTTGTGTTGGGGGGGGGCTGTCTGGTAGGAATCCTAAATTGGCTCGCCGAGGAATTTGTAGCAGTCCAGCAGCAACGCGGCGGTTCTTTGCGCGTTGCCGACCGGGTCTTCGCGTTCCCATCGGGAAATCTGGAACGACGCCTCCCAGACGCGTTTGACGCGCGGAATGCGGCGGCTGCTGTAGGCCTCCAGCGCCTGCGCGGCCTTGCCCGGGGCGGCCAGGCACTCGGCCAGCACCACGGCGTCTTCGATAGCCCTGCCGCCGCCCGAGGTCATCGATACGACTACATACCGG